>JAFGEI010000126.1 GCA_016931695.1 Anaerolineae bacterium | reverse complement strand
CTATGGCCTCTTTGTGGTCGATGCCTGGCCCGTCTATAGTGTACCGCGAACTGCCCCTTCCCACATAATGCATGATACTAGGAGGTGGCGAGATGTACAGTCTAGAAGCAGTCATTGCCCTGGTCGTGGGGATTGTGGTTTGTTTCTTCGCTCCCTTCCTGGTGTGGCTGATGGTCGTCAGCGGGATCACCCAGATCACCCGAGAATATGTCCGCAAGAGCCGCCAGATCGAAAAGCCCCAGGAAGGCAAGATATTTCTATAAGGTCTACTCTGCTTGGGAGTAAGGAGGGATGAAATGGAAACACTGCAGGTCGTGATCGCGCTCGTTATCGGCGTCGTTGTGATATCATTTGCTCCCGCGCTGGTGTGGGCGATGGTGATCGCCGGACTGGTCAGGATGGCGCGGGAAAAGATGGGCGAGCGCTCCGCCCAGCAATACCGGAGCGCACAGCCGACTACCCTGTCTCACTGACGTGATTGAGGAGTTGTCAATGGACAGCCGGAAATCGATTACGGTTAGCTCGCTCACCGCTGTACTGGCCTTGCTCGCCCTGCTGGCCTGTGGATGCCAGGGCATGACGGACGGTGGTCAGGCGACAGAGGTCAACCGCACCATCGTCGTCCACAGCTTTAGCATCGGGGAAGAGGTCATGACCGATGGCCTCTTCCCCGCATTTCAGAACGAGTGGCGGGAGCGGACAGGCCAGGCCGTGACCTTTCAGGGAGTCTTTACAAGCTCTGAACAGGTAGCCGACAGCATTATCGCCGGGGGAGCAGGCGACATTGCCATCTTTTCTAGCGAACAGCATGCGACCTGGCTGCGCATCAACAACATGGTAGAGACCGATTGGCATACCTTTCCGCAAGAGGGAGTCATCAGTTGCAGCCCGATTGTCCTCGTGGTCCGGCCAGGCAATCCCTTTGGGATTCACGGCTGGTCTGACCTGACCCGGTCCGGGCTGGCAGTGATCCACCCCAATCTCTGCACGTCGGGTGGGGCGCAGTGGGCCGTCTTGGCCGAATATGGCACGTTTCTCCTCGATTCGAACGGCGATGAAGCGTATGCCTGGGAGGAACTGGAGCAGGTCTGGGGCAATGTCATCTCGTGTCCTGCTACATCTCGGGAGGCGATGCGGGAATTTCTGTATGGCACCGGTGATGTCCTTGTTACCTACGAGCAGGATGCACTATTGGCACAATCCCGCGGCGCCGCATTCGAGATTGTGATGCCGAACAATACGATCATGAGCGAGCACCTGGTGGTCATTGTCGATAAAAATGTCCGGGAATGGGAAAGGGACGTCGTCGAGGCCTTTGTCGCCTTTCTCTGGAGTGAGCAGGCCCAAAGCATCTTTACCCGGTACTATTTCCGTTCGGCCAGCGACGAGTTGCTCAACGAGGCCGTGCCAGAGTTTCAACCCATCAACAATTCCTTTACCGTCGACGAGCTGGGGGGGTGGGCGTACGTTTACCCGAACGTCATTCACAGAACGTGCGAACAACTGCTCCCCAACAGTCGCTGATGCGGTGCCGTTGGCGCCATTCAGATTACTTTGACAATGGCACATTTCAATAGATTGCTCTGCCAAGCACGGGGAAGGGGGAAAAGAGGGGGTTCGCAGGCGGCTTCGCCGCCTGCGAACCCCCCCCCTTCTCCCACTGCGGTAGAGCATCCAATGTTGAAATGTGCCATTGTCGAGTTACTGACAGGATTTTGCGGAGTAAACAATGGATCAGAGTATTTTGCTCTTTATTTTCGTCGGGTTCATCGCCCAGGTCATTGACGGCGCGCTGGGAATGGCGTACGGCGTCAGCTCGACGACGTTCCTGTTGAGCCTGGGCATTCCGCCGGTTGCCGCCAGCGCAAGCGTGCACACCGCCGAGATCTTTACCAGCGGCGTCTCGGGCCTCTCTCACCTCAAGCTCGGAAACGTGGACAAGGAGCTGTTCAAACGGCTGGTCATCCCTGGCGTGTTGGGCGGGGTCATCGGGGCATATTTCCTCTCCTTTGTGCCCGGAGATGCGCTCAAGCCGTTCATCGCGATCTACCTGACGGTCATGGGACTGGCCATTATCCGCAAAGCGATCAAAATGACGAACGGGAAAAAGGGAACCTCCCCGCGCCTGTTCTTGCTCGGTGCGTTGGGCGGGTTCTTTGACGCGATTGGCGGCGGAGGATGGGGGCCCATCGTGACCTCCACGCTGGTCGCCAGGGGCAAGAACCCGCGCCATGCCATTGGCTCTGTCAATTTGACCGAGTTCTTTGTCACGCTGTGTGAAGTGCTGGCTTTTCTCACTGTAGCTGGGCTGACCCACTGGCGGATCATCGCCGGCCTGATCATCGGCGGGGTGTTGGCCGCTCCCCTGGCGGCCCTGATCTGCAAAAAGCTCCAGCCCAGAGTATTGATGATCATCGTGGGCGTGTTGATCGTCGCCCTGGCAGCGCGAACGATGATCCAGACCCTACCGCCGTTGATCGAGTCGATCAACACCGATCAAGTTCAGATCGCCGTGGCCCTGATCATTGCTGTTGCCGTCACCTTCCTCGCTCCCATCCTGGTCTGGGCTGCCGTGATCGCCGGATTGCGCCGGATCGTCCAAGACCGGCTGCAGGAAAAGAAACCAGAGGTCGAACAAGGCCTGGAACAAGAGATTGTATAACAGTAACTGCTCAGGCCGCCCGCGACATCCACATCCTTCCCCTTTCCGGACTTGGGAGGGCGTCCAGGGGCGCCCGGCTGAGCAGTTACGTATAAAAAACATCAGGAGGCAAAAAATGGAGGAAATTGGAGTCGTCGTTGCTTTGGTTGTTGGGGTTGCGGTGATTTTCTTCGTCCCCTTCCTCGTCTGGTCGACGGTCATTGCCGGGCTGTACCGGATTGTGCGCGACAAGGCGCGGGAATGGCGGCAGGCTGTCGTGCAAAAAGTATCCAGGGTGTCTGTAGAGGCAGAGTGACCTTCTCGCCGCATTGACAGCTGAGGCGTGAGGCCGGTTGGCGGTACCTCCGGCTGCACGATTGGTGCCAGGCAGGCCGCAGGGTTCCCCTCCAGGGCCCTGTGGCCTGCCCCAGCCCACCCTGTGGGCTGCCGCCAGGAAATTGACCCAAAACGAGTATCTCACACTCGCCCGCTCATCTTTTATGAGGAGGTTTGAAATATGGAACTGAACCGCAGAGATTTTCTCAAACTCACCGGAACTGTAGCCGGTGCCCTGATCTTGCCCGCCGGAGCTGTCCGGGCAGCCGCGGTGCAGTCTTTTCCCTTGCACAAGCCCATCGGCGAGACGCCCACCATCTGCTGCTACTGCGGCGTGGGGTGCGGCGCCATCGTGGCCGCCCAGGACAGCCAGGTGGTCAACATGGAAGGCGACCCCGATCATCCCATCAACCGCGGGAGCCTGTGTAGCAAGGGGGCGTCCTCGCCGCAGATCCATACAGTGGACGGGGAGATCAATCCCTACCGCTTGCAGGCGGTCTTGTACCGCGCGCCGGGGGCCACGGAATGGGAGGAAAAGTCGTGGGACTGGGCGCTGGCGCAGATCGCGCGGCGAATCAAGGACACCCGCGACCCGGATTTCCAAACGGTCGACAGCGAAGGCCGCACGGTCAACCGGGTCGAGACGATCGGCGCGCTGGGCGGGGCTGCCTTGGACAACGAAGAGTGCGCCCTGCTGGTCAAGATGTTGCGCGGGCTCGGCCTCGTCTACCTGGAACACCAGGCGCGAATATGACACTCCGCTACTGTAGCGGCTCTGGCAGAGTCGTTCGGTAGAGGGGCGATGACGAACCACTGGTGTGATTTGCAGAACAGCGACTGCATCCTGATCGTCGGCAGCAACGCGGCAGAAAATCACCCTGTCTCCTTCAAGTGGGTCACCAAGGCCATCGAGGAGAATGGGGCCACGTTGATCAACCTCGATCCACGCTTTACCCGCACCTCGGCCAAAGCCCACGTCTATGCCCGGCTCCGCCCGGGTACCGACATTGCATTCTTTGGCGGGATGATCAAGTGGGTCCTGGATGACATGGAAGAACATCTGGACGATCCGCTCTTTTACAACAAGACTTACCTGGTCGAATATACCAACGCCGCTGTCCTGATCGACCCCGCGTTCCAGACGTCCACGGAACATGACGGCCTGTTTTCCGGTTTTGTGCCCGGTGAGAACGCTGGCTTTGGCCAGTACGACAAGACAACGTGGCAGTGGCAGAGTGATGAAAACGGCATCCCGCTGCGCGACCCGACGCTCAGTGATCCAAACTGCGTTTTTCAGCTCTTGAAAAAACAGTACGAACCATACGACGTCGAGACCGTCTGTGCCATCACCGGCACCGACCCGGAGGACTTTATCCGGGTTTGCGAGACCTATGCGCGCCGGACGGGACCGGTGGGCAAGAGTGGAACCATCATGTATGCCATGGGCGCCACCCACCACACGTACGGGACCCAGAATATCCGCTCCTACGCCATCCTGCAGCTGTTGCTGGCCAATATGGGCGTGGCGGGCGGGGGCATCAACGCCCTGCGCGGGGAGTGCAACGTCCAAGGCTCCACTGACCACGCCCTCTTGTTCCACATTCTGCCGGGTTACCTGGCGATGCCCAACGCCAGCGAGGTGACCTTGCAAGACCACCTGGAAAATCGCGCCCGGGCTTATGCCACCAGCGATCCCAAGAGCGCCAGTTGGTGGTTGAACTATCCCAAGTATCTGGTCAGTCTGCTCAAGAGCTGGTACGGCGACAATGCCACGGCGGAGAACGAGTTCGGTTACCAGTGGCTGCCCAAGCTCGAACCGGGTGGTAACTATTCCCACATCTCGCTGTTCGAGGCGCTAGCGCAGGGCAAGATCGAGGGGTTGTTGTGCTGGGGCCAGAACCCGGCCGTGGGCGGTCCGAACAGCGTCGTCGAACGGCAGGCGCTGCAAAACCTGAAATGGTTGGTGGCCGTCGACCTGTGGGAAACAGAGACTGCTGCCTTCTGGCGGGAACCGGGCGTCGACCCGGCACAGATCCAAACCGAGGTCTTTGCCCTGCCCGCAGCCTGCTCGTACGAAAAAGAGGGCAGTGTGATCAACAGCGGGCGCTGGAGCCAGTGGCGCTGGAAGGCGGTCGATCCGCCCGGCGAGGCCAGGTCTGATCTGGAGATCTTGAACGAGCTGATGCTCCACATCATCGCGCTGTACGAGGTCGAGGGCGGTCCGAACGCCGAGGCCATCACCAAGATGCGTTGGAAGGGCTGGTACGACGCTTCGCCTTTCCCCCGCGGCGCGGACAGCCTGGTCGACCTGGTCTCGCGCGAGATCAACGGCTTTGCCGAAACCGCGCTGCGCAACGAGGACGGTTCGCTGGCGTACGGCGCGGGGACGCTGCTCAAGAGCTTTGCGCACCTGAGAGACGACGGGGCGACCTCGTCGAGCAACTGGCTCTATACGCAGAGCTATAACGAGAGCGATGGCAACCGCCAAAAGTGGCGCGACGACGTCGACTACCACCCTGCCGGCATCGGCCTCTATGCCCGTTGGGCCTGGTGCTGGCCGCTCAACCGGCGCATCATCTACAATCGCGCCTCGGTCGACCTGGACGGCAATCCCTGGGACGGCGAGGACTTTGTCGTGCGTTGGACGAGCGAAGGATGGGAAGGCGACGTGCCGGACGGCGGGTGGCCGCCGATGAACAGCGAGGGCACGCGCTACCCCTTCATCATGAAACCGCTGGGACTCGCGCACATCTTTGGCCCCGGCCTGACCGATGGGCCGTTCCCGCAGCACTATGAACCCCTGGAGAGCCCCTTCGAGCATCCGCTCGGCGCTACCCAGGTCAATCCGTGCATCAAGGTCTGGCGACCAGACCAGGTTGGCACGTGCGACGAGTTCCCCGTCGTGGCGACCACGTACCGGGTGAGCGAGCACTGGCAGGCCGGGCAGATGACTCGCAACATCCCATGGCTGGTGGAGATGATGCCCGAGCTGTTCGTCGAGATGAGCGAGGAACTGGCAGCCGCGTCAGAGATCCAGAACGGCGAGTGGGTCACTGTCGAGTCCATGCGCGGGGCGATCACGGCGCGGGCGGTCGTCACCAGGCGCTTCAAGCCGTTTCAATTGGACGGCAAGATCGTTCACGTGATCGGCATCCCGTGGCACTGGGGCTTTACCGGCCTGAGCAAGGGCGACAGCGCCAACGTACTGACCCCCCACGTCGGCGACGCCAACACCATGATCCCCGAGTATAAAGCTTTTTTGGTCAGGATCAGGAAAGGGAGTGCAGAACAATGAGAAAAGGAATGCTGGTCGACCTGACGCGATGTATCGGCTGCCGGGCGTGCCAGGTGGCTTGCAAGCAGTGGAACGACCTGCCGGCAGAAGAGACCCAAAACTGGGGCAGCTATCAGAATCCAGCCGCGCTGTCGGCCGACACGTGGACCCTGGTCGAGTTCACCGAGGTGGACGAGGGCGATGGGCTGCAGTGGGTTTTTGCCAAGCGACAGTGTATGCACTGCCTGCACCCCGCCTGTGCGTCGGCCTGCCCGGTGGGCGCCTTCCATCAAACGGAGCAGGGCGCCGTCGTCTACGACCCCGCCCGCTGCATCGGCTGCCGTTACTGCATGGTAGTCTGTCCTTTTGGCGTGCCCAAGTTGGAATGGGAAGAGCCCCTGCCTTTCGTCCGCAAGTGTCGCTTCTGCGTGGACCGCCTGGAGGCCGGGCTGGAGCCGGCCTGCGCCAAGGCCTGCCCCACCGACGCGATCGTCTTTGGGAACCGGGACGACCTCATCGCCGAGGCGGAGGAGCGCATCCGCAACCAACCCGGCCGGTACGTCGACCACGTTTATGGCAAGGACGAACTGGGCGGCACGTCGTGGTTGTACCTCTCGGCGGTTCCTTTCGACAAGCTGGGGTTCCCCACCCTGGGGCCGGAGCCGGTCACGACGCTGAGCGAGGTGGTCGCTACCTATGGTACGCCCAGCATCGCCGTCACCGTGGCAGCCGTGTTGGGCGGCCTCTATTACTGGTTCTCCCGCCGGGAGAAAAACATGCACGCCGAACAAGATGCTGAACAAGAGGAACGGGAGGCATCATGAGCAAGACAAGGAAACTTCAAGCTGCCATCGTCGTCATCCTGGGGATCGTGACCCTGGTGGGAGGGATCGCGGCGATCGCGCGCTTCGTCCAGGGGCTGGGGCCGACCACCAACCTCAGCGACGCCTATCCCTGGGGTTTGTGGATCGTTTACGACGTCTTTTTCATCCCCTTCTCGGCCGGCGCGTTCATGATCTCGGCCGTCACGCACATCTACGACCGGCACGAATACTATCCCATCGCGCGCCCGGTGATTGTCGCCGGCTTCCTGGGTTATGTCTTTGTCGTCGTGGTGCTGCTGATGGACCTGGCACGCTGGCACAGGTTCTACAACATTCTCATCCCCTGGTACTGGAACCTGCACTCGTTCATGTTCGAGGTCAGCATGTGCATCACCGTCTACACCGTCATTCTCGTCCTGGAAGTCGCCCCGGCGATCCTGGAACGGCTGAACTGGCAAAAGCCGCTCCGGCTCATCCGGTTCGCCACCGTCGTGATTGCCGGGGCAGGGATCGTCCTCTCCTCGCTCCATCAGTCCTCCCTCGGCTCCCTCTTCCTGCTCATGCCCTACAAGCTCCATCCCCTGTGGTGGACGCCGCTGCTGCCCTTGTTCTTTTTCGCCGCCGCGGCGTTCAGCGGGCTGTCGATGGCGATCTTTGTCGCCGTGGTGAGCTTCAAGGCCTTTGGCCGCGACCTCAAGCTGGGCCTTCTGAGCGACCTGGCCAAGATCGTGGCGATCATGCTTGGCATCTACCTGGCAATCAAGATCGGCGATCTGCTGACTGCGGGAGAGATGGGGCTGTTGTTCACAGAGGGCTGGTTGAGCGTGTTATTCCTGGCCGAGATTGTGATTGGGGCCGTTGTCCCCTTTGTCCTCTTCTTGACACGCAAGGGCCGGGAAACCAGTTCGGGGCTGGTTTGGGGGTCGGCGTGCGTGCTGGTGGGCCTGGCGCTCAACCGCACCAACGTCGCCCTACTGGCGCTGAACGCTCCGCCCGGGGCGACGTATTTCCCCCACTGGATCGAGATCGCCGTCTCCATCGCCGCCGTTGCCGCTGGCGTGCTCCTCTTTTTCCTGGCCACGCGCTTCCTGCCTGTTTTGCCCGAACCGGCCGTCGCGCGCGACGAAGCGACGACCTAGCTGCCAATGGATTGGGGGCCGCCGGTTCCGGCCAGCGGCCCCCAATCCCCCCATTTGCGCTCTGCCCCACCTCTGGTATCATTGCCGGTATGTCGCGTGCACACCGGTTGCTGATCTTGCTCATCCTGTTGACCATCGGCCTGCTCCTCGCCGCTGTCTTTTTCGCCGCGCTGCCGGCCCTGGTTCGCGCCCTGCCGGGCCGCTACGCCTACTATATGCCCGAGCCTCTCCAACAGTGGCGCCAGGTCGACCATCCCGACCTGCTCCCGACTCCCGCTGCTACGCTTCCGCCCGCGCCCACGCCGATCCCCTCCCCAACGCCGACGGTTCTCCCGACCCTTCAACCCACCCCTCTGCCCTCGCCCACTCCCCGTCCCACCCTGCCCGCCGCCCACACCCTGGCTGGCCTGCGGCACGAACCCCAGGGCTGGAACAACTGCGGCCCGGCGACGCTGGCCATGGCCCTCTCCTACTGGGGCCGCAGCGAGACGCAGCGCGAGCTGGCCCCCATCCTCAAGCCCGATCCCGAGGACAAGAACGTCAGCCCGCACGAGATGGCCGACGCGGTGCAAGAGATCGGGCTGCAAGCCCTGGTCCGCGTCGGCGGCGACCTGGAACGGCTCAAGCGGCTGCTCGCCGCCGGCTTTCCCGTCATCGTCGAGACCTGGTACGTGCGGGATGCGCGGGACCAACTCGGTCACTACCGGCTGCTGGTCGGCTACGACGACGCGGCGGAGCAGTTCATCACCTACGACTCGCTCCACGGCCCCGACCTGCCCATTGGCTACCAGGAGCTGGACGAGTTGTGGCGGGTCTTTGACCGGGTGTATGTTGTGCCTTACCCGGCCGAGCGGGAGGGCCAACTGGCGGCGGTGCTGGGGGCGGATTGGGACGAGGCGACAGCTATCGCTGGGGCGCTGGAGACGGCCCGCCAGGAGGCGCTCGAGCCGCCCCTCTCCTGCGTCGCCTACGCCGACTGCGCCGACGCCGAGACCTTTGCCTGGTTCGACGTCGGCTCCAACCTGCTGCTGCTCGGGCAGTACGAAGAAGCCGCCGCCGCCTACGACCGGGCGCGCGTGCTGGGCCTCCACTGGCGCATGCTGTGGTACCAGTTCGGCCCCTACGAAGCCTACTATGCCGCCGGCCGCTATGAGGACGTCATCGCGTTGGCCAATGCCACCCTGGCGACGACGTCGAACCTGGAAGAGTCGTACTACTGGCGCGGGATGGCCCTCTGGGGCCAAGGGGACGTCGCGGCGGCGCGGGCGGATTTCGAAACCGCCCTCCACTACCACGAGGACTGGTCCCCGGCGGCGGAGGCACTAGCCGCGATAGAAGAATAATGTCTCTCCACACTTCGGACTTCAGACTTCGGACTTCAGACTAATGTTTATTGACTGGATATCCGCCCTTCTCCCCATTGTCTTGGTCCTCTTTCTCATGCTTGGGCTGCGCTGGAAAGGCACCCAGGCCGGGCCAGCCGGCTGGTTGGCGGCGCTGCTCATCGCCGCCCTCCGCTTTGGCGCCGGGTGGCAGGTGCTGGCCTGGGCGCAGGTCAAGGGGCTGCTGCTCGCCTTGTGGGTGCTCTATATCATCTGGGCCGCCCTCCTCTTTTACCGCGTGACGGACGAAGCGGGAGCAATTACAGCTATCGGCCAGGGCCTGCCCCGGCTCACTCCCGACCGGGCGTTGCAGGCGCTCCTGCTGGGCTGGGCCTTTGGCTCCTTTCTCCAGGGCGTCAGCGGTTTTGGCGTGCCGGTGGCGGTGGTCGGACCGCTGCTGGTCGGGCTCGGCTTTCCCGCCGTGACTGCTGTCGTCATTGCCTCGGTGGGCCACTCCTGGGCCGTGACCTTTGGCTCCCTCGGCTCGTCCTTCTACGCCCTGATCGCCGCCACCGGCCGCTCCGGCGAGGAGCTGGCCGCCCCTGCGGCGGCGATGCTTGGGCTTACCTGCATGCTGTGCGGCGCGGGGGTGCTGTGGGCCGCCGGCGGCCCGCGCGCGCTCTTTCGCCGCCTGCTTCCGCTGCTGGTCATGGGGCTGGCGATGGCCGGCGCCCAATACCTGGTCGTCGTCCTGGGCATGTGGTCCATTGGCGGCATGTGCGGCGGCCTGGCCGGGTTGGCGGTCGGCGTGGCCTGGGCGCGTTGGGCCGCGCGGGGGAAGATGGAGAAGCGGGAAGTGGACGACGAGGGCATGCGCCTGCCGTGGGCCCTGGTTCCATACGGCCTGTTGGTCCTCATCGTCTTGCTTGCCGAGCTGGTCCCGCCGGTCAACGCCTTTCTCGGCCAGGTCGTGCTGCGAATCCAGGCGCCCCAGCTGGCGACGGCCCGCGGTTGGGTCACGCCGGCGGGAACGGCGCGGACCATCGACGTCTTTGGCCACGCCGGGGCGCTGCTGGCCTATGCCTCGCTTCTCACCGCTGTGTTGTTCTGGCGGCAGGGCCGCTACGGGCCGGGGACCGGGCGCCGCATCGCTCGCGACGTGGTGCGCCGGGCGATGCCATCCAGCCTCGGCATCGCCACCATGGTCGGCATGGCGGTGACGATGGACCACGCCGGCATGACCCACCTGCTGGCGGAGGGCATCAGCCGCGTCGTCGGCCCGGCCTTTCCCCTCGCCTCGCCCTTCATCGGCGCGCTGGGCGCCTTTATGACCGGTTCCAACACCAACTCCAACGTCGTCTTTAGCGCGCTGCAGGAACAGGTGGCGCTGCTGGTCGGCATGAGCCCCCTGCTTGCCCTGGCAGCCCAGACGGCGGGCGGGGCGATGGGCGGCATGTTTGCCCCGGCCAAGGTCATCGTCGGGTGCGCGCCGGTCGGTGCCCAAGAAAGCGCTGCGATGCGCAAGACGATGACCTATGGCCTCGTCACTCTCATCGTGTTAGCACTGGTGACCGGAGTGATCGCCTGGCTAGCAAACCCCATGCCATAAAGCGCAATGCGCAAAACAGAACAATCCCACGCTTTACGTTTTACATTTTAAACTTCATCTTCATTTTCGTCAGCCCATTGTCAGCCAACTGATGGGCCCCCGACTTGCCCTCAACGCCGAATCCTGCTAAACTGGAATTATGGACCATCCAGTAATCGGTTGGGAGCAGGAAACGGCGGTTCCTGACGGCTATGCGTTCAACGACTATCTCAGCGCGCGCGGCGGGTACCTCTACTATGAAGAGCTCGACCTGGCCCGCTTGCTGATGGGCCAGGAGCCGGTCCAGGTAGGGCGGCCGCTTGCCAGCCCGCTGGAAGTCGTCTATTTGCCCAAGATCCGCCAAAAGATCGCCCAGATGCGCGCGGTCTTTGCTGCCGTGATCGACGAGACGGGCTATCCGGGCGCTTTCCACTATGCCTATGCCTCCAAGGCCAACGCTGCGGCGGAGGTCGTCCGCACCACGCTGGAGGTCGGTGCCCACTACGAGATGTCGTCGACAGTCGACGTCGAGATCGCCCGCCGCATGATTGCCGCGGGTCACCTGCGGCCGGATTGCATGGTGATCTGCAACGGCTTCAAGCCGCCGGGCATCGACTATACCCGCAGCCTCATTCGCCTGAAGCGGGAACACGGGTTGGTCATCCCCGTCGTCGAGGATGTCGACGAACTCGCCCCGCTGATCGATTCTGGCCTTTCCTTCCAGGTTGGCCTGCGGCAGAAAAGCTACGGCCCACACCAGGACCTGGGCGAGATGGAGGCAGCCAATTCCCGCTTTGGGATGAGCGTCGACGACATCCACCGCGCGGCCGAGATCATCGCCGCGGCCCCCAACCTCGAGCTCAAGCTCTACCACGCCATGGTCGGCAGCCAGATCCTGAACGAGCGAGATTTCGTCGCCTGGCTGACGCCGCCGATCGAAATTTACGCCCAACTGCGCCAGCGTCACCCCGGCCTGAGCATCTTTGACTTTGGCGGCGGCGTGCCCGTCCCCATGACCCTCGATTTCCAGTTCGACTACCCGGCCTTTGTCCGTCGCCTGCTGACCACGCTGCAGGCGGCCTGCGCCCGTCACAACGTGCCGGCGCCCGACGTGCTGGGCGAATTCGGGCGCTACACCACCGCCGAGCACGGTGCCCACGTCTTTGACGTCGTCGCGGTCAAGGAAAATGCTTCTGCTCTCCCGTGGTATCTCATTAACGGTTCGATCATGACTTCTTTCCCCGACACCTGGGCGCTGAGCGAGCACTTTATCGTCCTGCCCATCAACCACCTCGACCGGCCCTTCCGCCGCGTTCAACTGGGCGGCATCACCTGTGACAGCGACGACGTCTATCCCCCCAAGCCGAGCTCCTCCCCCCTTTACCTGCCGGTGGAGAGCCGGGGGCTCTACGTCGGTTTTTTCGGCATCGGCGCCTACCAGGAGATGCTGGGCGGCGTGCGGGGCAGCAAGCACTGCGTCCTGCCCGAGGCCAACGAGTTGGTCATCGATCGGGACTCTCAGGGCCGCTACCGCTTCGAGATCATCCCGGGCCAGAGTTCGGGTGATGTTTTACGCAACCTTGGCTATTGTGATGTGGAGACAAAGGGGCAAGGAGACAAGGAGACAAGATGATGGCACTGGCAAACCTTTCTGTTTCTTCTTGTCACCAAGTTACCTCGTCTTGATCAGTAGAGCCATACTCAATAAGGAGCGTCCTTCATGAAAGAGCTAGACAAAACGCGCATCATTTTTATCGTCATCGTCGGGGCGGCCCTGCTCATCGTCTGTGCTGCTCTATCCTACGGCGCGCTCAGCCGCCTGCTCGCCGGTTCGCCGACCCCCGCCGCCGACGGCACGACGGTCTCTGGCGGGGCGGCCACCCCCGTCGTCCACCTCGACTCCCCCCAGCCTGTCTTTGGTCCCAACTATGACCCCAACGACGGCCTTCCCACCTACATCTGCGGCGCCGACGCCTTTGGCAGCTATTTTGTCCTGCAACAGATGCAGATGGCGGGCAAGGACGTCGAGCACGGCTTTCACCTGGGCATCGTCCCCTTCCTGCTGGACGAGAACCCGGCTTACGCAATCTCGGAGGAGCAGCGGACGGCGCTGCTGGATGCCGGGCAGTGGAACTGCCTGCTGACCACCCTCGACTCGGTCGCCCTGACCAGCCCCGGCGTCGTCACCGCCATCGTCGACGAGAGCGCTGGCGCCGACCAGCTCTGGGTGCGCGACGTCGCCACCATCAACGACCTGCGGGGCAAGCGGATCACTTTTTCCCGCGCCAGCGTCGGCGAGTATTTCGTCTACTATACCCTCTCCATCGCCCGGCTGAACCCGCGCTTCGACGTGACCCTGATCCCCCAGGACAGCGTCGCCGAAGCGATTGAGGTCTTTAACGCCGGGCAGGCCGACGCGGTATCGGGCTGGGAGCCGGACATCTATGACGCCGAGCTGAGCGGCGGGGTGCCCCTGCTCAGCTCGAACCAGCTGCGCATCGTCATCGACGTCATCGTCACCTCCCGCCAGTCGATTGCCGACGACCCCGACCTGGTGCAGTCCTTCCACGACGCCTGGTTCGACACCCTCAAGGCGCAGGTGGAGGATTTCGACACCGCCGCCGCCCAGATCGCTGCCTGGGGCCACAACGACTGGAGCTTTGTCTATCCCGAGAGCGCCAGCGAGGACCTGGCCCTGTGGCTGGAGAGCGTGGCCCAGGCCGACCTGGGGGACAATGCCTTTGTCATGCGCGACACGCGGCCCATCGTCACCCGTCTCGAGATCGCCCGCCGCGTCTGGGCCGCCTCCGGCCTGGAAGTGCCCGGCGACGACGTGGCGGACCTGCTCAACCCCGGTTTCGTCACCCGCGCGGCCAGCCAGGCCAGCCTGCAGGCCAACGGCAATCCGGTCAACGACAGCTTTTCCATCTCTGCCCAACTCGACCTCTCCGACGTCGGCACCCAAGACGCGGCCACCCTCGCCGTGCTGCCCTGCCGCCGCTTCACCTTCCTCCCCGAATCGACCGAGCTGACATTGGAATCGCGGCGCATCCTGGACGACTGCGTCGTGCCGACGCTGCTGCAGAGCGTCGGCCTCTTCCTGCGGGTCGAAGGCTGCGCCGCCTGGCCTGGCCCGCCGGGCACCTACAGCGAGCAGGAGGTCTATGAATTTGCAGAAGCCCGCGCCCAGTCGGTGGTCGATTACCTGGTCAGCCAGGGGATCGACCGCGCCCGGTTCATCGTCGAAGCCAGGCTGCCGCCGGAGGAGCATTGGGAGACCGAGGACGCCGAGATCCAGGCCGAGGATCGCTACGTGGAAATGACGCTGATCACTGTCGGGCGCTAGAGGAGGGGCGGGATGAACAAGAAAAGATTCGTTTGGCTACCGCTGATCGCCCTGCTGAGCCTGGCGACGCTCACTTGTAGCCTGGGGTCCGGCGCAGATCGCCCGCCCCGTAACGCCGTAGTGATCCAGGTGACGGCCAACACCAGCCTCCGGCCCTGGCTGGAGGAAGCAGTGGCGGATTTCAACGCCGCGGGGGTCGAGACCAGCGGCGGCAAGCCGGTCTATGTCGTCCTCGACCTGCAGGAAGCGGGCCGGGCGGTCATTGCCATGGCCGAAAGCGGCGCGCGGCCGGCCCTCTGGCTCCCCGACGACCTGGTGTGGGCCAACATGCTGGCTGGCATGGGGGACGGCAGCTTCCAGGGCGACTGCGTCAGCGTGGCGGAGAGCCCCCTCGTCATCGCCATGTGGCGGCCGGTGGCCGAGTCGCTCGGCTGGCCTGGCCGCTCCCTGGGCTGGCTCGACATCGGCAGCCTGGCTGCCGACCCCAGCGCCTGGGCCTATTACAGCGGGGGCCAGTTCGGCGACAGCCTGCGCCTGGGCCACACCCACCCCGGCCTGTCCGGCGCCGGCGCCAGCACCCTGGTCGCCGTCGTCCAGGCCGCCGAGTCCAAGACCGAAGCGGTCAGCGTCGACGACATCCAGCAGCCGATCGTGCAGGCCTCGGTCAGCGCCTTCGAGGCCGCCGTGTCCTGGTTCAGCTCCGACACCGACGACCTGGGGCGCACCATGCAGCAGCGGGGGATCGGCTACCTGGGCGCGGCGGTGATGTACGAGAGTACCGCCGTCTATTATGGCAGCGGTGATCCCGAGATTGTCCCCATCTATCCCTTCGAAGGCACCTTTGTCGCCGCCCATCCCGCCTGCCTGAACAGTTCCGCCGACGGCGTGACGCAGGAGGCCGCACGCCTCTTTCGCGATTACCTGCTGGGCGACGAGGCGCAGCAGCTGGCCCTGGCCAGCGGCCTGCGGCCGGTCAGCGCGAACGTCCCGCCGGGCCCGCCCCTGGATGCCAGCCGCGGCGTCGACCTGGGCCAGCCCGAGATTATCTTTGGCGCTCCCAGCGTCGACGCCCTCTACGCCGTGCAGGAGCTGTGGCAGTCGGCGCGCAAAGACGTCAACCTGGTCATGTTGATCGACACCTCGGGCAGCATGCGCGGCGACAAGATGGAGAACGCCCGCGCCGCCGCGATCCAGTTCGTCCAACAGATGGGCGACGACGACCGCATCACCATCATTGCCTTTGCCACCGATCCCTACGTCGTCGTCTACAACCAGCCGGTCGGCTCCGGGCGCGAGCAGATCATTGCCGCCCTGCAGGGCCTGGTGGCCCGCGGCGAGACTGCCCTCTACGACGCCGTCGCGGATGGCTCCAGCGCCATCGCCGACACCGGTTCGTCCCAGGTGAGCAACGCCATGATCGTCTTGAGCGACGGGCTGGACAACAACAGCCATCGCTACCAGTTCAACCAGTCCCTGATCGACCTGGCCATCGCCAACCACACGACCGTCTTTACCATCGCCTACGGCGGCGACGCCGACGAGGATCTATTGGCCGAACTGGCGGATCGGGCCTATGGTAACTTTTACCTGGGCGACGAGGCCAACATTGCTGCCATCTATGAGGAGATGTCCGCTGCGTTCGGCGGAAGCGTCGGCGTAGGGCGGTAAAGTGGTGGCTTGGCCCTTTGACAAAGTAAGCAGTTTGAGCTATATACCCAATAAGAAGGAGGAAACGAAATGGCAACACTTTTAGACAAGGTCAAGACGCTGATCTCGGCCAACTTGCACGCCCTGGTCGACCAGGCGCTCAAGAGCAACAGCATGGCGGTGATCGACCAGTACATCCGCCAGGTCGAAGACCACCTGGAGGACTTGGAGGACGCGGCGGCTACGGTGGGCGGCGAGGTCAAGTCGATCAAGCGCCGGTTGGACGATCAGCAGCAAAAGGCGGGCGAGCTCGACCGCGCCATCGACGCATTCCTGGTGGAGGGCAACGAGACGACGGCCCTCGCCACCCAGAGCAAGCTCAACAGCACGCGGCGGTTGATCGAAACCTACACCGAGCAGCTGGGCCGCCTCGAGGGCGAGTACCAGCAGCTGCTGGAAGCCAAGGTCAAGCTGGAAGCCCGCCTGGCGACGATGAAGCAGCAGCGGGAAGAGCTCCAGGCGCTGCTGGAGCTGGCGCGCAGCAAAGAAATCGCCGTCCAGGCGATGAAGGGCCTGGACGATCTGATGGGCTCTGGCGACGCCGACATTGGCCGCATCGCCCAGGGCATCCACGCCCGCCTCGACAAGGCCACCACCGCCACCGAAATGCGGGCCGCCAGCCTGGACGAGCAGATCGACGACGTGCTCGAACGCGGCGCCATCGAAGCCCAACTGGCTGAGCGCAAGAAAAAACTGGGGTTGACCGAGTAGAGGGATAACGTGAAACGTAAAACATAAAGCCATTTCACACACAATGTCCACTACCCGTTCCGAGCTGCAGAAAAAGGCCCAGGGCGCCATCTTCCAGTACGCGCTCTTTCGCTGGGAGAGCGCCGTCGTCCTGGCCGGCACGATCTTGCTGACGGCGTTGCTGTCGCATCCCTTTCCCTGGTGGCCCATCTGGGCCTGGCCGGCCCTCGGCCTGCTGGGACTGCTGGCCATCGTCTACACCAGCCTGACCGACGCCAATACCAACGCGCGGGTGCTGTTGGACCTCTTCCAGGGCCAGTTTGACCCGCGCAAGATCAAGGACGCGGGGCTGCGCCAAGACGTCGAATCCGCCCTGGAGTATCAGCGCCACATCGAGGCGCTGGTACGCAGCCAGCGCCCCGGCGCGCTGCGGGAGCGGTTGGAAGGCACCGCCGGCCAGTTGAGCGATTGGATCGGCAACATCTACCTCCTGGCCAGCCGCCTGGACGCTTTCCGGGGCGACACCCTGCTGGCCAAGGAGCGGGTCCACGTGCCGCAGGAGATTGAGGGCCTGGCCGCACGGCGCCGCCTGGAGGATGATCCGGCGGTCCGGCGCCAGTTGGACCATGTGCTGGAGAGCAAGGAACAGCAGTGGCAGACGCTGCGGGCGCTGGACACGCGCATGAAGCAGGCCGAACTGCAGCTCGAACAGAGCCTGACCTCCCTGGCGACCGTCTACAGCCAGGTGCAGTTGATCGATGCCCAGGACGTCGACAGCGGCCGCTCCGACCGCCTGCGGACTGACATCCAGGAGCAGATCCAGCGCCTGAACGACCTGGTCAGCAGCATCAACGAGGTCTATTACGATCACCATACCCAAAGCTTGACGTCATAGGACAAGGTAAACTGCCGATGCTGTCTCCTTGTCACGCTTTCAGTACAATTACCGTATCAGTAAAGGAGGTTCCGAAACATGAAAAGACCTGGTGGTGAATTGGCCACGCGGCCCCTGCACTTTATCTGGATTGCCGACTGCTCCGGCTCGATGGCCGTTGACGGCAAGATCCAGGCCCTGAACTATGCCATCCGCAATGCCATCCCTGACATGCGTTCGGTCGCCGACGACAACCCCAACGCCGAGGTGTTGGTGCGCGCGATCAAGTTTTCCAACGGCGCGCAGTGGCACATCTCCCAACCGACCGTCGTCGCCGATTTCGAGTGGACCGACCTGACCGCCGACGGCGTCACGGACATGGGCAAGGCACTCGAGATGGTCGCCGAGCAGCTGCGGATCCCGCCGATGACCGATCGCGCGCTCCCCCCGGTGCTGGTGCTGATCTCGGACGGGCAGCCCACCGACGATTTCGAGGGCGGCCTGCGGGAGCTGATGGACCAGCCGTGGGGCAAAAAAGCCGTTCGCATTGCCATTGCTATCGGCGAAGATGCCGACCACGACGTGCTGCAGAAATTCATCGGCCATGCCGAGATCAAGCCGCTGCAGGCCAACAACTCGGAGGCGCTAGTCAATTACATCAAGTGGGTTTCGACTGCCGTGCTCAAATCCGCTTCTTCGCCAGCCAGCCAGTCGGCGGACGCGGCAGCGCCGGCAGTCCACGTGCCCATCCCGGCTGCCCCCGACGCTGGCCCGGCGTCGGCCGACGATGTTTGGTAGCGACACGCCGCGGACAAACGGCCCGCAACCACCCGCGTGGCGCGTGATCGGCGCGTCGGTGCGCGGGGCGGCTCACGTTCGCAGCGGCCTGCCGAACCAGGACGCCATCTGCTGGCATCCCGGTTCGGGCACTGGCCCGCTGGTCATTCTCGCTGTATCCGACGGGCACGGCAGCGACAAGTGCTTTCGCAGTCACGTCGGCGCCCGCGCCGCTGTTGCGGCCGCGATGGCCGCGCTGCAAGATTTTCTGGACGGCCTGGACGAGTCGCCCAACTATTCGGCCGTCAAGCGGTGGGCGGGCGAGAACCTGCCGCAGCAGATCGTCCGCCGCTGGCGCGAATCGGTCGCCGACGACCTGCTCGAGACACCCTTCACCCGCGAGGAACTGGAACGGCTGCGCGCCGAGGTCGGCGGGGAAAAGGAGCGCCAGGTCGTTCTGGACCCTGTCCTTGCCTACGGCGCCACGCTCCTGTCCGTCCTGATGACCCCCGCCTTCACCCTCTACCTCCAGCTTGGGGACGGCGACATCCTGGACGTCTCGGAAAGCGGGGAGGTCAGCCGGGTTCCGCTGCCGGCCGACGCGCGCCTCTTTGCCAACGCGACCACCTCCCTCTGCAGCGAGGAAGCCTGGCGCGAGTTCCGCAGCCACTTCCAGGTGCTCTCTGGCGCCCCGCCGGCCCTGATCCTCGTCTCGACCGACGGCTATGCCAACTCGTTCCGCGACGAGGCCGGTTTTCTCCAGGTCGGCAGTGACATCCTGGAGATGATCCGCACGCAGGGGCTGACCGCCGTCCAGGAGAGCCTGCAATCGTGGCTCACCGAGGCCTCCCAGGATGGCAGCGGCGACGACATCACGCTGGGCATCCTGTGCCGCCTGGATGCCCTGGAAATTCCCCTCGGGCGCGTGCCCGCCGGTCAGTTGCACAGCGCCAGGGAGGAAGGCGGAATCGTCCTGGCCCGCTGCAGTCAGAACGGGCAGGGGTTCGGCATCCGGCTGGAGGAACAGGGGCGGGGACGATGGATCGCCGACTGGGCGTTTGCCATCGACGAGAAGGTCGTGGGAAAACGGGCGTACGGCCAGGGTGAGGTTACCGGTACTTTCGAGTTCGACGCTGCGTACCCGGGCTGTCCGCACTGCGGCGCCCCCAGCATCTTTCAGTGCGCTTGCGGCGAGGTCGCCTGCTGGGATGGCCGGAGCAGCGCCGCGACCTGCCCCTGGTGCGGCGCTGCCGTCCAGCTCCGCGACCCCATCGGCAGCCTCAAGACCCGGGCGGATCGATGACAATTGCTGCGTGTAACTGCCCGAGAATGGTTTCCGGGCCCGTCTTGTGGTGGCTGGCGACGACATAGACGATGAACGACCTGCCGCGGCAAACGCTCTGCAAGCTCGTCGAGCAGTATGGCCCCACCCTGGCCGACGATCCGCGCCGCGCGGAGGCCCTGCTGCGCGACCTGTGCGGCGAGTACAAGCGCGAAATCTTTGTCCTGGTCAGCGCGCTGCAGGAGGAAGTGGGCACCAGCTTGCTGGCCTCGCAGCCGCTGCCCTACGAGGTGCTGCGGGCCCGCCTCACCCGGCGGCTGCAGGAGCACCTGGCGCTGACGCAGCATGCCGCCCACTGGGCGGTCGAGTCGTGGGCGCTGGCGTTGGGGGTTATCGCCGATCCGACTCCGCTCTCCCCGCTGCCCCCTGGTCAACCTGAGCCGCCTGCTGCGCGGCCTGCACCGGCCGGGCCGGGCCTGCTGTCGGTCGTGGAGGGCCACGACGGCTGGGTGCGGGACGTCGCTTTCCACCCCGGCGGTCACGTCCTGGCCTCGGCGGGCCACGACCGGACGGTGCGGCTGTGGGACACTTCTTTCATCACCGACGCGGTCCCCAATCCGCGCGTGATCCGGCCCATGCTGGGATCGGCGCCCATCACCGCCCTGGCCTTTAGTTTTGACGGCGCCTTCCTGGCCTGGGGGGGGGAAGACGGCCGGGTTTACCGCTGGGATATGGGGCGCGACCAGGAGTTGCCGCCCCTCGAAGCGCACGCTGGGGGGGTCAACGGCGTGGCTGCCAGTCCCAGCGGCCCGGCCTTTGCCGCGGCCAGCGGGGACACCATCGTGCTGTGGGACGTAGCCCGTGGGCAGGAGATGGGGCGGCTGCACGGGCACGACCGCTCGGTGCAGGCGGTGGCTTATGGGCGCGGCGGCTACACCCTGGCTTCGGCCGGTGCAGACGGGACGGTTTGCCTGTGGGATGCCGTCAGTGGGCAGGTGGTCCGCCAGCTGCGCGGCCACACCCAGGCAGTGTGGTGCGTCGCCTTCAGCCCCGACGGGCGCCTGTTGGCCTCCGGCAGCTATGACCGGACAGTGCGTCTGTGGGACCCCCAGCGCGGGCAGCAAGTGCAGCAGCTGGCCGAACAGACCGGCGGCGTAAATGCCGTGGCGTTCAGCCCCGATGGGCGCATGCTCGCCGCGGCAGCGATGGATGCCATCGCCCTGTGGGACGTGCAGGTGGGGGAACTGTTCGGCCAGTTCCGCGGCCACTCCCACCTGGTACAGAGCCTGGCCTTTCACCCGCACGGCCGCCTGCTGGCCTCGGGCAGTTGGGACGGGACGGTTCGGATTTGGAGGATTCACGTCGGGCATTGAGTAAGCAAATGCCATCTACTATGCTAAGGAGGAAAATAAAATGCCAGAATTTGGATCGCCTTTCTCAGGATTGGCAAAAGAAAAGATCACCCACGAGGAACTGATCCGAGCGATTCGGTTCATGATCGCCGCCGAGTACGAAGCCATTCAGCTCTACATGCAGCTGGCCGAATCGACGGACAACCAGCTGGCTATCGACGTCCTGACGGACATTGCCGATGAAGAGCGCGTTCACGCCGGCGAGTTTCTCCGGCTCCTGTACGAACTCGACCCCGAGGAAGAAGAGTTTTACGCGGAGGGAGCAGAAGAAGTCGAAGAAGAGATAAGAGGAATGTAGCTGCCGGAGAACGAGCGGTGGAGGTTCTGTGGGCTGCACTTGCCAGGGTTGGGCGGATCGGCAGCTGAACTGTGTCGTACACGGGGAGAAGTGTGATGAACCAAATTCTCAAGATCGGACAAATCGTGCAGACGGAAACGACGGGCGCGCCGTGCCGGGTGGTCCGCTTCCTCGGCGGCGGGGGGCAGGGGGAGGTCTACCAGGCGGAGCTGGGGGGCAAGGCCGTGGCGCTCAAGTGGTATTTCCCTGCCACGGCGACGCCCGAGCAGCGAGAGGCGCTCGAGATATTGGTGAAAAAAGGGCCGCCCACCGCCAAGTTCCTGTGGCCGGAAGAGTTGACTTTTGCCGCCGGCGTGCCGGGGTTCGGTTACATCATGCCGCTGCGGGAGCCGCGCTTCAAGGGCATTGTCGACTTGATGAAACGGCGCATCGAGCCATCCTTCCGCGCCCTGGCGACCGCCGGGCTGGAACTCGCCCACAGCTACCTCCAACTGCACGCCCAGGGTCTCTGCTACCGGGACATTTCCTTCGGCAACGCCTTTTTCGACCCCGACAGCGGCGAGGTGCTCATCTGCGACAACGACAACGTCACCGTGGACGGGCAGGGCAAGGCGGGCGTGCTGGGAACCCCGCGCTTCATGGCCCCCGAGGTCGTGCGCGGCGAGGCCCTGCCCAGCACCGAAACCGACCTCTTTTCCCTCTCCGTCCTCCTGTTCTACATCTTTATGGTCCACCACCCCCTGGAAGGCCGCAAAGAGCTCGAGATTCACTGCCTCGACCTCCCGGCAATGACCCGGCTCTATGGCACCGAACCGGTCTTTATCTTTGACCCCGACGACGATTCCAACCGCCCCGTGCCGGGCTACCACGACAACGCCATCGCCTTCTGGCCGGTCTATCCCCAGTTCCTGCGCGCGCTCTTTACCAAGGCGTTTACCGACGGCCTGCGCGACTATCCCGAGCAGCGCGACGTGCGCGAAAGCGAATGGCGGGCGGCCATGGTCCAGCTTCGTGATTCCATCCTCTACTGTACCAGCTGTGGGGCGGAAAACTTTTACGACGTCGAGCTGCTCAAGGCAACAGGCGGCCAGCCGGGCGCCTGCTGGGCTTGCCAGAAAACGATCGTTATGCCGCCGCGCATCCGCATCGGTTCGAGCGTCGTGATGCTCAACCACGACAGCCAGCTCTTTCCGCACCACGTCGACAGCCAGCGGCTGTACGACTTTTCCCAGCCGGTGGCCGAAGTGAACCGGCATCCCACGGAGCCCGACATTTGGGGGTTAAAGAACCTCTCTGACGAGAAA
The DNA here is from genome assembly GCA_016931695.1 of Anaerolineae bacterium. GTDB lineage: Bacteria > Chloroflexota > Anaerolineae > B4-G1 > DUEL01 > JAFGEI01. The sequence continues at coordinate 22,136 of JAFGEI010000126.1, read as the reverse complement.
TGGGTCATCACCGCCGATGACGGCACGATCCGCGACGTCGAGCCGGGGCGCAGCGCGCGCATGGCCGTGGGGCTGCGGATCAACTTTGGCCAGGTCGAGGGCGAGATTCGTTTCTAGGGGCGACCGGCCGGGTCGCCCCTACTCGGCCACGTCCAACGGGTGGGCCGGAGTGCAACTCCGGCCCACCCAAGGTCGTGGAAAAGGCAACTGCTCAGCCATCCTTGCGATGTACCTTCCCAAAAGCTCCGGCGGCCCTGGTTTGTGCCAGATTAAAGTTCAAATCCAGTAACTGCTCAGGTACCAAATCCAGCACGATTGGCCGGGCAGTCGCCCGTCACCTTTTGTGGTATAATTTGTGCACTGCCGGCCAGTCCTTGCGCTTGCCCGGCGCTGCGCAAACAGGAGAAGGGAATGTTGTCCGAAAAAGCGGTTGGATATTTCGAGTTTCTGGCCAGTCTTGGTCTGACCAAGCACCTGGGAAGCATGCAGGCCACCCGGCAATTGATCGAGTTGTGCCGCATCCGCAGCGGGCAGTACGTGCTGGACGTCGGTTGTGGGGTGGGCGCCACGCCGCACTACCTGGCCAGGGCGATTGACTGCCGGGTGGTCGGCGTGGACCTGCTGGAAGCGATGATCGCGCAGGCGCGCGCCAGGACAACGGCGGCCGGGGTGCAGAATCGCGTCAAATTTGCGGTCGCCGACGTGCGCAACCTGCCGTTTGCGGCGGGTCTTTTCGATGCCGTCATCGCGGAATCGGTCCTTGTCTTTTTTGATGACAAGCGGGAGGTAATCGGCGAATGTGCGCGAGTGACCCGGCGTGGGGGGTACGTCGGGATCACAGAGATGACGTGGCTCGGTCCGCCAGCGCCGGAGGCGGTGGAATACTACCGGCGAGTCGTCTATGCCGACGCGCTGCAGGCAGGGGAGTGGATTGAGCTGCTGCAACAGGTGGGGCTCGAGGACGTGACCGGAAATGCCCAGCGAGTCAATATCCCCCAGGAGAGCAGGGGGCGATTCGAACGCTACGGTTGTCGGGGTATCATGCAAGTGCTGCTCAGGACGTTGGTCACGCTTTACCGAGATCGAACGGCGCGAGAGTTTATGCAAGACGTGACCGGCTCGCTGCCCAAAGACATGATGAGGGACATGGGCTATGGCGTGTACGCCGGGCGCAAAGAATAGGGGGGCTGAGCAGCCACCCCAAATCGTCAGATATTTATTAAGGAGAAGCACAAGATGAACCGATCTGTTTTACTTTCTGCCTGCGTCCTCGCGGCAATGGTACTCGGCACCGTTGCGACGCCGACGGTGGCCCAGGATGCAGCCCCCGGCGCGCCAGGCAAGGGGCCCGAGACCCATTTCCTCCACCCTATCCACCAGCCAGGGCAGCCGCTGGCGCCGGATCCGATTGTGCCCCAGCAATGGGGCCTGCCCCAGCAATGGGGCCTGCCCCAGCAATGGGGCCTGCCCCAGCAATGGGGCTGGCAGTACGGTCCTCCTTCCGGCTTTCAATACCAGCGCTTTGACGGCGTCTTTGTGCCCGGGCCGGAGGGGGAACCGTGGGCCAACAAGGTCTATTTCATGGGCGGGCGCATCAGCGCTCCTTCCGAGAATCCCCGCATCTGGGTGTTCGACCCCGTCAGCGGCGTCTATACCGACACGCAGGTCAATATGATCGAGGACGTCTCCAACTATAACGCCGACCTGGTGCTCGACGATGGCACCGGGCGCGGACCAGCGGTCTATGTCGTCGGCGGGTACGACAAGGATGGCGGCAGCGGCGGCGGCAACCTGGGCATGGTCCAACGTTTCTACCCCGAGTCCTACTTTATCGAATCCCTGCCGTCGCAGGACGATTGGCCGGTGACCGTTGCCGGTTATACCGTTGGCGGAATGGGCACCGCCACGCTGAACGACGTCATCTATGTCTTTGGCGGATGGGAGAGCACGACGCCGCCCTACTTTTCTGCCGAAACATGGGCTTTCGACCCCCGCCAGCCTTCCGGTTCCCGCTGGACGGACCTGGGGGTCAGCCTGAGCGTGGGCCGCTCCTACATCCAGACCGCGCTCTACGACGGCAAAATCTATGCCATGGGCGGGATTTCGGGCTATGTGGGTGGGGACCTGGTGCCGACCGACGTCGTCGAAGTGCTCGACACCGCCGACGTCGGCGCGGGCTGGCAGGCCCTCTCGCCCCTACCCATCCCCACCGCCGAAGGGCGGGGGTTCGGCTTTGGGGCGGATACGCTGCAGGGCAATATGCCGTGGGAGGGCAAGCTGTACGTCGTCGGCGGCGGCGATTGGCCCGATACCGGCCTGGAGGTGATGGAATACGACGTCGCGACCGATGCCTGGAACCTGGATTTTCCCGACCTGAACGAGGACCGCGTCAACCACGCCGGCGTCTACGTCCCCCTCTACAGCCCCGATCCCAGCGACGGCCTGCCGGGCATGTGGGTCTTTGGCGGGCGGTGGGACAATGGCTGCGATCCCCCCTACGCGCCGACCGAGTTCTTTCCCCTCTCCCTGCCCGAGTGCAGCATCCTCGTCGTGGACGACGACATGGACTATGGCAGCACCCACGGCGGCGGGCGGCCCTACTATACTTCCACCCTGGAAGCGCTGGGGTACCCCTACAACCTCTGGGACACGGATTCGATGGGCGCGCCGACGGCGGCGGATATGGCCCCCTACGACGCCGTCATCTGGTTCACCGGCTACGACTGGCAGGACCCCATCTCGCCCACCACGGAGGGGCCAGAGTTGATGGCCTACCTGGACGATGGCGGCAACCTGTTCATGTCCAGCCAGGAGCAGGAACGGGCCTACCCCGGCAGCGCGATCATGTCCGACTACTTTTGGGTTGACCACGTGGTCGAGGACGTCGTACTGACCGGCACGCTGGGCAACGCCGCCGATCCCCTCTTTGGCGGGCTGGGTCCCTACGTGCTGGAGCGCCCCGATCAGTGGGACGCTTATTGGCCCACCGGCGCCGAACAGGGCCCCTATGATGACGAGGTCCACGTCCGGCCAGGCGGGTACGAACCACTGCTCTACTCGGCGTCCAGCATGCCCAACTCGACCCGCTACGTCAGCGATACGTTCAAAACACTCTACCTGGGCTGGCCCTTCGAGTGGCTGCCCAACCTCAACGACCGCGCTGCGCTGATGGGCGCCTTTCTCGTCGATTGGCTGGGCTGCGGGCCGTCGTGCGTCGACGTGACCACCGCGACCATCGCCGGGCCGCCGACGCTGCCGCTTGGCGAAGGGGGCCTGTTCACGGTGACGGTAGAGCCGGAGGGGGCGACGGAACCGATCGACGTCCTGTGGAGCAACGGGGCGACCGGCGCCAGCGCCGTCTACACCTGGACCCTGCCCGGCTTTTACCGCGTCGGGGTCACGGCCACCAACTGCTACGGCAGCGCCATCGTCACCGCCACCTACGACGTAGAAGTGACCTGCGGCGAGCTGACCACGGCGACGATTCACGGTCCCACCGAATTGATGCCCGGCGAGAGCGGGACCTTCTCCGTGACCTTGGAACCGCTCACCGCCACCGAGCCGGTCGACATCGTGTGGAGCAACGGCATGACCGGCACGTCGGCGACCTACAGTTGGGCGGCCCCCGGCGTCTATGCCGTCCTCGTCACCGCGTCCAACTGCGGCGGCGCCGCCGTCGTCACCGACAGCCTGGCGGTGACGGTGACCTGCGTCGGGCTGGTGACGGCCACGATCCACGGGCCGACCCAGTTGGAGCCGGGCGCGCCGGGTGTTTATTCCCTCACCCTGGCGCCGGGCGACGCGACGCCGCCGATCGACTTTTTGTGGAGCAATGGCTCGACCAATCCGACCGCCGTCTACAGCTGGCCGGACCCCGGCCTGTACACCGTCGTCGTCAGCGTCACCAACTGCACGGACGTCGTCGTGACGGATGCCTTGGGCGTGACGGTCGAACTGCCGTTGCAGTACATCTATCTGCCGGCGATTTTCCGGGACGATTCGTTGTAGGGGCGGGGCTGAGACCTGCCCCTACTTTCCCGCAAGTAGCAGCAAAAGAGGCCCGGGGGGATGCTCCGGGCCTCTTGGCTGTGTGTCCTGGCGCCTAGCTTTCGACGGCCGCGCCTTCCCGCGCCATGAGCGCCCCGGTGGGGCAGACCTCGACGCACTTGAGGCAGCCGTCGCAAACCGTCTCGCCCAGCGGCAGCCCAAAGTAGGGCAGCACCATTGCCGAAAAGCCGCGGTTGACAAAGGTAAAGACGTTCAGGCCCTTGACGTCGCGGCACATGCGCACGCACAGCCCGCAGAGGATGCACTTGCCCGGCTCGTAGATGAGCTTGGGATGTGAGTCGTCGATCATGTAGGGCCGCTTCTTGCCGTGGAACCGGTCGGGGAGGGCGCCATAGTCGAGGGCGTACTCGCGCAGCCGGCAGCTGTCGATGGCGTTGCAGCTGCACTCCAGGCAGCGACCGGCTTCACACAGGGCCATGGCCTCGGTAAAGCCGAGCTCGACCTCGTCAAAGGTGCAGACGCGCTGCTCCATCGCCAGTTCAGGCATCTCGGTGCGGGTGACTTTTTCAAAGCGCTCGAAGCGGGCCGCAGGAACCTCCTCCATCGCCCCCATCGTCGCGCTCCAGATATCGCGTTCGCCCACTGCCTCGCCGTACATCAGGTAGCTGTGGATCGATATGGCTGCCCGGCGGCCCGCGGCCACGGCGCGCACGGCAATGTCGGCGCCGGTGACGCTGTCGCCGCCGGAAAAGATGTCCGCTACCGACGTCTGTAGTGTATCCTGGTCGACCACGATTGTGCCCCAGCGGCTGACCTCGATGCCAACGCCTTCCAGGCAAGTGGGGTCGACGACCTGGCCGATCGCTAACACCACCGTGTCACAGTCGATGGTGAACTCGGAGCCCGCGATGGGGACGGGCCGCCGCCGCCCGCTGGCGTCCGGTTCGCCCAACTCCATGCGGATCGCGGTCACGCGCAACCCGCCTTCCACCTCTTCGATCGCCGTTGGATTGGCCAGGACGTGGATGTGGGTGCCCTCTTCCTCCGCCGCCTTGATCTCGGCCGGCAGGGCAGGCATCTCCTGGCGCGAGCGCCGGTAAATGATCGTCGGTTCGGAACCCAGCCGCCGCACCGAGCGGGCCACATCGACCGCCGTGTTGCCGCCGCCGACGACCAGGACGCGCTGGCCAATCTGCACCGGCTGACCTTTGGAGATCGGATCGAGCAGTTCGATGCCGCCCCAGACGTTGGGGTTGTCGGCACCGGGGATGTTCATCGACGACGACTTTTGCGCGCCGATGGCCAGAAATACGGCGTCGTATTCTTCGTGCAGCCCAGACAGGGTCACGTCCTTGCCAAGCCGGGTGTTGTAGCGGACGTCGACGCCCAGGTCGGTGATCGTCTTGATCTCGGCATCCAGCTTGTCGTGGGGCAAGCGGTAGGCGGGAATGCCCCAGCGCAGCATGCCACCGCCCTTGTCGTGCTTCTCATAGACCGTCACCGCGTGGCCGCGGCGGCGCAGGTAGTAGGCTGCCGACAGGCCGGCCGGCCCCGCGCCGACGATGGCGACGCGCTTCCCCGTGTCTGGGTCGACGGGGGGCAGGTAAGGTTGAGCGCTCTCGAGGTCGCGCTCGCCGGCAAAGCGCTTGAGTGCACAGATCGCCGTTGGCTCGTCGAGACGCTCGCGGCGGCACTCGTCCTCGCAGGGCGCAGGGCAGACGCAGCCCAGCGCTACGGGGAAGGGCACGTCTTCCTTGATGATGCGCAGCGCCTCGGCATAGTCGTGCTGGGCGATGTGGGCGATGAAAGCGGGGATGTCGATGTGGGCCGGGCAGGCCAGGCGGCAGGCGCCGAAGCAGTCGCCGCAGTGCTCCGAGAGCAGCAACTCCAGGGCCGTGCGCCGGTTCTCGCGGATGCGTGGGTTGTCGGTGGTGACGACCATGCCTTCGCGCACCTGCATCCCGCAGGAGAGCACCAGCCGGTCGATCCCCTCTACCTCGACCACGCAGAGCAGGCAGGAGTTGAACGGCTCCAAGTCCGGGTGCCAGCAGAGGGTGGGAATCTCGATTCCCATCTTTTTCGCCGCCTCCAGAATGGTGGCGGTCTCGGGAACAGTTACCTCTTGCCCATCGATTATCAGGGTTACCTGGTTCATTCTCACACCTCTCACTCTACAATGACGGCATCGAACTTGCAGGTCTCGTAGCAGACGCCGCACTTGATGCACAGCTCGGGATCGATCGTGTGCACCTCTTTCCTCTCCCCGCTGATCGCGCCGACGGAGCAACCGCGCAGGCAGGCACCGCAGCCGGTGCACGCCTCCGCGTCGATGGTAAAGGTCAGCAGCGGCCGGCAGACCTTGGCCGGGCATTTTTTATCCTGCACGTGGGCGACGTATTCTTCGCGAAAGTAGCGCAGGGTGGTCAAAACGGGGTTGGGGGCCGTGCCGCCCAGCGCGCACAGCGAGGAGCTTTTGACGTTCTCCGCCAGGTGTTCCAGTGTCTCAATGTCCGCCATGTTCCCTTGCCCCTCACAGATGCGGGTGAGGATCTCGAGCATGCGGCGGGTCCCCACGCGGCAGTAGGTGCACTTGCCGCACGATTCGTCCTGCGTAAAGCTGAGAAAGAAGCGGGCGATGTCGACCATGCAGGTGTTCTCGTCCATGACGACCATGCCGCCCGAACCGACGATGGCGCCGGTTTTGGCCAGCTCCTCGTAATCCACCCGCGTGTCAAAGAGCGAGGCCGGCACGCAGCCACCGGACGGCCCGCCCATCTGCACCGCCTTGACCGGCCGGCCGGAATAAGAGCCGCCGCCGATGTCGAGCACGACCTCGCGGAGAGGCATCCCCATGGGCACTTCGGCCGAACCGCCGCGGGCGATCTTGCCGGCCAGGGAAAAGACCTTGGTGCCCTTGCTCTTTTCTGTCCCATACTTGGCCAACGCGTCGCCGCCGTGGAGGATGATCCAGGCGATGTTGGTCAGCGTGTTGACGTTGTTGATGATGGTCGGTTTTCCAAACAGGCCCGAAGTCGTCGGGTAAGGGGGGCGCATGCGCGGCATACCGCGCTGGCCTTCGATGGAGGCGATCAGTGCCGTCTCTTCCCCACAGACAAAAGCGCCGGCCCCCTGCCGGATCTCGATGTGGAACGAGAAATCGCTGCCAAAGAGGTTGTGGCCCAGGAAACCACGCTCCCGGGCCTGGGCCAGGGCGATCTCCAGGCGCTTGATCGCCAGGGGGTATTCGGCGCGGCAGTAGATGTATCCCTGCTGCGAACCGATGGCATAGCCGGCAATGATCATGCCCTCCAGCATGCTGTGCGGGTCGCTTTCCAGGACGGTGCGGTTCATAAACGCGCCAGGGTCGCCCTCGTCGGCGTTGCAGATCACGTACTTGACGTCGCCAGGGGACTGCCGGCCAAACTTCCACTTGAGGCCGGTGGGAAAGCCGGCCCCGCCTCGCCCTCGCAGCCCGGAGCGGGTGACCTCCTCGATGACCTGCTCGGGCGTCATCGTCGTCACCGCCTTCTCGAGGGCCTTGTAGCCGTCCCGCGCCAGGTACTCGTCAATTTTCTCGGGGTTGATCAGGCCGCAGTTGCGCATGACGATGCGCACTTGCTTGCCCATAAAGGCGTCGACGGTTTCCTTGTAATCGCCTTGCTCAAAGGTCCACTCGACGATGGGAGCCTGGTCGCCGACGTGCCGGTCGACGATCTCGACGGCGCGTTGGGGCGTCACCTCGCCGTAGGTGTACGTCTGGCCGTCTTGGCCCACGACCTTGACCACCGGCTCCAAAAAACAGGTCCCGATGCAGCCCGAGACGCTCAGTTCGGCGTCGGCCCCTGTCGCCGCGATCCGCTCCTGGAATGCTTTGTAGGCTTCCTGGGCCCCGGCGGCGATGCCGCAGGAAGCCATTCCGACAATGATCTGGGTGGTCATTGCTCTACTTCCTCTCGCGCATACTGCTGAAAAATCTTGCGCACCTTCTGTCGGGTCAGCTTGCCATACACCTTGTCGTCGACCATGATCACCGGCGACAGGCTGCAGCAGCCCAGGCAGGCCACCTTTTCCACCGTGTACTCCATGTCCGCGGTGGTGTCCTCCCCACCTGCCAGGCCCATTACCTCCATGAGCGTCTCGTCGATGCCGACGGCGCCGCGGACGTGGCAGGCCGTGCCGTGGCAAACCCGGACGATGTGTCTGCCCACAGGTTTCATCCGGAACTGGCCGTAAAAGGTCGCCACGCCATAGACCTGGTTGGGGGTCGCCTCGGTTTTCTCGGTCACGTGTTGCAAGGCTTTGAAAGGCAGATAGCCATAGGTCTCTTGTAACCCCAACAGGATGGGAATCGCGGCGTCGGTTGTCGTTCCATACCGTTCGATCATTTGATCGACGACCGAGAGATCTATATCATCTACCGTCTGTTCGCTCATTGTCTGGCCTCCTTTCATCGCTTTCGAGCACTTTTCCAGCCTGCATAGAATAGCCCGAAATGGGATTCAGCGCAAGTGACACCCCTCCCATGGGCAGGTGACATTTATCTTGTACAAAAAAGGGGGGGCAGCGGCGATGTCTACCGACACAGCAGGGTCGCACTTGACAGCCTTTGCCGCGTGTGTATAATGAAAGCGGATTGGAACCTCTAAGGAGAGGGAATAACTCGCACGACGATGCCTCTGGGCCTCTCACCAGGTGGCATAGTGCGGAGAGGGGCTGGATGAAGGATTGCCCCTGGCGATGAAGGAGGATGTCTATCGGACGATACATGCACATTGGGCACCAATTCGCAGCACAATCCAAGCGGCTACCGCGGCACCCTGCCGTGGTACGCCAAGTGACTGAGGAGGTACCGCTACATGAAGGTCAACCGTAGAGAGTTTCTCAAACTCACCGCCACAACTGCGGGCGCCTTGTTGGTTCCCTCTGGAGCCGCCCTGGCCGAAGAGGCTCCGACATTCCCGTTGCACAAGATGGTGGGGGAAACCCCGACCATCTGCTGCTTCTGCGGCGTTGGCTGTGGAGCCATCGTCAGTGCAGAGGGAGGCAGGGTCTTGAACCTGGAGGGAGACCCGGACCACCCGATCAATCAAGGCAGCTTGTGCAGCAAGGGTCTGGCGCTGGCGCAGATCAACACGGTCGACGGCGAGATCAACCGTCACCGTCTGCAGACGGTCAAATACCGCGCATCCGGTTCCAGTCAATGGGAGGAAAAGGACTGGGACTGGGCGCTCGAGACCATTGCCCGGCGCATCAAGGATACCCGCGAAGGTTCTTTTCTTGAACAAGACGGCGAAGGTCGCACCGTCAACCGCGTGGAGGCCATCGCCTCCCTGGGCGGGGCGGCGCTGGACAATGAAGAGTGCTCGCTGCTGAGCAAGGCGATGCGCGCGCTGGGCCTGGTGTACATCGAGCACCAGGCGCGGATATGACACTCCGTTACTGTTGCGGCTCTGGCAGAGTCGTTCGGTAGGGGAGCAATGACCCAACACTGGTGTGATATTCAAAATGCTGACTGTATCCTGATCATCGGCAGCAACGCGGCCGAGAATCATCCCCTCTCCTTCAAATGGATCACCAAGGCGATCGAAGAGAACGGGGCGACGTTGATCAACGTCGACCCCCGTTTTACCCGCTCGTCGTCCAAGGCGCACATCTATGCCCGGCTGCGCTCGGGCACCGACATCGCCTTCGTCGGCGGCATGATCAAGTGGGTGCTCGACGACATGGAGGCCAACCCCGGCAACTATAACATGACCTACGTCACCGAATACACCAACCTGGCTTTTTTGATCGACGACGAGTTTCTCACCGCCGCCGAAAACGACGGCAAGTTCTCCGGCTTTGTCGGCGGGGAGGACGACCCACGCTTTGGCACGTACGACAAATCGACCTGGAAGTGGAAGACCGATGACGCAGGCGTTCCGCTCAAGGACCCAACGCTGCGGGACGAGCGCTGTGTCTTTCAACTGCTGAAGCGGCAGTACGCCCGCTACGACGTCGACACGGTCTGCAGCGTGACCGGGACCGATCCCGACGTCTACCGGCAGGTCTGCGAGACCTACGCGCGGCTGACGGGGCCGGTGGGCAAGAGCGGCACGATCATGTACGCCATGGGCACCACGCAGCACACGCACGGCACGCAGAACATCCGCTCCTACGCCATGCTGCAGCTGCTGCTGGGCAACATCGGCGTGGCCGGCGGGGGCATCAACGCCCTGCGCGGCGAGTCGAACGTGCAGGGGTCGACCGACCACTGCCTGCTGTGGCACATCCTGCCCGGCTACCTGACGCCGCCGACGGCTGCCCAGCCCACGCTCCGGGATCACCTGGATGCCAAGCTGGCGGGCTTTGCCACCAGCGACCCGCGCAGCGCCTCGTGGTGGCTGAACTATCCCAAGTATTACGTCAGCCTGCTCAAGAGCTGGTACGGCGACAACGCCACGGCGGAGAACGACTTTGGCTACGGCTGGCTGCCCAAGCTCAACCCGGGCACCAACTACTCGCACATCGCCCTCTTCGAGGAGATGGCCAAGGGCAAGATCGAGGGGCTGTTCTGCTGGGGCCAGAACCCGGCGGTGGGCGGTCCCAACTCGTTCGCCGAGCGGCAGGCGCTGCAAAAGCTCAAGTGGCTGGTCAGCGTCGACCTGTGGGAGACCGAGACCTGCGCCTTTTGGCAGGAGCCGGGCCTGAATCCGGCCGACATCGACACCGAAATCTTTGTGCTGCCGGCGGCCTGCTCCTACGAGAAGGAAGGCACGATCAGCAACAGCGGCCGCTGGAGCCAGTGGCGCTGGAAGGCGGTCGATCCGCCCGGCGACGCCAGGCCTGACCTGGAGATCATTGTCGAGCTGATGCTCAAGGTGATCGAGTTGTACGAGGCGGAGGGCGGCTCCAATGCCGAGGCGATCACCAAGCTGCGCTGGAAGGGCTGGTACGACGCGCCGCAGGGCAAGAACGGCGCCTCGAGTCTGGTCGACTTGGTCTCGCGCGAGATCAACGGCTTTGCCGAGGCCGACCTGCTCAACGAGGATGGCTCGGTCTTTTACCGCAAGGGCGAACTGCTCGAGTCCTTCGCGCACCTCAAAGACGACGGCAGGACCTCGTCCTCCAACTGGCTCTATACGCAGAGCTATAACCGCAAGGACGGCAACCGCCAGCAGTGGCGGGACAACACCGACTACCACCCCGCCGGCATCGGCACTTACGCCAAGTGGTCGTGGTGCTGGCCGGTCAACCGGCGCATCATCTATAACCGCGCCTCGGTCGACCCGGACGGCAACCCGTGGGACCCGGACGACTTTGTGATCCGGTGGAACGGCAGCGGGTGGGACGGCGACGTGCCGGACGGCGGCTGGCCGCCGCTGAACGTGGAAGGGACGCGGCTGCCCTTTATCATGAAGCCGTCGGGATACGCGCACATCTTTGGTCCCGGCCTGGTCGACGGCCCGTTCCCCGAACACTACGAGCCGTTGGAAAGCCCCGTTCGCAACCCGCTCTCCAGCACGCAGAACAACCCGGCGATCACGGTCTGGCGGCCGGACGAGGTGGGCACGGTGGAGGAGGGGTACGACGTCGTCTGCACCACCTATCGCGTGACCGAGCACTGGCAGGCGGGCCAGATGACCCGTAACCTGCCCTGGCTGGTCGAGCTGATGCCGCAGATGTTTGTCGAGATGAGCGAAGAGTTCGCCGCGGAGCTGGAGGTTGGAAATGCCGAGCTGGTGACGGTGGAATCCAAACGCGGCAAGATCCAAGCGGTGGCGATCGTCACCAAGCGCTTCAAGCCGTTCGAGGTGGGCGGCAGGACGGTGCACCAAATTGGCATGCCCTGGCACTGGGGCTTTACCGGCCTGTGCCAGGGTGATACTGCCAATGACCTCAGCCCCTACGTCGGCGACCCCAACACCATGATCCCCGAGTACAAGGCGTTCCTGGTCAAGGTGACCAAGGGAGGTGTGTGAGATGGCTGTAATGGCAATGCTGATCGATGTCTCCAAGTGTACAGCTTGTCGAGCGTGCCAGGTGGCCTGCAAGGCGTGGAACGACCTGCCGGGCGAGATCACGGTCTGTGCGGGCTGCTACGACAACCCTCCCGATCTGTCGCCGGATACCTGGAACCGCATCGCTTTCTGGGAGATCGACGAGGGAGAGCGGCTGCACTGGGCCTTTCGCCCGGTGCGCTGCATGCACTGCGCCGACGCCCCCTGCGTGCGGGTCTGCCCGACCGGCGCCCTGCACAAGAACCCGATGGGCTTTACCGCCTACGACGAGTCGCTGTGCAACGGCTGCGGCTACTGTACCCAGTTCTGCCCCTTTGACATCCCGCGGCTGAAGGATGTCAACCGTTGGGGCCAGGGGAAGGCGACCAAGTGCACCTTTTGCCAGGATCGTGCGACCAACGGGCTGGTTCCTGCCTGCGCCAACGCCTGTCACACCGGCGCAATCCAGTATGGCACCCGCCTCGACATGTTGACCGCGGGGCGGGAGCGCGTGACAGTGCTCCAGAGCCGCGGCTATGCTGAGGCCAACCTTTACGGCGAGAACATCCTGGGCGGGCTGGGGATGCTGTACGTGCTCACCCATCCCCCCAGCGCGTTCGACCTGCCCGAGAATCCGTCGGGTGGCCTGGCTACGGCCTGGCAGCCCTGGATTCAGGCACTGGGCGGCGTCGCCGTGGGCGCCACTGCCCTGGGGCTGGTGCTGAACTGGTTGATCGCCCGCAAGAGCATCAAGGCGGAGGAGGCATAAGATGGCCGAGAAACGTAAAGAGCTTTACGTGTTCAGCGTCGGACAGCGATTCGCCCACTGGCTGCACACGGCAGCGTTTGTCGTGTTGATGATCACCGGAGCCATGCTCTACATCCCCTGGTTCAGCCAGTCAATCGCGCGCGGGGATGGGGGAAACATGGTGCGCCTTGTCCACCGCATCGGCGCCATTGCCTTCATCTTGGTCCCGATCCTCTACGTCGTCCTGGACTTGAAGGGATTCCTGGCCGACATGAAGCGCATCCTCACCTGGAGCAAGGAGGATCTGGGCTGGGCAAAAGCCGCGCCGGCCTATTACTTTATGGGCGACGATAAAGCCATGCCGCCGCAGGACAAGTTCAACACCGGGCAAAAACTCTTTTACCTGGTGGTGGCGGTCTGCATGATCCTTTTTATCGTCACCGGGTTGGTCATGTGGTTTGGCCGCGGCGTCGTGCCGGTATGGATGTTCCAGTGGAGCGTGTTTTTGCACGATCTCAGCACCATCGCCTACGCGGCCTTTTTCCTGGTCCACTTTATGCTCTCTGTCGTCCATCCGCTGATGAAAGGTGCTCTCAACGGCATGATCTTTGGCTGGATGCCGGAGGAGTACGTCAAGCACCACCACGCCAAATACTACCAAAAGCTGCAGTCGGGCAAAGAGTAACCGGCTGACACCAAGAGACGTGCCGGGGGGAGGAAACTCTCCCCGGCCGTTTTTGACTTGCCGGCCATGTGATGCTAGAATGCTTGTACCTGCTCAGCCTCTCGTCCAACCTCCATTTTGCCCTTCTCCCGCCGTGGGGGCGCATCCAGGCAGCAGCAATATCCTGTGCTCGTGGTCGAAAGAATCGGGAGGACTATGAACAAGCATCTTTTTGTATTCCTCGGGCTCATCCTGACCCTCGTCGCGGGACTGGCGACAGCCTGCGGCGGAGCGGCGCCCGGGACATGTGAGATCGAGAATGCCCGCCTGGAGGTCGGCGACCCGGCGCCCGATTTCCGGCTCATGGATCACACCGGTCGCTACGTCCGCTTGAGCGATTTCCGGGGCACGCACAACGTCATCATCGCCTTCTATCCCCTGGCCTGGACCCCGGTCTGAAGCCAGGAGATGCCCGCCCTGGATGCCGATTTCGAGCGCTTCCAGGCGGAAGATACCCAGGTTCTGGGTGTGAGTGTGGACAGCTGGGATACGAACGCGGCGTGGGCTGCCTCGCTGGGCATCGAGCAGGTCCCCTTGTTGAGCGATTTTTGGCCTCACGGGGCCGTGGCGCAATCGTACGGCGTCCTGCGCGAGCAGGGCTTTACCGAGCGGGCCACCTTTATCGTCGATAAGGAGGGCATCGTTCGCTTCATTCACATCTATGACATCAACGAGGTGCCCGACAACGAAGAACTGTTCGAAGCGTTGCAAGAGATCATCCCGTAAGGCAGAGGAAGGAGAATATGAAAGATCATCTGTTCGTTACGATCGTGCTGGGCCTGGCGCTCGTCGGCGGCAGCTTGTTGCTGGTGCAATGCACCCCGCCGGGTGAGGTCATCGAAGGCGCCACGCTGCTCTACTTTTACGCCGATTGGTGAGAGGTTTGCCAGGGAATAAAGCCCATCGTGGATGGGCTCCAAGATCAGTACGGGGACGAAATTGATTTCGTCCGCATCAATATCGATACCGAACACGGCAAAGAGCTGGCCCGGGCGCACGGCTTTATCGGCCAGCCCACGTTTATCTTTTTCGACAGCGCGGGGGAAGAGACCCGCCGTTTGCAAGGCGCGCAGTCTCGCGAGACGTTGGAAATGGAAATCCAGCGCATCATTGGGGAGTAGCGCAGTGAAGAAACGGCTGTGGATCACACTACTGCTGGCAGCATTGTCCCTCTGGCCCGCTGCCTGCCAGGGAGCAGGCCCAAGCGAGGGAAATCCCACCCTGATGTTCTTTTGGGCTGAGGGCTGCCCCTTTTGCGAACAAGTCATGCCCATCGTAAACGAGATCGAAGACGACTATGGCCGCCGCCTCGACGTCATCTATGTCAGCCAGGACGAAGAGCAGGGCCGGGAAACCGCGCACGAGTATGGAATCGTCGGCACGCCGACCATTCTGCTACTCGATCGTTCGGGAGAACCCTTCCAGGTGCTGCGGGGGACGCTTCCCGCCGCAGTCGTTGAACAGGCGGTTCAAGACCTGTTGGCCATGGAGGCGCAAAATTGACCACCCATCGCGCGCACGGCGAACCGCCACCCTGGCGTGACCCCGGTGCAACTTGTGTCCCCTTTGGGTGTTTTATATTTCGCCAGCTGGGCGGTTAATGGTCTCCCCAGTTGAGCGGGGAAACCCGAAACTTTTCCCGCTGTGGGCGGCCATCCAGCGCGGGTGTGACATTGTCGACGCCGTCGATGCGCCCGGCGACAAAGGGGGAGTATGCCATCACATTGGAGCATCTGGATCCTGGCCCTGGGCCTCGGGTACCTGTTCGGATCGATTCCGGTGGGGTACCTGCTCGTCGGTTGGGTGCGGGGCGTGGACGTGCGAACGGTCGGCAGCGGGCGCACGGGGGGGACCAACGTCATGCGAGCGGCCGGGTGGCCGCTTGCGCTAGCCACGGGCGTTGGGGATGTGCTGAAGGGCGGGCTGCCCGTACTGATCGCCAAATGGCTGAACTGCCCCCCGCTCATCCACGCGCTGACCGGCGTCCTGGCGGTCGTGGGACACAATTATTCCCTGTTTCTCTCCTTTCGCGGCGGGGCGGGCACCGGGACGTCGATCGGCAGCGCCATGGGGCTCTGGCCCTGGAGCGGCCTCTTGACCATCCCCTCGCTTTTTGGTATCATTGCCATCACCCGCCGCGCCTCGATGGGCTCGATCGCCCTCGCCCTCGCCATCCCCACCGTCTTTGTCGTGCGCGCCGCCCTGGGGCTTGGGCCGTGGGCATATGTCGTCCACGGGATCGTCACTGCCCTTCTGACCCTGTGGTCGCTGCGCCCCAACATCCAGCGGCTCTTGCACGGCGAGGAGCGCAAGGTTGACCTGGTTGGTGAAAAGACCAAGCATGAGAAACGATACAAGTATCCGCGTTCTTCCGCCTGACGTCGCCGCCCAGATCGCTGCCGGCGAGGTGGTGGAGCGGCCGGCCTCGGTGGTCAAAGAGCTGGTCGAGAACAGCATCGACGCCGGGGCCACCGACGTCCGCGTCGACGTGGAAAAAGGGGGCCGCCAGTCGATCCGCATCACCGACGACGGGCGCGGCATCCCTGCCGCCGAGGTCGAGATCGCTTTCCAGCGCCACTCGACCAGCAAGCTCGCCCGGGCCGAGGACCTGGACCACATCGTCACGCTGGGCTTTCGTGGTGAGGCGCTGGCGTCCATCGCCGCCGTGAGCCGCGTTACCCTCGTCACGCGGGCAGAAGGGGAAGAGATCGGCACGCTGATGCGCCTGGAAAGCGGCGCGGTCGTCGACCAGCGGCCCATCGGCCGCCCGCCGGGGACGGCGATCACCGTCCAAGACCTCTTTTACAACGTCCCGGCCCGGCGCAAGTTTCTCCGCACCGAGGCCACGGAGCGGCGCCACATTGACGCCTGGGTCACCCGCTACGCCATCGCCTATCCCCATCTCCGGCTGCTCCTTTCCCACGACGGGCGGGAGACCTTTCGCACCCCGGGGAACGATGACCTGCGCGAGGTGCTGATCGCCGCCTATGGCATGGAGGTCGGCGCCAATCTGGTCGAGATCCTGGAGGACCCGGGCAGCGGCTCTCCGATCCGCGTGCGAGGATTTGCCAGCCCGCCATCCCTCCACCGCGCCAATCGCGGCGGCATCACGCTCTTTCTCAACGGTCGCTGGATCCAGGACAGCCGGCTGACCTACGCCGTGATCCAGGCTTACCATACCCTGCTGCCCAGCGGCCGCTACCCGGTGGCGGTGGTGATGATCGCCATGCCCCCCGATCAGGTCGACGTCAACGTCCATCCGGCCAAGGCGGAGGTCCGCTTCAGCGACGGCGACGCCGTCTTTCGGGCCGTGCAGCGGGCGGTGCGCAACAGCGTGACGGGCCAGGCGCCCATCGCGCCGACCGCCTTCCTCCGGCCGGCGGCGTCTGGGGGAAGGCCCTGGGAAGGGCGCTCCCCCGTCTGGGCGGCGCGGGCCAGCGACGCGGGAGAATCGCCGCTCGGGCAGCAGCCGCTGCTGCCGCAGCATGCCCCGGCCGCGATTCCAGCCCTGCGGGTCATCGGGCAGGTCGGCGCCGCCTTCGTCGTCGCCGAGGGGCCGGAGGGCCTCTACCTGATCGACCAGCACGCCGCCCACGAGCGGGTGTTGTACGAACGGATGATGGCAGAACGGGAGCAGGGCCTTCCGTCCCAGGGGCTGCTGACTCCGCTGACGGTCGATCTATCGCCCGAGGCGGCGGGATTGCTCGAAGCCCACCTCGACTCGCTGCACCGGCTGGGCTTTGTCCTGGAGCCTTTCGGCGGCAGCACCGTCCTGGTGCGGGCACTGCCCGCCGTCCTGACCCGCGCCCGCCCGGCCGAGGTGCTGCCCGACGTGGTCGAAGCACTGGAGGAGGGGCGCTCGATGGTGGACGCGGAGGTCGAGCAGGCCGTGATGCGCCGGGTTTGCAAGCGAGCGGCGGTCAAGGCCGGGCAAGTGCTGACCCGGGAAGAGATGGCGGGGCTGATCCAGGCCCTGGAAGCGTGCGCCAGCCCCCGCACCTGCCCCCACGGCCGCCCGACGATGATTCACATTTCCGTCGATCAGTTGGCGCGCGAGTTTGGGCGGGAGTGAGGTGGAGCAGATGACGACGTTTATCCTGCTTTCCAAGCTTTCCCCGCACAGTTTCAGCCAGGTCAGGGCGCTGCGGGATATGGACAGGGAACTGGAGCACGGCCTGGAAGAGGAATGTCCACAGGCCAGGCGCATCGCCAGCTATGCCCTGCTGGGGGAGTTTGATTTCCTGCACATATTCGAAGCGCCCGATGCCATGGCCGCCGCCAGGGTGGCCCTCCTGGTCAACCGCCTGGGTAACTGCACGACCCAGACCCTGACGGCGATCCCCTTTGACGAGTTCCGCGAATTACTGCCGGGCGAGTAACCGCCCCGAATCCCCCCGACGACCCTTTCCTTGCCAGAATGACCGCTCCAGTCTATAATAACGCCGCTTGTCACGGCATTGTCCGCCGGCGACTTGCGGGGAAGTGTCGGAATGGGCAGACGAGCGTGACTTAGGATCACGTGGGGCAACCCGTACGGGTTCGAATCCCGTCTTCCCCACTGACCGGGGCGCCCCGTGCGCCCCGGCAATCTGTGTGAGCAGGAGGAGGCAAGAGAGAGGTGAGCCAACAAGAACAGGGCCTGGAGATCACGGTCGAACCGGCCGGAATGCGCGTGGTTCAGCTGACCGTGCAAGTACCACCGGAGCGGGTGCTCGGGGAGATGAAAAAAACGGCCCGCCGCATCGCGCGCGAGACGCGCATCCCCGGTTTCCGCAAGGGCAAGGCACCCTACGAGATTGTCGTTCAACGCTACGGCGAGGAGATGATCCGCGCCGAGGCGGTAGAAGCGATGGCCGAATCGATCTACCGCGAGGCAATTGAGCAAGCCGAGATTGATCCCTATGCAGCCGGCTCTCTGACCGACCTGCTGCTGGACCCCTTGCGCTTTGTCTTTACCATTCCGCTGCCGCCGGTGGTCGATCTGGGCGACTATCGCTCGCTGCGCGTTCCGCGCCCCCAGGTCAAGGTGGACAAAAAGGAGATCAAAGAGGCCCTGGAACAATTGCGGCAAGAGCACGCTGTGCTGGAGCCGGCTGGGGATCGGGGCGCGCAGCCGGGGGATGCCCTGGAGATCAAGGTCGAAGGACGCGGGGAGGACGGCAGTCTCTTTGTCGACCAAGAGATCGAAATCGTGCTGAATCCCAAGAGCACGCAGCCGGTGCCCGGTTTCCACCAGGAACTGCGGGGAATCAAGGTCGACGAAAAACGCACTTTCCGCCTGGCGATGCCCAACGGGCAGCCCTCGCCAGAGGCGGATTTTACCGTGCAGCTTCTCCGCCTGTCGAACCGCATCCTGCCCGGCATCGACGACGACCTGGCCCGGACGGTGGGCAACTTTGACCGCTTGAAAGAGTTGGAACAGGACATCCGCGAGCGCCTGCAGGAGCAGAAACAAGAACGGGTGAACGACGAGTATATCCAGCAAGTCGTCGACCGGGTGCTCGCTGGGGCGTCCGTCGAGTATCCTCCCGCCATGTTGGAGGAAGAGATCGACGAGCTCGTGGAAGAATTTGCCAGGCGGGTCAAGCGGGAGCTGCGGATGAGCCTCGAAGCCTATCTGACGGCGACCGACAAGAGTGAGGAATCGCTGCGCGATGAGCTGAGCGAACAGGCGGCGCAGCATCTGCTACAGTCGCTGGTGTTCGGCCAAATTGCCCACCAGGAAGGGCTCAAGGCCAGCAAGGAAGAGATCGCAGAGCTGATTGCCGAAATCGCCGCCGAGCAAGGAAGTGGCGAGGAGCAGGTGCGCACGCAGCTCGATACGCCAGAGACGCGGCAGGTCCTGGCCAACAGCATCCTGCTGAACAAGATATTTGATCGGCTGATCGCGATCGCCCTTGGCCAAGCAGAGCCGCTAGAGGAGGTTGGAGATGATCGAGAGCAAGAACCTGATCCCAATGGTGATTGAGTCCACGGGCCGGGGCGAGAGGGCCTATGATATCTTTTCTCTCTTGCTGCGAGAGCGGATCATCTTTTTGGGCACCCCCATCACCGAACAGGTTGCCAACCTGATCGTCGCCCAGTTGCTGTTTCTGGACCGGGAGGACCCGGAGCGAGAGATATCCCTGTACGTCAATTCCCCTGGTGGATCAATTGCTGCTGGGCTGGCGATCTATGACACGATGCAGCTGCTGCGCGCGCCCATCTCGACCATCGCCGTCGGTATGACCGCCAGCATGGGCACCGTCCTGCTGACCGCCGGGATGGAGGGACGCCGCTTTGCCCTCCCCCACGCCACCATCCACCTGCACCAGCCGCTGGGCGGCGTGCAGGGCCAGGCGACGGACATCGAGATTGCCGCGCGCGAGATCCTGCGCATGCGCAACCTGCTCAATGAACTGCTCAAGCGGCACACCGGCCTGTCCGACGAGCAGATCGAGCGCTTTACCGACCGGGATTTCTACATGACGGCGGAAGACGCAATGCAGTATGGCATCATCGACCAGGTGCTCAAGCCCGAGCCGCGCGCGTAGCGGAAACGCGGCCTAACTGCCAGGGACACGGTCGCGGGCCCTGACGAATGTGGAGCGTCCCCTGGGACATCGTCCCTTGGGACATTGTCCCAGGGGACAAAGAAGGGAATCTCCCCTGTTATTTCCGACTTTTCTAGGAGCAGGATTGTGCAAAACTTGATGGTCACTGGCGGGGCCGGGTTCATCGGCTCCAATTTCGTCCGCTATATGCTGCAGAAATATGCCGGCTATCGCATCGTCGTCTATGACAAGCTGACCTATGCCGGCAACCTGGATAACCTCAAGGACGTCCAGCGGGATTTTGGCGCGCGGTACGCTTTCGTCCATGGCGACGTCTGCGACGCCGCTGCGGTTCGGGCCGCCATCCACCAGCACCAGGTCGACAGCGTCGTCAACTTTGCCGCTGCCACCCACGTCGACCGCTCGCTGATGGAGCCGGACGAGTTCATCCGCACCGACGTCTTTGGCACCCACGTGCTCCTGGAGGCGGCGAAAGCGTTTGGCCTGGAACGCTACCACCAGGTCAGCACCGACGAGGTCTATGGCGAGGTGCTGGAGGGCAGATCCCGGGAGACCGATTCTCTTCACACCCGCAGTCCCTACTCCGCCTCCAAGGCCGGCGGCGACATGCTCTGCATTGCCTACTACACCAGCTTTGACGTCCCGGTGACCATCACCCGCGGTTCGAACAACATCGGCCCCTACCAGTACCCGGAAAAGGTCGTTCCCCTCTTTGTCACCAACGCCATCGACGACCAGCCCCTGCCCCTCTACGGCGACGGCAGCCAGATGCGCGACTACCAGTACGTTGTCGATCACTGCGAGGGGATCGACGTGGTGCTGCACCAGGGCGAGATTGGCGAGATTTATAACCTGGGCATCGGGGCCGAGACCCGCAACATCGACATGACCCACGCCATCCTTGACATCCTGGGCAAGCCGCGCTCCCTGATCCAGCCGGTGAAGGACCGGCCGGGCCACGACCGCCGCTATGCCCTCGACGTCAGCAAGATCAGGGCGCTGGGGTGGGAACCAAACCACAGCTTTGAAGAAGCGATCGAGGATACGGTGCGCTGGTACGTGGAGAACGAATGGTGGTGGCGGCCGATCAAGAGCGGTGTGCATTATCAGCAGTATTACCAGCAGCAGTACCAGGGGCGCGAGGTGTAGGCGGACAGTTTTTGCCGCCCTGCCTACCCGGCTCATTGCGATTTGTTTGACAAGCGAGGTGTAGGCGATGGGGTTCACGCTGCAAGTGTGAACCAAAACCAGGAAAGCACAAAAATCCGATGAGCAACCCCGACCGTCTCGCATCGTTCCTGCTCAAGTCCTTTGCCAGGGCGTGCAAAGAGTTTGGCCTGCTGAGCGCGGGGGACCGGATCGCCGTCGCCGTGTCGGGGGGCAAAGACAGCCGCAGCCTGCTCGACCTGCTGCTGCGCTACCGGGGGCGGGTGCCTTACACTTACGAGCTGGTCGCCCTGCACGTGGCGGGGAGCCACGCCGGCCTGCCCGACCTGACGGGCCTGCTAGAGCCATGGCTCCAGGAGCTGGGCGTCGAGCACCATCTTGTCCCGCTGGGACTCTCCCCGGACGAACCGCTGCCGCTGGACTGCTTCCGCTGCGCGTGGAACCGGCGCAAGGCGCTCTTCCTGGCGGCGGACAGCCTGGGCTGCAACAAGCTGGCCCTCGGCCATCACGCCGACGACGCGGCAGTGACGACGCTGCTCAACTTGATGTTCGCCGGGCGGGTGGAGACGCTGGAGCCCCGGACCGATTTTTTTGCGGGGCGGGTCACTGTCATCCGCCCGCTCATCTATATCGAGGCGAAGGAACTGGCCCGTTACGCCCGCGCCGCCGGTTTCCCTCCCCCCCCACCATGTCCCTACGAAAGCGATTCCAACCGGCAGCGGATCGCGGAATTCCTGCGCGGTTTCGGCCGCCACCAGGCCAACATCCGCGCCAACCTGTGGCGCGTGGCGCGCTCAGGATGCGGGCGGGACCCGCGGCATGGCCCAGAAACCGACCGGCAGGAGCGGTAGAATCGCGCGAGGATTCATCGAAGGGTCTCGTTCCTTGCAGAACGAGATTTCGCTTCTCCGGAACGGGATTCTTCGCTCGCTACGCTCCCCTCGGCTACGCCCGGG
>JAFGEI010000125.1 GCA_016931695.1 Anaerolineae bacterium | reverse complement strand
CAAAGGTGCCAGGATTATACCACAATTTAGACGGCGGGGCACCTTGCGGTACCTCTACGTTAAACCGTGGATGCTGGCGGTGTCCCCCATCCGTGGGGCAGGTTCCCATACCTGTCCCCAGATGGCGGGTAAGAAACCTGCCCTACAACTGCGCCACGGTTAGATGTGGTTCTGCCCACCTTGCTCCTCCCCTTGAATTGGAGTACAATAGCTTTGATATGACAGGTGGAACGTTGTTGAATAATCGCTACCAGCTGCTCGAATTGGTCGGCTCTGGGGGGATGGCGGTGGTCTATAAGGGAGTAGACAGCCTGCTTCACCGCCCGGTGGCGATCAAGATTTTGCGCGAGGCGTACGCCAGCGATCCGGCCTTTCTGGCCCGCTTTCAGACAGAGGCGCGGTCGGCAGCGCAGTTGGACCATCCCAACGTGGTCACGGTGTATGACGTGGGGCAGGACGGCAACCGGCACTATATCGTGATGGAGTATGTCGACGGCGAGGACCTCAAGTCGTTGATCCGCCGCGAGGGCCGGTTGGGCGTCGACCGGGCGGTGGATATCGCCACCCAGATCGCGGCCGGGGTCGGCCACGCCCA
Source organism: Anaerolineae bacterium (assembly GCA_016931695.1). Lineage (GTDB taxonomy): Bacteria > Chloroflexota > Anaerolineae > B4-G1 > DUEL01 > JAFGEI01. Next base: position 36,917 of record JAFGEI010000125.1, on the reverse strand, counting down.
CAAGACGGGCATCATTCACTGCGACATCAAGCCCCAGAACGTGATGGTGACGCGGGAGGGAGTCGTGAAGGTGACCGATTTTGGCATCGCCCGCGCCCTTTCCGAGTCGGGGTTGACCGACCCCGACGTCGTCTGGGGCAGCCCGCTCTACTTTTCTCCCGAACAGGCGGCAGGAGAACGGCCCTCTCCCGCCTCTGACGTGTACAGCATCGGCGTCGTGCTCTACGAGATGCTGGCCGGCGTTCCGCCTTTCCAGGCCGAGAAACCGACCGCCCTGGCTTTGAAACACATCCGGGAAGAGCCCAAGCCCCTGGCGGCCATGAATTCTCAGGTGCCATCTCAACTGGAGTGGATCACGCGCAAGCTGCTGGCCAAGGAACCCTCCACCCGCTATCGAACGGCGGACCAGTTGGCGATGGTGCTGCTCAAGTACCAGCAGCAAGGGGAGCAGGCGACCCGTCTCTACTCCCGCGTCGATATGGCAGAGGAAGTGACGGGCAGCACGGCTCCGGTTCGCCCGGCGGCAGCCCGCCGCGGGGCGGAGAGCAACTGGCTGACGTGGCTGCTGGGGGGAATTGCGACCATTGCCGTCGTCGGATTGATCCCCTTGTGGGCCCTGGTCTACCGGGAGTGGACCCGTTCCAGCGCCATACCGACGGCGCCGCCGCTGCTCCCTACCGCCGCTGCCACGGCAACGATGGTGGTCGTGCCGGATGTGCAAGGGCGCCTGTGGGAAGAGGCCCGCGACGAGATCCAGACCCTGGGATTGCTGTTTGTCCTGGAAGAGCAGGCGGGCGCGGAGAGCCCTGAGGGCACCATCGTGCGCCAGGACCCGCCTCCTGGCACGCCGGTAATAGTGGGCACACAGGTGACGCTGTACATCGCCGGCCCGCCGGAGATGGTCGAGGTGCCCGGCGTGACCCAAGTCCCACTGGAGATGGCCCGTACCTGGCTGGAACAGGCTGGCCTGCAGGTCGTCGAGGAGGTCATTTGGAGCACCGAGCCGATCAGCACGGTCATCAGCCAGGACCCCGAGCGGGGGGGAGAGGTCCAGGCGGGCAGCATCGTCACGCTCACGGTCAGCGGCGGCGTCGAGATCCCGATCGAGATCCAGGCGAACCTGGCCAACCTGGTCGTCCTGGAGCAGGTTGAGTTGCGAGAGGTCCAATTTCGCCCCGGCGAACTGGTGGCGGTCTCGCTCCGCTGGCGAGCCTTGGCCAACATCTCGGAGCGGTACGTCGTTTTTGTGCACGTCATCGGCCCGGATGGCGATTTGATCGCCCAGGAGGACGTGGAACCTCTGCAGGGCGCCCGCCCGACCAACGGTTGGGTCGCCGGGTTGATCCTGTGGGACGCGCACCAGATTCGCCTGCCGGCGAACGTCCCGGCAGAGAGATACCAGTTGCGGGCGGGGATGTACCCCCAGGGCCAGCCCTCCTTTCGCCTGCCGGTGGTCGACCCGGGTGAGACGACTGTCGAATTGGACAGCATTTTGCTGGCCGAGATCGAGATTCGCCCCTGACCTCTACAACGACCGCGACCGCTCGCGCCCGGCGGCCTCTGGCGCGGCGGGATGAAGACGAACATCCAGGGCAATGGGAACCCGGCTACCGCGGACTCTTATGCGATTCTAGTGCAATAACATTGTAAAGAGGCCATGTTTTTGGTATAATGGCAAGTGACGGGCAGCGGCTCTGGCTGCCGCAAAGGGCCAGAGCTCCCACTTGACGGGGTTGGGCGAGCATGCGAAAGGATTGGCCGGTTCGCTGCAGCGCTGGGGGTTCGGCCCTGTTACTCGCTGGATGGTTTTGTTGACAGCAGGCGGTCCGCCTGTGGGAGGTTATAACGTGAATTCGCGTTTCCGAGGTAGTACATTCATCACCCTGCTTTTGCTCGCAGCAGCGGTTTTCCTGGCCTATAGCCTGATCAGCCAATCGAGCGGATCGGAGGAAGTGCCATTTAGCGATCTGGTGAGCGAGGTCCAGGAAGGAAACGTCGGCAAAATTGTGGTCACAGGAGACCAGTTGTCGATCCAACTGCTGGACGGGCGATACCTGAGCTCGGCCAAAGAAACCGGAGCGACCGTCGCCGAGCAATTGCAGACGCTGGGCGTGACGACAGAACAACTATCTGTGATCCAGATTGAGGTGGTTGAAGCGCCCGACTGGAGCACGCTGTTGAGCACCGGGACCATGCTGCTGGCGGTGATCATCTTTTTCGTCGGCGGTTATCTCTTCCTGCGGCAGTTTCAGGGGGCAAACAACCAGGCGCTCTCGTTTGGCAAGAGCCGGGCCCGGCTCTATTCTAGCGACCAGCCGGCCGTCACCTTCGATGACGTGGCGGGGGTTGAGGAAGCAAAAGAAGAGCTGTGGGAAGTGGTCGAATTTCTCAAAGAGCCGGAAAAGTTCATCCAGCTTGGCGCGCGTATTCCCAAGGGCGTGTTGCTGGTGGGGGCGCCGGGTACCGGCAAGACCCTGCTGGCCAAGGCGGTTGCCGGCGAGGCGGGCGTGCCGTTCTTTAGCATCTCGGGCTCCGAGTTCGTCGAGATGTTTGTCGGCGTTGGCGCGTCGCGGGTGCGGGATCTCTTTGAACAGGCCAAGCGGCACAGTCCCTGCATCATCTTTCTCGACGAGATCGACGCCGTGGGGCGGCATCGCGGGGCGGGGCTGGGTGGCTCCCACGACGAGCGGGAACAGACCTTGAACCAGATTCTGGTCGAGATGGACGGTTTTGATACGGACACCAACGTCATTATCGTCGCCGCGACGAACCGGCCCGACATTCTCGACCCGGCGCTGCTGCGCCCTGGGCGTTTCGACCGGCGGGTCATCCTGGATCGGCCCGACATTCGCGGGCGGGAGGGCATTCTCCAGGTCCACGTGCGGGGCAAGCCGCTGGCAGACGACATTGACTTGAACACCCTGGCCAAAGGCACGCCGGGCTTTGTCGGGGCGGACATTGCCAACCTGGTCAACGAGGCGGCGATTTTGGCTGCCCGCCGGGGCAAGCGGTTTATCGGCATGCCCGAGTTTCAAGAGGCGGTCGAGCGCGTCGTCGCCGGGCCGGAGCGCAAGAGCCGCCTGCTTTCGGAGGAGGAACGGCGCATCATTGCCTATCACGAAGCGGGCCACGCCCTCGTCGGCCACTATTTGCCCTACTGCGATCCCGTCCACAAGGTTTCGATCGTCGCGCGGGGAATGGCGGCCGGGTACACCATCTCCCTGCCGGAAGAAGACCGTACCGTCATCAGCCGCTCCAAGTTCGAGAGCCAGCTGGCCTTTTCCCTCGGCGGGCGGGCGGCGGAGGAATTGACGTTTAACGACGTGACCACTGGCGCGGCCAACGACCTAGAGCAGGTGACCGAGATGGCCCGCTCGATGGTCACCCGCTATGGGATGAGCGACAAGCTTGGTCCCATGACGTTTGGGCAAAAAGAAGAGCTGGTGTTTTTGGGTAAAGAGATCGGCGAACAGCGGGATTACAGCGAGGCGGTCGCCCAGCAGATCGACGAAGAAGTGCGGCGGATCGTCCACGAGGCTTACGAACGGGCTATCTCTGTCTTGTCCGCGCACCGGGATCAATTGGACGCTGTGGCCGAGATCTTGATTGAGGTAGAAACGCTGGACGGAGACGAGTTCGTCGCCGTGCTGGAAGGCCACGGGTTGCCTGCCCAGCCCAAATCCGGCGGCAAACTGTCCCCCTCCACGCCGCCGGGAAAGACGGCGCCGCAATCGGGGCGCACGCTCGACATGCCGCCGCAGCCCGCGCCAGCATAACACGGGCCATTGGCGCTGACAGATAGGCCGGGGTTGTGTGACAGATGGGCCGGAGTACAACTCCGGCCCATCCGTCGTTTGTGGCCTCACCGCGTCGACGGCGGGCGTGTTCCCCCGCGCCAGGTTACCCTTCGTCTTTCTCCGCCGGCCCCCCTTTCTCCAGCGATTCGGCAACCAGCTCCCGCCGCAATGTCTTGCCGACAAAGGTCTTGGGCAGCTCGGCGCGGAATTCGACGTAGCGGGGATACTTGTAGCGGGCCATGCGCTCCTTCGACCAGGCGATGATCTCTTCTTCGGCGGCCGTCTCGCCTGGCTTGAGGACGATCCACGCCTTGACCGTCTCGCCGCGATGCGGGTCGGGAATGCCGGCCACAGCGACTTCGAGCACCTTGGGGTGCTGCTTGAGCACCTCTTCCACCTCGCGGGGATAGACGTTAAAGCCGCCACAGATCATCATGTCTTTCTTGCGGTCGACGATGTAAAAGTACCCGTCCTCGTCCATCTTGGCAATGTCGCCGGTAAAGAGCCAGACCTGCCCGTCGGGCAGTTTGCGTAGCGTGTTGGCCGTTTCGGTCGGCATCTGCCAGTAGCCCTTAAAGACCTGGGGGCCGCGGATGATCAGCTCGCCCTCTTCCCCAATGTCCAGGAATTGGTTCCCCGTCACCAGGTCGACGATGGCCGCGTCTACGTCGGGCAGCGGGAAGCCGATGCTTCCTTCGCGGTTCTCGCCCATCATGGGGTTGCAGTGGGTCGCCGTGGGCGCCTCGCTCAGGCCAAACCCTTCCCTCAAGTTGCCGCCGGTCAGCTGCTCGAAGCGGGTCTGGGTCTCGCGCATCAACGGCGCCGAGCCGCTGATGCAGGCGCGGATCGACTTGATGTCGATCTTGCCCTCGACCACCTTGGGATGATGGTTGACGGCGTTGTACATCGTCGGCACGCCGGGAAAGATGCTCGGCTGGTACTTGTTGATGCTGCCGAGAACGTCGTTCATATCGCGCGGGTTGGGGATGAGAACCAGCGTCGCGGCGGCAGCCAGGCCATAGCACATCGCTGCGACCATGCCGTACACGTGAAAGAGGGGCAGGGCGACGAGGACGATCTCTCCGGCCTCCCGCGTGTCTGGCAGCCAGCTCTTGATCTGCAGCGAGTTGGCGACCAGGTTGCGGTGCGTCGACATTGCCCCCTTGGGGATGCCGGTCGTGCCGCCGGTGTACTGAAAGATGGCGATATCCTCGGCCGGATTGACCGCCACCGGTGCGTGATCGGCAGGGGAATAGCGTGCCAGCAGTTCTTGAAAATCACGGTCGCCAGCAGCGAGGGTCACGCGGTCGCCGCCTTTCTTTTCCATCAACAGGGTAAACAGCAGCTTGGTGAATGGTGGAAAGTATTCCTTGATGTTGGTGACAATGACTTCCTGCAGCGGCGTCTGGGGCTGAACCTGTTTGATAAGCTGATAGAAGCGGCTCATCGTCAGAATCACTTTGGCCTGGCAGTCATTGAGCTGGTGCACCAACTCTGGTGGCGCGTAGAGCGGGTTGCACGCCACCACGGTCGCCCCTGCCTTGAGGATTGCAAAGTAAGAGATGACGAACTGGGGACAGTTCGCCATCAGGATGGCAACGCGATCGCCCTTTTTCACGCCCATCTTGACCAGGGCCGCCGCCAGCTGGCTGCTCTGGTCGTCCAACTGGCGGTAGGTTACCTCGCCACCCTTAAAGATCAGGGCAACGTGATCCGGGTGCTTGCGCGCTGCATCTGTGACAAAATAGTCGAGTGGGACGTTGGGGTAGTCAATGTGGGCCGGGACCCCCTCGTCGTACCGTTCGAGCCATGGACGTCTGATTTCCATCTTTATATCTCCTTATTCTCCTTCAATTTCGACGATGGCGTCGAGTGGATCGATCTCGCCAAATGCGACTTTCATGATGCCCGGCAGGTAACGGTCCATCATCATGACGTTGATATAGACCATTTGCTTGACCAATGCTGTGCTCAAGCGGTCGCCTTCGACGTCGACGCTGGTTTTGTAGCGCACCTCGCCATCGCTCATGTCCAGCTCGAAATTGCCGATGATGAGGCCATAGTTGGCGCGGGTGAGGAAATTGGCTGTCGCCTGCCGGCGGTTCTCTGGAACGTAGGTATCCAGAATCGAATAAAAGACGAATTGTTCCTGCCCCTCTCGAGCCTGGGCAAAGCAACGCCAGTTCCCGTTATCGCCCCGGAAGCCGGTGCGGAGAATCGGCTTGCCTTCCAGTTGCTCAAAGGGCCATCCGTCCTCTTGGAAAAAGCGCGTGACTGTTTCTAGTATTGTATTCTCTTCCAATTGATCGGTCATTGCTCCAGTCCTTTCTCTAGCGAAAAATTCCTTCCAGGGGAATTTGGCGGCTCTTGGCGCGACGAGCCATCCAATCCTTGATGTCGGCGGGTGGTGCCGCCGTTGCTCCTTCCTCATCCTGCCGCCGCTCCAGGCGAATGGCTGCACTGGGGCAGGTCGGCGTGCAGACGCCGCAGCCCAGGCAGCGGTCCAGGTTCACCACCGCGACGTCCTGCAGCAGGTCGAGGGCCTGGAAGGGACAGCGGTCGACGCAAGTGCCGCAGCCCGTGCAGGATTCCGCGTCTACCACGGCCAGGAACCCCGAGTGCGCCACGGCAGCAGGCACGCCGAACTCGGTGACGCCGCGCAGGACGCCGCAGCAGCAGGGGCAGCAGTTACAGATGTAATAATGCCGGTCGCGATAGTTGCCGATGGTGTGCACCAGGCCTTCTTCTTCACACTTTTTCAGCAGGCGCAGCGCTTCTTCCTTGCTGATGGCCCGGGTTTCCACGCTGCCGTCGAACACGCCTGGCAGCGGCGCCATGAGCAGGCAGGTTTCCAGGGTATGATTGCAGCCCTCGCCGATCAGCCGCTTCTGCAGGCGACAGATGCAGTCCCGCACCCCCCAGGCTTGGGCGCTTTCCACCAGGCTGGCAGCGTCCTCGTAGGCCAAGACTTCCAGCCCCACCGCGAGCGACTCCCCCACCGGCACGACGCGATGGATGGCCGGGGCGGTGCTCAGGAGAACGCGGCCCGATACTTCCTGAAAGTATTGTTCGACGAGCCGGGCCAGTTCCTGGTCCATGCGGGCCACCTGCTCCTCATAGATGCCGACGACGAACGGCATGAGGGCGAACGCGAGGCCGCCGTCCCCGCGCCGGACGCGAATCTGCCCCTTGCGGACCATGGTCTTGAGCCTGCGGGCCGCTTCCTGGGGGTCGATCCCGGCCCGGGCGGAAATCGCATCGGCCGTCTCGTACCCCAGCCGCATTTCGGCGGCCAGTGCGGCCTCCTCGGGGGCAAAGATCTTGGCTAACAGGCGCAGCTCGACCCCGCTGGCAGTCGCCGGGAAGCCGTTCGGAATTGCGTCCAATCGCCGGGCCAATTTGGTATAGACGTCATTCATTGCTCGCGTCCTCGTCAGTTTTAGAAAAGGGCGGCGGAGGAAAAGACGATCAGCGCCTGCCCGCCGACGTAGAGCATCCAGACCACGTCGCCGACCAGGAGCCAATCGTTCTTGCGCAACAACCGGTTTCCCAGGATGGCGTCAGAAGTCATAAACAGAATCGCCCCGGTCGCCAGCATCAAGAAACGGTGGTCTTGAATCGCCAGGCTGACGGCGGTCCCGGCCATGAGCGCGAGGAGCAGCATGTAGCCCAGCGATCCGTAGCGGAGCAAGGGGGGAGAACCGGGGGCGCGAACCAGAAGCCACCAGAAAATTACCGCCAGGATGAATATCCCCCCCTCGCCAATGATCCAGGCCCAGGGATTCCCCAGGCTCAGGGCCAGGCTGGCCTGCACGTAGCCCAGGATGTAGAGGATGTGGGCGATGCCAAAGACCACTATGCCCGCCGGGACGTGGTCCGGCAAGGGAATCACGCGCGCCATGATCAGGTCGCCGACGAATGAAAGGAGCATGCCGAAAAATATCCAGGCGGCATAACCTGCCAGTGACGTCGACCGTCCGCTCCCGATCCACCAGATCAATGCCGTCACGACCAGGGCGGCCGAAGAAGCCAGGCGCGCCCAGGCGGCGCTGCGATGGGTGAGGGTCGCGCCCCGATGGCTCAGCAGAAAACTGAGCAGATATATCCCGAGACCCAGGCAGAGGATGCCATACGCGTAACTTTCCATCATTCCTCCCATAGACCGCGGACAAATGCCTCGGCGTCAAAGGGGACCAGGTCCTCCATGCTTTCCCCCGTGCCGATAAAGCGGACGGGCAGGCCGAGCTGGTGGGCGATGGCAAAGACCATTCCCCCCCGCGCCGTGCTATCCAGCTTGGCCAGGATCACCCCCGTGACCTCGACTGCTTCTTGAAAGTGGCGGGCCTGGCTGAGCGCGTTCTGCCCGGTCGTGGCATCCACCACCAACAAGGTTTCGTGCGGCGCCCCGTCGACCACTTTGCCGGCCACGCGGGCGACCTTTTTCAGCTCCTCCATCAGGTTGTAGCGGGTGTGGAGCCGCCCGGCGGTGTCGACAATGACCAGCTCCTTGCCCCGGCTGCGGGCGGCCTGGAGCGCGTCATAGACCACGGCGCCGGGGTCTCCGCCCTCCGGCCCGGCGACCACCTCGCAGCCTGCCCGCTCGCCCCAGATGCCGAGCTGGTCGATCGCCGCGGCGCGGAAAGTGTCTGCTGCTGCCAGGAGCACCCGCTGCCCGGCGCGGCGGTAGTAAGCGGCCAGCTTGGCGATGCTGGTCGTTTTGCCCGAGCCGTTGACGCCCACGACGAGGATGACCCGCGGAGCGGCATGGCCCAGGTTGAGCGGCGGCGGGTCGGGCAGGATCGACCGCAGCTCGGCGGACAATGCTTGCTGCAGCCGGTCGGCGCGGAGGATCGCCTCCGCCCGTGCCCGGCCTTGCAGCCGTTCGATCAGCGCCAGCGTCGTCTCCACGCCGACGTCAGCCTGGATGAGCAGGTCTTCTAGTTCCTCCCACGTCTCGTCGGTAATCTCGGTCGCCCCAAAGAGCGAGGCGATCCGGCTAAAAACGACGTTGCGGGTGCGGGTCAGGCTTTGAATGATATTGCGCATCGCCAGATGGCCGTGCTGTTACCTCGTGAAACAAGCCGGGCAGCTGTTCGGCTATTGCTTTTCATAGGGCTGACCGTCGGCAGCGGGGGGAATCGCCTCCCCGATGACGCCGGCCAGGGCGATCATGGTCACCAGGTAGGGTGCCATCAGCAGGAATTGGGAGGGGATGGCTACCTGGAGTATCGCCAGCCGCGTTTGCAGCGCGTCGGCAAAGCCAAAGATGAGCGCCGCGCCAAAAGCACCAAAAGGCATCCATTTGCCAAAGATCATTGCCGCCAGGCCGATAAAGCCCTTTCCGGCCGTCATCATCTCGTCAAAGCGGCCGACCGATCCCAGGATCAAAAAGGCGCCGCCCAGCCCCGCCACCATGCCGCCCAGGGTGACGTTGACGTAGCGGTTCTTGAAAACGTCGATCCCCAGCGTGTCGGCGGCGCGGGGATGCTCGCCCACCGCGCGGGTGCGCAGCCCCCAGCGGGTGTAAAAGAGCATGATGTGCGTGATGGCCATGACCGCAAAGAGCATATAGACCAGGACATTCTGCTCGAAAAAGATCGGGCCGATGACGGGGATGCGCGAGAGCAGCGGTATCGAGACGCGGTTCAAGATGCCCGGGTTGTTGAGGTTTTGGAACTCGGACAGGATGCGGCTGCTGAGAAAGCTGGTCAGTCCCACGGCCAGGATGTTGATCGCCGTGCCGGCAATGATCTGGTCGACCTTGAAATGCACCGCCAGCACCGCCAGCAGCAGCCCCAGCAGCGCCCCGGCGAGCAGCGCGCCGAACAGGCCGCAGATGAACGCAGCCCAGGAAGGCCAGTGCCAGATATTGGCCGCCACGCTGCCGAACAGGGCGGCGAAAAAGGCGCTGGTGAGCATCATCCCTTCGATGGCAATGTTGATCACCGCGCAGCGCTCGCAGAGGACGCCGGAGAGGGCGGCCAGGGCGATGGGGACGGAGCGGAGCAGCGCGCTGCTCAAGAGCCCGGTCAGGTTTGTCGAGCGGTCGCGGGCGGCCCAGATGAGAAAGGCGAAAACGGCCAGGATGGCGATCGCGGTGAGAGCTATGCTCAACGAGATGCGACGGCGGGCACAGACGAGCCCGGCCAACCCGGCCAGGAAAACGAGCCCGGCCAACCCGGTCAGAAGGGCGGCCCCGGCCCATACCTCTCCCCCCATCAGCAGTACCGCCGCGTATAGCGCCCCCGTCGCTGCCCAGACGCCGCCGGCAATCCCAGCCAGCGCGCTGACCGCGAGCAGCGCCCACCCGTTCCGCTGCAGGAGCCGCGCCGCCTGCCAGCCGCCGACAAAGGCGCACACCAGCCCATAGACGTACCACGTCATTGCGCTGGGCAGGACCAGGTCCCCTACCGGCAGAGCCTGTGACTCGCTGCCGGCGTTCAGGACAAAGGTCGTGCTTTGTTCGGGTTGCGTGTAGGTAGCGGTGGCGCAAAGGGTCAGGCAAAGGGCCAGCAGCAGCGCCGCCCCGGCATAGATCAGCGCGTAAAAGAATTTTTTCCTTCGCTTATCCATGGCCGCCCCCTACACGTTGCCCCAGCCGCGCGTAAAGACGGTCTCGGCGGTCTCTTTGGGCGCGCGGAGTTGGTAGATGAGCCGGATCAGTTCCGGCGCTGCGACAAAGATAATGATCAGCGCCTGCATGACCGAGATGATGTCGATGGGCACCGAGGCTGGCGGCGCTTGCATGCGCTGTGCCCCAGCGCGCAAAAAGCCAAACAAGAGTGCTGCCAGCAGCACCCCGACCGGGTGGCTCTTGCCCAGCAGGGCCAGGGCAATGGAGTCGAACCCATAACCGGCGGAAAAAGCGTTGGGCATATAGTGCAGCACCCCCAGGATGTCGTGCGCGCCGGTCATTCCGGCCAGCGCACCGCTGAGGGCCATCGCCAGCACAAAGTTGCGCGACACGTTGATCCCCGCCGTCCGCGCGGCCCGCGGGTTGGCGCCCACGGCGCGGATTTCAAAGCCCAGCGTCGTCTTGAACAACAGCCAATAGACCACGACTACGGCCAGCAGGGCCAGGATCAGCCCGACGTTGAGGCGATTGGAGGGGTCGGCGGGGAAGAACTGTGGCAGGTAGGCCGACGGCTCGATCTCGGGGCTGATCGGCCGCTGGTCGCCGGGGCGCGCCATCGGCCCGCCGACGTTGAGCAGATAATCGGCCAGGCGGTAGGCGATATAGTTCAACATGATCGTGTTGATCACCTCGTGTGCGCCCGTCTTGGCCTTCAAGTAGCCGGCGATTGCCGCCCACAGCGCGCCGCCCAGCATCCCTGCCCCCAGCGACAGCGGCAGGTGGATGAACCACGGCAGTCCCTTGAGACTGTAGCCGACAAAGACGGAGGCCAGCCCGCCAATGAAATACTGTCCCTCGGCGCCGATGTTGAACAGGCCACAGCGGAAGCCGAGCGCTACCGCCAGCCCGGCAAAGACGTAGGGCGTGGCGATGCGCAGGCTCTCGGTCAGCGGGCGGATGGCCCGCATCAACAAGACTGTATCGCCGCTGTCGAAATAGATCCTCAACCCGCTGGCGATGCGCGCCGGGTTGCCAAAGGCGCCTTCGAAGAGCGCGGCATAAGCCTGGACGATCGACTGCCAGGCCCGCGCCAGGCCGGCAAAAAAGCTGGTGCCAAATGCCGCCCAGACCTGGGGGTCGAAAGCGGCGATAAAGACCGCGCCAATGATCAGGGCCGTGACAATCGCTAGAAACGGGATCATCACCGACTGCCAGTTCCAGGCCATCAACCGCGGCAGGAATCCCTCGACCAGCGCCTCTCCTTGCGTGCCGACGCGGGTACGCACCTTGCCCGTGCGCAGCGTTTCGGTCACCTCGAGGATCTTGCCGCGGGCCTCAGAAGAGACCGCCGGGTCGGCCAGGTGATACGGCGCCAGCCCCACGCCGTCGTTGGCGAGGCTGAAAACGTGCACCCCGCCTTCCAGCTTGCCGGATACAGCCTGCCCGACCGCCCAATAGACTGCCTGGTCGACCCTCTTGACCGCGCTGGTGAGCAGCCGGTCGGCCCCCGCAGCCGCGCCCTTTTCAAAGACCGTCGCCCACGCGTCCTGGTCGACGCCGATGACCCAGGCGCCTTGCTGGGCGGCGGCCTGCAGGGCGCTGCCGCCGCTCTTGCCGGCTGCGGCAAAGACGATGTCCACCCCCTGCGCCAGCAGTTCCTCAGCCGCTTCCTGGCCCGCCGCCAGGTCGGTGAATGACTCGGTGTAGGCGTGAACCAGTTCGGCGCGGCGGTTGGTGTAGGCCAGCCCGTGTTCAAAGCCGCGATGGAACTTGCGCACTGGCGGCACGTCCATCCCGCCGACAAAGCCGATCTTGTCCTTTTGCGTGACCAGCCCCGCCAGAGCACCGGCCAGAAATGCGGCCTGGTCTTCGGCAAAGACCAGCCCGGTGACGTTGCGGCTCTCGGGCAGCGGTTCGTAATCGACGAGGATGAAGCGAATCGCCGGGTCGCGCATTGCCATCCGCTCCACCGCCGCTCCCTTGGTCGAGCCGATCGTGACAATGATCGCACAGCCCTCGTCGATCAGCTTCTGAACGTTGCTTTCATAGTGGGTGGAGGCCACGGTCTCGACCACCTTGACTTCCAGGTCGTGCTCCTGTACGGCCCGCATCAGTCCAGCGTAGGCATATTGGTTGAACGTGCCGTCGTCGATGCGGCCTACGTCGGTGACCAGCCCTACCCGGTGCTTTTCAGGTGACGCTTGCACGGGCAACCTCCTTTCGTTGTCCTCCTGCCATCAGCAACCCGATCTCTTCTTTTGTCACCTGATCGGCGGGCAAGGTCGCCACGATCTGGCCGGCGTACATCACCGCGATGAGGTCTGACAGCCCCATGACTTCGTCCAGTTCGGACGAAATCACCAGGACGGCGCAGCCCTGGTCGCGCTTCTCGATGATGCGGCGGTGGATGTACTCGATCGAGCCCACGTCGAGGCCGCGGGTTGGTTGAGAAGCGATGAGCAACTGGATCGGGCGGGAAAACTCGCGGGCGACGATCACTTTTTGCTGGTTGCCGCCAGAGAGGCTCGCCACCGGCGTCAGCAAACTGGGGGTGCGCACGTCGAACTCGCGCACACACTGCATGGCCTGCGCGCGCACGACCTCGCGTTGAAGTATGCCCAGGCGCGCAGCAGGCGCGAGGTAATACGTATTGAGCACCAGGTTGTCCATCACCGGAAAGCTCAGCACCAGCCCGTCTTTCTGGCGGTCCTCTGGCACATGTGCCACGCCCCGTTGCAAAACCCGCCGCGGCACGGTGCGGCCGATCAGATTGTTCCACAGCGTCTGCAGGATCTGCCGTCTCATCTCGCCGTCCTTCCAGCGCAGGATGAGTTGCAGCCAAAGCTCGGCCTGGCTCATGGCAGCCAGACCGACGACGTCCTTGCCCATGATGCGCACCCGGCCGGAGAGAGGGGCGCGCAGCCCGGTCAGCGCCTGCAGCAGCTCGGTCTGCCCGTTGCCCTGCACCCCGGCCACGCCGAGTATCTGGCCCTCGCAGACGGAGAACGAGGCCTCGCGGACGACCAAATTACCCCGCTCGTCCATCACGCTCAGCCCTTCGACTTGGAGCACTTGTTCGCCGACGCAAGCTGGTTCTTTTTCCACCCGCAGGATCACCTCGCGGCCGACCATCATCGACGCCAGTTTTTGCTCCGTCGTCTCGTCCGGCCGCGTCGTGCCCACGACTCGCCCGTTGCGCAGGACGGTGATGCGGTCGGCGATCGCGATCACTTCTTTGAGCTTGTGGGTGATGAAAATGACCGACTTGCCCTGCGCCACCAGGGAGCGAATGACCTTGAAGAACTCGTCGACCTCCTGCGGGGTGAGCACCGCGGTTGGTTCGTCCAGGATGAGGATGTCGGCCTTGCGGTAGAGCAGCTTGATGATCTCGACCCGCTGCTGCACCCCCACCGGCAGCGTCTTGACGTACGCGTTGGGCTCCACGTTCAGCCCATACTGTTGGGCGATCTGGCGGACACGCCGGGCGGCGCTGCTGTGATCGAGGAACAGGCCGTTCTTGATCGACTCGACGCCCAGCATGACGTTCTCCGTCACGGTGAGCACGGGGATCAGCATAAAGTGCTGGTGAACCATGCCGATTCCCCGCGCGATGGCATCGTTCGGATTCCGGATTTCGACCTTTTGGCCGCGAATCAAGATATCCCCTTCGTCCGGCGTATACAGGCCGTAGAGGATATTCATGAGGGTGCTCTTGCCCGCGCCGTTTTCCCCCAGCAAAACGTGAATCTCACCCTCCTCCAGGGCCAGGTTGACGTGGTCGTTGGCCAATACGCCGGGGAAGGCTTTGCTGATCCCGCGCAGTTCCAGGATTGGGGGCATCGATCCGCCTCCTGCTGCAAAGGGGCAAGTTGGCGGCGCCCGCGGCTGGCGCGGGGCGCCGCCAAAACCTGCCATCTTTGCTATGGTTTACCAGCCGGTGTCGATGGTGCCGGCGATGATGTCTGCCTTGATCTGCTCCAGCTCGGCTGCCAGCTCGGCCGACACGTCGTCCTCGAATTCGTGGAAGGGGGCGATGCCCACGCCATCGTTTTCGAGCGTGCCGACATAGACCCCACCCTCGAAGGTGCCCTCGTAGGACAGGCGCACGGCCTCGAGCACGGCCACGTCCATGTTCTTGAGCACGCTGGTCAGGGTGACGTTGCAGTACTCGGCAGCACTGACACACCAGTCGGTGTCGACGCCGATGAGCATCGTACCGGGGTTCTCCTGGACCGCGGCCGCGGTGCCCAGGCCGACGGGGCCGGCGACCGGCATGATAATGTCGGCGCCCTCGGCGATGAGGTCCTCCGCCGCGCGGCGGCCGTCGTCGGTGGACTCAAAGTTGCCGACAAAGAGGTCCATGCCCAGCACCTCGACGTCGGTGTCGTGCTGCTGGTTATAGTACTCAACGCCGCTCTGGAAGCCGACCATAAAGATGGTCACCGGCGGGATCTCGATGCCGCCAAAGGTGCCGACCTTGCCGGTCTGGGTCATCCCCGCTGCCAGGTAGCCGGCCAGGAAGGCCGCTTCGTCGGTGGCAAAGACGAGGCCGAGCACGTTTTCGATGGTCGGCTCGTAGGAATAGTCGACGATGGCGAAATCGATGTCGGGATTTTGCTGGGCAAAGGTCTGGGTGTCGTCGCCCAGCAGAAAGCCCACGGTGACGATCATGTCGTAATCCTGGTCGACGAACTGGCTGATATTGGCGGCATAGTCGGTCTGCTGCTGGGATTCGAGGTAGGCGACCTCGATCCCCAGCTCTTCCCGAGCCATTTCCAGGCCGTCCCACGACGTGGCGTTGAAGGACTTGTCGTCGATGCCGCCCACGTCGGTGACCATGCCGGCCCGAAAGCCGGCGCCGCCACCGCCGCCACAGGCGGTCAGAATTGCTGTCATCACCATCAAGCTTGCCATTGCAATCAAACTCTTGCGCATCTCTTGCTCCTCCTGAAAAAGTCTGAACGATAGTTTCTCATTACCCATTGCTCCACGGTACTGGTACAACATCAATGATTGCTGTGGTGACATCACCTCCTTTGTCGCAACTGCTCGGCCAGTCGCCTCTGGATGCTCTTCCAGGCCCGGAAGGTGGGCGGGCCGCAGGTGGTGGTCCTTCGTCTGCCCCCTCGCCTTCGGTTCAGGGCAGGCGCCGCCAGCAAATCCCCGCCCTTTTCCGGCCGGGAAAGAGCATCCTGGGCAATGGCGGCAGCGGAAATATTATGGATTGAAAGAGGATAGAAGTCAAGTGCCTTGTGCGTCCGCCACGACCATCTGCGCCACCTGCCGGCCCAGTTCGACGGCATAATTCGTCCCCCGGTCCCACGGATAGACCTGGCTCATGTTTGCCAGCCACAGGCCGGGGAGGGGGGTCTCGTGCGACGGGATGTTCTGGGAATGGTGGAGGACCGGCACGGGCTGGGCGTACTGCTCGGCAAACATCCAGCTGGCGCGGATCCAATCGGTGCGGAAACCGGGATTGACCTTGCGGATGCCGGGCAGGTATTCCGCCAGCAGTTGTTCCTTGTCATAGTCGAAATAAGGATGGCCGGGCGCCAGGTAGTCGCCGCAGTAGACGATGTGATCGCCGCCATAGTGATCGGGGGGGATATAGTTGGTGTGCTCGACCAGTCCCATGAAGGGGATGTCGCCGCCCTTGGGCATATTAATCCAATAATGGCCCTGGGTCAGACGCTGCTTGAGGGCCAGCACCAATACCACCGCCCCCATCGATTTGAGCGCGTCGAGGCGGGCGGCGTAATCGGCCGGCAGCTCCGGCGTCCGCTCGCGCAGCGCCTGCGGAGAGCAGGTGGCGATGACGGCGCAGTGCTCCCGGTCGCCGCCGCGCAGTTCCAGCCGCAGCCCCGCCGCGGCGCGGTGGATGCCGCGCACGGGGGCGTCGAGACGGACCGCGCCGCCTTGCGCTTCCACCCGTTGTACCAGCAGGTCGACCAGGGCTTGAAAGCCGCCGACAAAGTAGCCCAGGCGGGGCGTGCGCTTGTGCAGCCGGGCCCAGAACCAGGCCATGTTCACGTTCTGGTAATGGTCTTGGCCAAACTTGCTGATCAGCAGCGGCTTCCACAGCACCTCGTAGGCCCGGTCGCCGACGGCGCGGCGGGTCCACTCGGCCGCGGTGAGCTTTTCCAGCGGGTGCCAGTTGCGCAGCAGCCGCAGGTAGAGCGTGACGAGCCCGACGCGGAGGCGGTCGACCAGGGAAATGGGCGTGAACTGGAGGACGCGGATCGCGCTGTCGAAGGGATGGATGCGTCCCTCGTGGTAGATGGAGGTCGTGGGGCGGGGGAAAAAAAGCTGTTCCCGCGCGCCCAATTCCTCGATCAGGCCGATGGCATCCTGGTCAGAGGCAAACCAGTGATGGTAGAACCGCTCCAGTGACCAGTCCCAGTGGGGGTCGGAAAAGCCGGCTGCCAGCCCCCCCGCGTAGGGCCGCGCCTCGTACACCGTGACCTGGTGGCCCTGGCGGGTCAGGTCGTAGGCGGCCGTGAGGCCGGTGATGCCCGCGCCAATGATCCCGACGTTCATCCTACATCCTTGTCCTTGATCTCGACCACGGCGGCGCCAAACTCTCCGTCGGATACGTGGACGTCGAGGGGGTCTCCGGGGCTGAGCTGGGTGAGCGAGCGGACGACTGTACCGTCTGTGCAGCGGACGATGGCGTATCCGCGTTCCAGCGTCGCCAGCGGGCTGACGCTACCGAGGCGGCGCGCCAGGCCGGCCAGGCGCTCTCGCCACACGGAGAGGCACTGCAGCAGCGACGCCGTGGAACGGCGCGCCAGCTCGTCCAGCCGCTGGCGGGCCTGGTCCAACCGCGTCTCGGGCGACAGGTGGCGGAGGGCGCGAAGTTGCTCGGCGAGGGACGCCCGCCGTTGGGCCAGCTCCGCCGCGACGGCGACGTGCATGCGGGCAGACAGTCCATCTACCTGCCCGCGCAGCTCCATCCGCTCGGGGGTCGCCACCTCGGCCGCGGCCGAGGGGGTGGGCGCGCGTAGGTCGGCGGCAAAGTCGGCCAGGCTAAAGTCGGTCTCGTGCCCGACGCCGCAGACGACGGGGACGCGGGAATTTGCCACCGCCCGCGCTACCTGCTCGTCGTTAAAGGGCCACAGTTCCTCCAGCGATCCGCCGCCGCGGGCGAGCAAGATGACGTCGACCTGCTGGCGGTTGAGCGCCTCCAGCGCGGCGACGATCTGCGGCGGCGCCTCCTTTCCCTGCACCGGGGTCGGGGAGAGCAGCACCTCCGCCAGCGGGTAGCGGCGCCCGAGCACGTTCAAAATGTCCTGTAGGGCGGCCGCGGCGGGGGAGGTGACCACGCCGATGCAGCGGGGGAAGGGAGGCAGTTCCCGCTTTCGCTCGGGGGCGAACAGCCCCTCTGCCTCCAGCTGCGCCTTGAGCCGCTCAAATTCCTGGTATAGCCGGCCGACCCCGGCCGGCTCGACGTGATCGACGTAAAGCTGCAGCGACCCGCGCTGCTCATAGACGCCCACCCGGCCGTGGGCCAGCACCAGGTCGCCGTCGGCGGGCAGGGCGCGCAGCGACCGGGCTGCCCCCCGCCACATCACGCAGCTCAGTTCCGCCCCGGCATCCTTGAGGGTAAAATAGCAGTGGCCGGAGGCCGCCCGGGCAAAGTTCGAGACCTCCCCTTCGACCTGGATGTCTTGGAGGTCCGGCTCCAGCTCCAGCGTGTCCCGGATGCGGGCCACCAGCTGGCTGACGGTGTAGGGCAACGGGTCAGACGATGCGAACAATGAAAGCTGCTCAAACATCGCTGCTATCATAACCTATAGCGGGGCGGGCGTCAAGTGGCGACTTGCGCAGAATTCCTTCCCGGGGGATAATGAGAAACATGCGACGAGAGTTTATCGACGGGATCGCCCTGTACCAGTTCGATGCGTTGGCAGAGGCGGGGGTCGTTCACGCTGCCTTCACCCGCTTGGGAGGAGTGAGCCGCAATCCATTTGCAACCCTCAACCTGGGGCACAGCGTGGGCGATGACCTGAACGACGTGGCCGAAAACCACCGCCGGGCCCTGGCGGCGCTGGACATCCGGCGCGAGCAAATCGTCAGCCCCTATCAGGTTCACACCAACAATGTGCGCCTGGTGGGCGCGGCCGACGCCGGCACGGTGCGGGAGGATACCGACGGGCTGTTGACCACCACGGCGGGGCTTGCTCTCCTGTTTCGCTTTGCCGACTGCGTGCCGATCTTTTTTCTCGACCCTTTCCGCCGGGCGGCAGGGTTGGCGCACGCTGGTTGGCGGGGGGCGGCGAATGGGGTCGTCGGCGCGGCGGTCGCCGCGTTCGTCCACCACGTCGGCAGCCGGCCCGGCGACCTGTGGGCCGGGGTCGGCCCGGCGATCGGGCCCTGCTGCTACGAGGTGGGCCCGGAGGTCGTCACCGCCGTCACCCAGGCATGCCCGGAAGGGGCGCAGGTGGCGCAGCGGCGAAACGGCGCCCTGCACCTCGACCTGCCCGGAGCGGTGCGGGCGCAGCTCGCCGACGCCGGGGTGGGGCAGGTGGAGATGTCCGGCATCTGCACCGCCTGTCACACGGACGAGTGGTTCTCCCACCGGGCAGAAAACGGCCAGACCGGCCGCTTTGGCGTGCTGTTGATGCTGGAGTGAGGGATGGAATACGCCGAGCTTGTCCGTCGGAACCTGCGCACGGTGCGGGAACGGATCGCCGAAGCAGCCCTGCGCAGCGGCCGCAGCCCGGACGAGGTGACGTTGGTCGCGGTAACCAAAACGTTCCCCGTCCAGGCGATCCTGGTCGGGTATGCAGCGGGGCTGCGCCACTTTGGCGAGAACCGTCCTGAGGAAGGGGCGGAGAAAATCCCCCAGGTGAACGCGGCAATGAAGGGGGAGCTCCCGGCGTGGCACATGGTGGGGCACGTCCAGAGCCGCAAGGCGGAGTTGGTCGTGGCCCACTTTGACCGGGTCCACTCCATCGACCGGCTCAAAATTGCGCGCCGCTTGAACCGCCTGGCCGGTGAAGCGGGAAAAGAGATGCCGGTTTTGCTCGAGTGCAACGTCAGCGGGGAGGCGAGCAAATACGGCTTTCCGGCGGACCGCTGGCAGGGGGATGCGGGGCAGCGGGAGGCGCTGTTCGCTGCCTGCGCCGACGTCCTGGCCTTGCCGGCACTGCGGGTGGAAGGGTTGATGACCGTGGCGCCCATCGCCGCCGACCCCGACGACGTGCGGCCGGTTTTCGCCGCCCTGCGGGCGCTGCGCGACGCCCTGCGCGAGCGGTTCCCGCGCGCGCTGGGGGAGCAGCTTTCGATGGGCATGAGCGACGATTTCGAAGCGGCGGTCGAGGAAGGAGCGACGATGGTGCGCATCGGCCGGTCCATTTTCGGCCCCCGTCCAAATTGAGGGATATGGCGTACACGCTCACATACTGGATGGTTCGCACGCTGCTGACGCTCTATACCCTGGCGCTCATCGCCCGGGCAGTTCTGCCCATGCTGGGGGTGAGCTATGCCCACCCGGCGATGCGCTTGTTGTGGAATATCACCGAGCCGCTGCTCCATCCCATCCGGCGCCGCCTGCCGCCGATGGGCCAGCTCGACCTGAGCCCGGCGGTGCTGCTGTTGATCCTGTGGATCGCCGCCAGTATCCTGTTGCAGATATTGGGCTGGCTGTTGTTGTGAAGAAATGATCAAACGAACAATCGGCGTGCTGAATTACAAGGGCGGAACCGGGAAAACGACGACCGTCGTGAACCTGGCCTCTGGCCTGGCTGAGCGGGGCGAGCGGGTGCTCTGCGTCGACCTGGATGCCCAGGGCGGCCTGGCGACGTATTTGGACGTTCACTACACCTACTCCCTGTCGCACCTGCTGCTGGGCCAGGCCGAACTGGCGGCTTGCATCGTCCGCGCCCGGGACAACCTCGACATCATTGCCTGCGACCGGACGCTGTTCCAGGCCGAGGGAGAGCTGTGGCGGCTGGGCAACACTCAGCAGGCGCGCTATACACTGACGGAAAGGATGCGCGGCGTCGAAGGATACGATTATGTCATCTTTGACTTTTCCCCGTCCATCAGCCTGGTCAGTGAAAACGGCCTGCTTTACGTCAAGGAAATCCTGGTGCCCGTGGCGACAAACTACCTGGCCTTGGTCGGCACCCGCCAGGTGATCGACACGCTCAAGGCGATCAGCCAGCTGCCGGGCCATCAATTTCAGCTGTCCCTGATTATCCCCACTTTTTTCCAGGGCCGCTTGCGCAAGGACCGAGAGGTCATGCGCTTGCTGCGGCAGTATTTCTCCGACAAGGTTGCCCACCCGATTCGGTCGGACGTCAAGTTGTCCGAAGCGCCGGGCCATGGAATGACGATTTACGAGTATGCCGCCAATAGCAACGGGGCCGCTGACTACCGGCGCCTGGTGGAGAGGGTAACAAAAAATGGCTGACGATAACAGTTCGATCGTCCGCGACCCCTTCGAGGGGATGGATTTGACCATTGACTCGGGCAGCCCCATGGGACGCGATCCGTTCGAGGGGTTGGAAGTGGAAGCCGAGGTCAAGCAGCCGCCCGCGCCTGCTGCGCCAGAGTCGGATAGTTTCTCTCCCAGGGATGGTGAACCGGCGGCGGGACCACTCTATCCCCCCTCCTCACCGCGGGAGGACCAGCCGGCGCCCCTGGAGCAGCGCGTCGCCATCGAGCGCCCGGAGCCCAAGTTGAGGGGCAAAGGGGTGTGGATGCGCTACTCTGGCGATATCGAGCTGGCGATCAAGGAAGCGCTGGCAATTGGCGCGACGCACATCTTTTGCAAGGTCGGCCAGCGGGGAATGTTTTTTGTCGAGGCCGCCCGGCGGCTGTACGACCAGGTGCGTGAGGCCGGGCTGGTCCCATTTGCCTGGTCGCTTGTCCACTGCGACGACCCAGAGGCCGAAGCGCGCACCATGCTGAAAGCGGCTGCGCTTGGGTACCCGGGCTTTATCTTTGACCTGGCGGACGATGCGGCGGGGAAGATGATCGGCGCTGCAGCCCTGGGGCGGCAGCTGCTGGCGGCGGGGATAGACCCGGAAATGCTCTACTATTCGGCCTACCCGAACATCTGGCAGCACCCCGACCTGCCGTACAAGGAGATGAACGAGTTCTGCCAGGGGGGCCTGATGCCGCGCTGCTATCCCACGTTCCAGCGGACCGCGCGCACCGTGATCGACAAGTGGGCCTATGGGGAGCATGCCCGGTGGTCCGCCGAGTGGGGGAATATGCCCCCGCTCTATCCGATCCTTGCCAGCTACCAGGATGAGGAAGGGACCTGCAGGCTGGCAGCACAGGAATTCCTGGAATGGGCCGAGACCCTGGCGGCGCACGAACCGGCCTTTTTCAGCGTATACCACGCCGGGGAGATCGTGCGCGAGTTGTGGCCGATTCTGGCTTCCATGGGCCGGCGCCCCCCTCTCCCCGCTCCCGGGCGCGTCGAACCGGCCCCGCCGCCGTTGGGGCCGGTCTCGGAAGCAGCGATCGAGCCGGAAGTGCCGCCGCTCGACCTTCTTCAGCCCGTGGAGGAGGTAGAAGCGACTCGGCCTGTCCCGCGGGATCTTTCCCCTGCGCCCGCTGCTCAGCCCAAGGAACCCCGACTTGCTCCATCGGCGACCTATCACCTGGTGACGGTCAACGATTCCGTCTGGACCATTTGCACCCAGTATGAAATCAGCCGCGAGCAGTTCTGGGAATGGAATGGCCACCTGTGGGACCAACAGGGCCTGCCGCGCGACATTCTTTATTTGCAGGCCGGCTGGCGGGTGCGAGTGGGATGATGCCGCGGAGCGTGCGCTTGAAGCCAATCCCCTTTTGTGCTATGATTCCCGTTACCTGGCTGCCTGGCCGCAGCGTGCCCCCTCCGCCTGTCATCCCGGGCGGCGCTCCCCCAGCAGGAGCAGGGAGAGAGGGCAGGTTCGCGGGCGGTGCTTGTGCCGATTCGTTATGATAGGGGGAGTGTGGCATGTATCCTGACAGTGAGATCCTATTCCCGCCGCGCTGCATCTCTCAACTGCGCGACGAGCGCGGCAAAGAGTGGGTGCAGCTCATCGACCACCTGACCAGTCTTCCCAACGAACACGAGGATGTACTCGGGTTTTCCCTGCTGATGATCAAGTTGAGCAGCTGCCTGACCTGTGACCTCGACAGCTACCGCGCCTCTCTCGGCTGCTGCACCTGCGCCTCGCGAACCGTCGGCGGTTTCAAGGGCTCGGATGCCGATATGGTTCGCCTCTTTGAGGATGCGCGGGAAGAAGTGCGGGAATATCTGGCCCAGGATGGTCTCCCCATGGGCGTCGTCGCCCTGATCCATTCGGAAGGGTAACGGCGCTGCCGGGGGGTAAAGATTCTCGCCAGCTGCCCAGCCAGCCGTCCCCCGGAGCTCTCCCGCGGCAGAAGGGAGAAACGGCCGGTTCAGGGCGGGTGATACTTGGCCTCTTTGCCGCGGCGATCCAGTGGCTCTGGAAGCGAAGCGGCCTGTTGATCCTCCTCATATTGATCCTCGTCCTGGTCGAAGCGGATGGCTCTCCGCCTGCGGCCCTTTCCACCGGCGTCGAACGGATGATCGCCGACCTGCAATTTCATTTTTGGTCGTGGGAAGTTGACGCCGTGCGGGGAAAATTCACCCACTGGCTGCTGCAGCCCCAGCGGTACATGGAGGACCCGGACCGCAACGCCTTTGTCCGCGATTACATGGAGCGGATCGGGCAGATCCAGGGCCTGCGCTGGCAGATCGAGACAATCTATGCCGACCCCGCAGTGGATGACCCCGGCGCGGATACGGCCGAGATGCGGGAGCGGCTTGGCCAGCTGCTGGACCAGGCGCAATCCCGCCAGCCAATCGCCGAGGCAATCATCGAAGAACAAGTGGGCTTTGTCCTGGTGCAAGAGGGGTTGGGGCTGTTGGGCCAGCCTTTTCCACCAGTGGGCGTCCGCTTTACCCCCCTGCCGTGCATGTTGGTCGTCTCCCCGCGGGATCGCATTGCGACGGTCTATAACCACACCCTGGTCCACGGCTTGAACGCAGCGCAGCAGGAGGCGGTCGAGGGCGAGATCGACGAGCGCTTTGACGTCTCGTCCCTGGTCACCCACATTGGGGGCCTGTCGGCCTGGCCGGCCATGCTGCTGGAAAGCTCCTACCTGCCGTGGGTGCAGGAGGTCGCTGCCCACGAGTGGACCCACCACTACCTCGAGATGTTTCCTCTCGGCTGGGCATACGAGCAGCACGAGGCGCGGACGATCAACGAGACGACCGCTTCCATTGTCGGCTACGCGGTCGGACGGACCGTGCTGGCACGCTACTATCCCGATCTGCTGCCGCCGGAGGTCGAGCCATCCCCCTCCGCTCCCCCGCCAGAACCGCCAGACCCCCCGCCTTTTGACTTTCGACTCGAGATGCGCGAGACGCGGGTAGAGGTCGACCGCCTGCTGGCGGAGGGAGCGATTGACGAGGCCGAAACGTACATGGAGATGCGGCGGCAGTTCTTTTGGGAGAATGGTTACCAAATCCGCAAGCTGAACCAGGCCTACTTTGCCTTCCACGGCTCTTATGCCGACGAACCGGGGGCGGCAGGAGAGGACCCCATCGGGCCGGCGGTGCGGCAGCTGTGGGATCAGAGCCCCAGCTTGCGCGCCTTCCTGTCCCGCATCAACGGCGTCACGACGTTGGCCCAGCTGCAGGCCGCATTGGAACAAGAATAGGGGCGAGGTCACGACCTCGCCCCTACCAGCCTGTCGATAACGGCGCCCTGGTTACAACCGGGGCTCAGGCTCCCAGCATCCGCTTGCGCACATCCGGTTTCATATTGCTGAGGAGCGAACCGAGCTGCCGGGTGTTGGGGGCCATCTGTTCGACCACCACGCCAAAGTCGGGCAGTTCGACCCCTTTCGCCACGGGGGTCCCCTCCAGGAGGGTCAGCACTGCCTGGCTCGTTTCGCTGTCCAGTCCTTCCAGGTACTCGCGCGCCTTGCCTGCCGTCATTGCGGCGATGAAATCGTCGACGGGAACCCCCGCCGATTCGAGCGTGGTGAGCATCTGCTGCAAGGTCGTCACCGACACTCCCATCTCCTCCAGGCGGGGAGCAATCATCTCGTTAAACAGATCGACCTCCAGGATCGACCGCTCTCCGGCCTGGACCTCTCTCATCTCTTTCCAGAGATTGCGGCCCTTGACCAGGCCCTCGATGATGCTGTGGGTCAATTCGGTGCCGCCCCAGCCGATGATCCCGGCCGTCATTACCCAGTCGACCAGCGAACCGAGGGTAAAGTCGTTCAGGATGCCGCCGATGCTTTCGAGGTCGAATAAGGGCACGCCAGCAAACAGCACGTCCAATCCCAACAAGTGAAAGAAGCGGACGTTGGTCAGGCCGATGGCGACGATGGCGATCAGGGTGCCGATGACGTGGGAGCGCAGGCGTTTCTTCTCCACGTAACTGGAGTCTTTGTTGTCCGCCACGCCGTCCTTATTCGGCCAGATGTCCTTTTTCTCCCATCGTTCCCAGAGCACCTCCAGCACCCGCTCGATCGAGGTCGCCAGGGCGATCAGGGGGGCGAGGGTGAGCCACAGGTCGTCGGTGGAAGTGCTGTCTCCGCCCTGCAGCATTGGCGCTGCCCAGGCGGTCGTGGTCGTCAGCGCCAGAAGCAAAAACAATCCCAAGGTTACCTGCAACGCTTTTCTTTTCACTGTTTTTCCTCCTTTACCTGGATTGCCATTGTCGGATCAACTCGGTCAGCAGGCGAACGCCAAACCCGGTCGCTCCCTTGCCGGGATTGTAGGGGATGGGGCGATTTCTGATCGTGTTGGCCAGGCCGGCCATGTCGATGTGGGCCCAGGCCGGATAGTCGACAAAATGTTTGAGAAACGTCGCCGATACGCCGACGCCGGTCATGCGGTCGCTGCTGCTGTTCTTGATGTCCGCCGTCTCCGACTCGATGCTCTGTTCGTATTCGGGATAGAGCGGCAGCGGCCAGAGCTTTTCAGCGGTCGCAGCAGAGGCGGCCAGCAGCGCGTCGCATAGTGCGTCGTCGGTGCTAAAGAGACCCGCTGCCACGCCATTCCCCAAGGCGATCACGCAGGCCCCGGTCAGCGTGGCGATGTCGACCACGGCCGCCGGCTGGTAACGCGCGGCATAGACGAGGGCATCGGCCAGCAGCATCCGCCCCTCCGCGTCGGTACTGACAATTTCGATGGTCACCCCATTGCTGGCGGTAAAGACCTCTTGCGGACGATAGGCCTGGCCGTTGATCATGTTGTCCGAGGCGGGGACCAGGCCGACGATGTGCAGCGGCACGTCGAGGGCGCCGATGGCCCGCATCGTGCCGATGACGGCGGCGGCGCCGGCTTTGTCGATCTTCATGTAAGACATTCCCTCCTGGGACTTGAGGGAATAGCCGCCGGTGTCAAAGGTCACTCCCTTGCCAATCAGCACGATCGAGTCGAGCTCGTCGGCCTGTTCGGCGCGGTGTTCGAGGATGATAAAGCGGGGCGGGGTATCGCTGCCCTGGGCGACAGCCAGCAGCGCGCCCATCTGCAGCGCTTCCATCTGCTTTCGCTCCAGCACCTCGATCCGCAGTCCGACCTCCTCCGCGACCTGCGCGGCGACCTCGGCCAGGTAGGTCGGCGTGCAGATGTTGGGCGGCAGGTTGACCAGGTCCCGCGTCAGCGTGACCCCGGCGGTGATGGCCGCGGCGGCATTGATCGCCTGCTGGGCCACCTGAACGTCGTCGGGGTCGAGAACCGTCAGCTCCAGCGTCTCGGGCAGCGGGTCGGGCGCGTCGTCGCTCTTTTGACCGCGATAGTCGTACAGCCCTAGCAAGCTGCCTTCGACGGTGGCCTGGGCCGAGGCTTCAAGCGAGAGTCCTCCTGCTCCCGCGCCGTGGGGGATCGTCGCCACCCGCTGCGCCTTGAGCTGGCGCGCCTTTTGGATCGCCACGGCTGCGGCCCGGCGCACCCGGTCGGCGTCAAAGTCGTCGCGCGGGCCCAGGCCGACCAGGATTACCCGCCGGGCCGGCAGGGCGCCGCGGGAATAGAGCACGGCAACCTGGTCGGTCTCGCCGGTAAAATCTCCGCCGTCCAACAAGTCTCGAATTGCGCCGTCCAATGCCTCGTCGACCGCCTGGGTCGCCCCGCCGGGTTCGCTGTCGGCAAACAGGTTGACGATGATCGTGTCGACGTCGCGGGTCTGGATGGTTCCCTGAATTGTTACTACGTCCATTCCACATCTCCTCGCTCAAATCATGTTGCGGCCACCACAGATCGCCGTTTTCTATCGTGGGAGAGCGCGAGCATTGCTCTATTATAGCCCTTTGTGGATAAAGGACAAGCGGCCAGATAATTGGGATTTCGCGGCCAGAAGCCTCTTGCGGCCTCCAGCGACAAACGCGCCTGTGCGCCAGAGCCAGGGCGGAAAAATGATGCTATCGGCGCTCGACGACGATCACTGCCGGCACCGCCACCAGCGAGTCGACGTGAATGAGCGGGTTGCCGGTCGAGAGGTAGAGCCCGGTCGATTGCCCCCCGTCCAGGTTGAGCGCGACGTCGAGGTCCAGGTCGGATTCGACCAGCCAGCGCGCCATGTCGTGCAGGGTCATCGCGCCACGGGGGGCGGCAATCAAGAGAATCCGCCCGGCCCGATCCTGGGCGATGACCGTGCGCCGGGCGGTCCGGCCGTCGTCGGCTTCAGGGGGAAAGCCCAACACGCCGCCCGGCTTGACCAACATCGGAAATGACTGTACGGCTTCCAGCAACATTTCCTGCGCGTCGTACGGCTGTGCGGCCAGCCAGCGCAATTGGACCCGTCCGCCGGGCAGCACGGCAAACATGCCGGCGAAATCGCCGTAGGACAGCCCGTACGTTTGCCCGTCGCTGACCAGCAGGCCGGTTGCCTGGTACTCGGGGGTAAAATACCCGCCGTTGACGACCAGTAGGGCCGGCGTTTGGGCGGCCCACTGGGACACTGCCTGGCCCGCACCGGGGGTGTAGCGGACACGGAAGCGAAACCGGGCCGGGTCGAGGCGGACCAGCACCAACCGCTCTTCCAGGCTGCCGACGGCGACGCGAACGAGGCGCTGTTCGGCGCCGCTCTCCAGCGCTTGCCAGCCGGTATCCAGCGGCTCGGGGGTGAGCGTAGGGAGCGGGTGGGGGGTGGGAGTTGGCATAGGGGTGGAGGTCGAAAACAAGGCCGCCGTACTGCAGGCCGGCAGCGCCAACGCCAGGCAGAGAACCGGAATCAAAAAGCGGGAAAACCGTCGCTTGTCCATCGGCCCGGGCATGGTACTCGAACTTGGTTGGGGAAGCAAGTAGGTCAGGGGGAAGGAGGGTGTTGCCCCCAACGACAAGTGTGCCCGGGGGAAGCAGGAAGGAGGGGCCCCCTTTCTCTGTTGCGAGAGAAAGGGGGCCAAGAGAGGAAAAAGGAGGAGGTACAGAGGGAGCAAACCGGGCAGTTACATCTTGCCTTATCGTCGTCGGAACGCACTGGCCCAGGCCACGCTGGCCAGGGGGAGAACCCCGCCCAGCAGCAGCAGGACGGATAGGGCCGCAGCAGGGGGCGCCTGGTCGTTCGCGGCGACCAACAGTGCCGCGAGCACCAGGGCGGTCATCCCCCCACAAGTCAGATAACCGAGTTTGGACAAATCGTTTGCGCCTCCACCAGCTCGTGGTCACCGGATGCTGTTGATCAACATCCAGCCGATCCACAACACCGCCAGGCAGGCCGGGGCCAGACCCAACAAGATCCCCACCACTGCCCGCCGCTGGACGTCCATGCTGCCCCCTGCCGACAGCCCCGCCAGCCCGGTCAGGCAGGCGACAGTTCCCGTGCAGATGGGCAGCCAGAAAAGGAGCATGCTGACCAGGAGGCCGCGCGGGGTGGAAAGCGGGAGCGGGAGGTGAAGGCCCTGGGGATCGGTGAGGAGCAGTACCATCCCCCCCCACATGGCCAGAAAAGTGATCAGAGCCAGCGACAGGCTTGTACCACTGATTGTCTGTGCGGTTGGTCTTTTTCTGATTTGTTCCATGGTGCCACGTCGTTGAACGTGGGTCCGGGCGGTGGTTTCAGGGCGACACGCTCTGCCCGTGGTTGGGCTCACCCAGCCTGCGCCTCGTCTCCCTGCGCCCGGACCCGGCGCTGGCTGCAGCCTGGGCCCGGTTTCTCGCCGGTGAGTAGAGCATACTACAGGGCGGGGCGATTTGCTGGACGGCTGGGAGACGGTTGGCTGCTGCCTGCCGGTCGGCATGCTGACGGCCTGGCGGCGGATTCCCTACGCACGAAAAGATCGGCGGGATTTGTGGTCAGGCGATGACCGTTCCAGAGAGCGGCGGGAGGTTCAGGGCGATCATTCCCTGTTGGACGGGATAGGAATGGCCCGAGAAGAGGTCGCGGAGGGCAGCCGGGGAGGATGCCAGGCGGTCGAGCGGCACGGAGACCCTGGCCCTGCTCTTTCCGGCGTTGAGGGCGACGATCGCCGTTTCCTCGCCCAGGGAGCGGGAAAACACATAGACGTATTTTCTGGCCACGAGAGTTCGAAACGCGCCGCGCCGCAGGGCCGGATGGGCGTGGCGGAGGCGGATGCAGCGCTGGAACCAGTCGCGCAGGTCGTGGTCCCACTTTTCCCGCTCCCAGGGGAAACCCCGCCGGCAGTCGGGGTCACCCGCGCCTTCCAGGCCCACTTCGTCGCCATAGTAGACGCAGGGGGCGCCGGGGAACGTCATCTGGAACAGCGTGGCCAACTGCAGGCGGCGCTTGTTGCCGTTGACCAGGGTGAGAAAGCGCGGCATGTCGTGGCTGCTGAGGAGATTCATCTGCGCCGTGGTGACCTCCCAGTGGTTGAGCGCCAGCAGCCGCTCGATCTCGGTGGCAAACTGGCGGCCGGTCAGCGGTTCGAGCAGGTAGCCGCCCGGCTGCCAGGCCGTGTCGAGGTCCGCGCCGCCGAAAAAGCCGAGGCATGCCCGGTTCAGGACGTAATTCATCAGCGCGTCAAAGTGCTCGCCGTGCAGCCACCCGGTCGCCTCGTCCCAAATCTCGGCGACGATGTAGGCCTGCGGGTTGATGGCCTTGACCCGCTGCCGGAACTCGGCCCAAAAGCCGGGCGTGCGGATTTCCAGCGGCACGTCGAGCCGCCAGCCGTCGATGCCCTGGCGCAGCCAGTACTCGGCGACTTTCATCAGGAATTCGTACACCTGGGGGTTGTCGGTGTTCAGTTTGGGCAGCGCGCGCAGGCCCCACCACGTTTCGTAGCGGGGCTTTTTCTTGCGGCTGTAGGCGCGCAGGGGAAAGCCGCGGACGATGAACCAGTCGCGGTAGGGGGAGCTGGGCCCGTTTTCCAGGACGTGGTTGAACTGGAAAAAGCCGCGGCTGGCGTGGTTGAACACGCCGTCCAGCACGACACGGATCGAGCGGGCGTGGGCGGCGTGCAGCAGCGCCGCAAAGGCCTCGTCGCCGCCCAGGAGCGGATCGACGTGGTAATAGTCGTGAGTGTGGTAGCGGTGATTGGCAGTGGAGCAAAAGATGGGGTTAAAGTAGATGGCCGTGACGCCCAGGTCTTGGAGATAGTCCAACCGCTCCACGACGCCCCACAGGTCCCCGCCCTTGAAGCCGTGGCGAGTCGGCGGCTGGTCCCACGGCTCCAAGTTGGAAGGTTTCTCCAGCCGCTCGCTGGTCGCGAAACGGTCGGGAAAGATCTGGTAAAAGACGGCGTCCTTGACCCACTCGGGGGTGTGGATGAGCCAATCGGCTTCCATATTCGTCTCGCCTCTGGCACCCCTAGCGTCCTTCCAGCCGGTTGACGAACGCCTCCAGCGAGTCGGTGCCGCGGATGCGCACCCGGGCGAGGGTGAACAGGCGGTCCGCCGTGTGGATCCGCCCGTGCTCGGTGGTCACCGCGCCCCAGTAGCCTGCCGAACGCAGGACGTCGATGAGGGCCTGGTCGTACTGCCCGGAGGGGTAGCAAAAGAACCGCACATCCTGGCCGGTGTGGAATTCGACTGCCTCTTTGATGCCCAGGGTTTGGTAGACGAGATAGTCGTAGGAACGACCGCGCAGGTCGACGTGATCCCGTCCATGGCCCTGGACGTCCATCCCGGCATGGGCCATCTCGGCCATCATGGCCCATGTCAGGTAATCCGGCGCCTCAAAGTGGGCCGGGGTGGCCAGGACGAAAAAGGTGCCGACAAAGTTATATTGTTCCAGGAGTGGGAACACGACCGTGTAGGCGCTGCGATAGCCGTCGTCAAAGGTAAGGACGACCGATTGCTCGGGAATCCCGTACCCCTGGGTCAGGTAGCGGTACAGGTCAGAGAGGGTAATCGTCTGGTAGCCCGCGTCAACCAGGTATTGGAGCTGCGCTTCAAAATTCTCGGGGCTGACGGTGAGGTCGCGCCGGAGCCGGTCGGCGTCGGGTGGGAGCTCTTCCACGTAATGGTACATCAGGATTGGCACCTCGGCCGAATCGGGGATCGGGCCGGGGGTGATGGTCGGCGTTGGGGTGGCGGTGGGGGTAGGGGTCGGCGGCGTGGTCGGCGCGGGCGTCGGCGTCGAGGTGGCGGTTGGGGTGCAGGTTGGCGTCGGCGTGGGGGGCGGCGTCGCCGTCCGCGTCGGCGGGGCGGTGGGCGTGGGGAGCGGGCTGGGAGCCGGCACCTGCGCAAAGGGAATGGCCACGCCGATCAGCAACAGCAAAGCGCCGGTGGGAATCAACAGGCGGGTCAATGGGCGGGCATTCATACGGTATCCTCAAGGCTGGTAAGGATACCGCAGAAGGGGCATTCTGTCAACCAACGGTCTTGCATAAAGGGCAGCGGCTACTCTATCGTGTGGAGGACAAAGGTAAAGGTGGAGCCTTCACCGGGGGTGCTCTCGACCCAGATTCGACCGCCGTGCTTCTCGACGACCGATTTGACGATGGCCAGGCCCAGCCCGGTACCGACGATTTCGTCGGTCTCGGGCGTATGGGCGCGGTAGAAGCGGTCAAAGATGTATGGCTGGTCGGCCAGCGGGATGCCGATGCCGTTATCGGCAACGCAGACGACGATGTGCCCGGCGCCCTCCCGCGCCTCGATCGAGATCTGTCCCCCCGCCTGGGTGTACTTGACGGCGTTGCTGATCAGGTTCTCTATTGCCTGGCGCAGGCGCTGGGGGTTGCCGCGTATCAGGGGCAGCGGGCAATGTTCCCAGCACAGTTCTTGCTGCCGCTGTTCGACTTGCGGCCGAAAATCCTCCACGACACTGGAGATGATCGATTCCAGGTGCAGGGGTTCCATCTCCAGATCATAGTCCGCCCCAATGCGCCCCAGGTCGAGGAGGTCGCTGATCAAGCGGGTGATGTGCGTGATGCTGCCCCGGACCCGATCGACAAAGGTCAACTGTTGGCTGTTCAGCGGCCCAACCTTTTCCAGCAGGTCGACATAGCCCAGAATTGTCGTCAGGGGCGTGCGCAGGTCGTGGGATACGGTAAAGACAAACTCGGACTTGATCCGGTCCAGTTCCTTGAGACGGCTGATGTCCTGCATCATCAGGGCATAACCTACCCCTTCGACGGGCGTCAGCTGGGCGCTATAAGTCCGCTCGTTGCGCGCTGGCACTTCGGCGTGCAGCGTTCGGTCGGCCTTGACCGCGGACGCCAACAGGTCCTTCAGCACGGGATGCTGGATGACCTCTGCGGCGGTTTTGCCGACGATGTCGGGGGCCAGGCCCAATGCGGCGATGGCGGCCGGGTTACAGAGCAAGATGTCCAGGTTGGGATCGAGGATCACGACTGCTTCTTCCGTCTCTTGCAGCACGGCGCGCAGCTTGCGCCGCTCGGTCTCGGCCTCTCCGTAGAGACGGACGTTCTCCAGCGCTACCGCCGCGTAATCCGCCAGGGCAGAGAGCAGCTGGATGTCGTGGGCCGTGAACGGGCGGTCCAGCTCGCGGTTGGTCACTCCCAGGATGCCGATGATGCCGCGTTCGGCGGTACGGATGGGGGCATAGGCCAGGGAGCGGACCAGGTAACCGGTGGCGACCTTGGGGTTTCCGCTGACGACCAGCAAGGGCTCGCCGCTCTGCATCACCTGGCCGGCCAGGGAATCCTGGACGCGCACGCGGAGTTCGCGGGCCCGGCGCTGGTCAATGTTCTTGGCCGCACGCAGCACCAGGTCGTCAGATTCGGGCTCCTTGATCAGCAGCAGCCCTTCTTCGGCGCGAGCGAGAAAGACGGCCGCTTCCACCAGCCGCGTCAATACCGCCTCCAGGTCGAGCAGGGCGGCGACCGACTGGCCAATAGAGTAGAGCGTGTTCAATTCCTGGACCTGCTGTTGCAGCCGGCGGTTTGCTTTTTCGAGCTGCGCGATTAACTGGTTCCGCTCTGCGCGCAGGCGCCCTTCTTCCATGGCCCGGCTGACTGCCTCTTCAATCTCGCGGGGCTCAAAGGGCTTGATGACGTAATCCCGCACCCCCAGGCGCAGCGCCTGAACGGCCATCTCCTCGGAACTGTAGCCGGTCATGATGATCACCGGGGTCGATATCCCCTGCTCGCGGAGCGATTTGAGGATCTGCATCCCGGTCATCTCGGGCAGTTGTTCGTCGAGGATGATGAGATCGAACGCTTCCTCTTGTGCCAGGCGCAGCCCCTCAGGGCCGATGCGGGCTTCCCAAACCCGGTACCCGGCCGGTTCCAGCACCATGCTGCGGAGAACGTGGCGGATTTCGGCGCTATCGTCTACGATCAGAATTCGCTCTTTTGCCAACGGCTGCTCCTCAAGTTCACCGTCAACTATAGCACAGTTTTGCCAAGAGGGGTAGTCAGCGCGTATGCTTGTATTTGTTGCTGGGGCAGCGGCAAATGCCCCCTTCTGCCCGATCAGCTTGTCCTTTTTTTCAAATCTCGTATAATGAAAATAGTGGTTCATGGAGGAGACACCGATGCCCGAGATGGAAGCCGCCTACACGCCCAAGGTGTTGGTCGCTGACGATGACCCCCAGGTTGTAGACCTCATCCGTGACATGCTCGAGATGGGCGAGTGCCAGGTACTGGAGGCCAACTCGGGCGAGGAGACGCTGGAGAAACTGGCGCAGGAAAGCGGCACCGGGCACCCGGTCGATGTCCTGCTGCTGGACATTCTGATGCCTGGGATCAGCGGCTACCAGGTCATCTCCCGCGTCAAATCCGACCCTGTTCTTTCCCAGACCTCCATCCTGGTCACGACTGCCCTCACCTCCGTAAACGACAAGACGATGGGGCTGGAGATGGGGGCGGACGACTATCTGACCAAGCCCTTCGACCCGCGGGAGCTGCTGGCCCGGGTGCAGGTCATTATGCGCATCCGGCGCACCGAGCAGGCGTTGCGCCAGCGGAATCGAGAGCTGGCCGCCCTCAACGAGATCAACCGCGCCATTACCTCCAGCCTCGACCTGGACGAGGTGTTGGTAGCCACGATGCAGGGCATCCAAGAGATTCTCCACGTCGAGGCCGGCTCGCTGGTGCTGGTGGACGAGGAAAGCGGCGACCTGGTCTTTCGCAAGACGCTCAGCCCGGAGCAAGGGTGGATCACGGGGCGAACGCTGCAGCCCGGCGAGGGGATCATTGGCCACGTCGTGACGACGGGAGAGCCCTACCTGACCAACGATGCAGTAGACGACCCCCTTTTCCTGCCCCAGGTGGACGGCGGGCGCGGTTTTAGCCCCCGCACCTTGCTCTGTGTCTCGCTGACCATCCGCGACCGGGTGATCGGGGCGATTGCGTTGATCAACAAGCTGGCGGGCGCTTTTACCCCGGCCGATCTGGACCTGCTGCAGACGATGGCCGGGTCGGTGGCGGTGGCGGTGGAAAACGCCCAGCTGTACAGCGAACTGGCCGACTTTGCCAACGAGCTGGAGCGCTCCCAGGCTCAGCTCGTCCAGGCGGAAAAGATGGCGGCGATCGGGCGGCTGGCGGCCTCGATCGCGCACGAGATCAACAACCCGCTGCAGGCGATTCATAACAGCCTTCACCTGGCCATCATCGATCGCCTGCCGCAGGAAAAACGCCAACAATACCTGGGAATGGCGCAAAAAGAAGTCGAGCGCTTGATCGAGATCGTGCAGCGCATGCTCGATTTCTACCGCCCGTCCAGGGGCGGGGCGGTCCAGACGGACGTCAACCAGGTGCTACAGAATGTCCTGGCCATTGCCGACAAACGATTGCAGCACGACCACGTCCGCGTCCACACCCGCCTGGCTGACAACCTGCCCGCGATCCCCGCCGTGCCGGACCAGATTGCTCAGGTCTTTTTGAACGTCATCATCAACGCAATCGAAGCCATGCCCGAGGGAGGCGACCTGCGGGTGGGGACGTTGTTGAGCAAAGATGGCGAGTGGGTCCTGATCGCCTTTCGCGACTCTGGCCCCGGCGTCCCCCCAGAACAGGAATCCCACATTTTCGAGCCGTTCTACACCACCAAGCAGAGTGGTACGGGCCTGGGACTGGCGGTCAGCTATGGAATTGTCGAGCGGCATGGCGGCGCCATCGAGGTCTCGAGCCAGCCAGGAATGGGCGCCACCTTTATCGTTCAACTGCCGGTACACCCCGTCCGGACAGCGACGTAGGAGCAGACAATGGATATCGGGAAACAACCGCGCATCCTGGTCGTCGACGACGAAGCAACCACGCGGGTATCCCTGGCAGAAGTGCTGCGCCTGGAGGGATACGACGTCCAAACGGCGGGCAATGGGGAAGCGGCACTGGAATTGATCGTCGAGCAGCTGCCGTTCGATCTGATGGTGCTCGATCTCAAGATGCCGGGGATGGATGGTTTGCAGCTGACAGAAGTGGTGCAAAAACGTTCTCCCAACACGGTCATTGTTCTTCTCACCGCTTTTGGGACGTTGGAGACGGCGATTCAGGCCATTCGCCGCGGGGCCCACGACTATTTGCTCAAACCCTGCCCCATCCCGCAGATCCTGGAGAGCGTGCGCAAGGGCCTGGAGAAACAGCGCACAGAACAACAACGGCGCGCCCTGGTCACCCAGCTGGAGCATACCCTCTCCGAGCTGGTGGCCGTAGAGCGGATGGGGGCAGAGGCGGGGAAGGAAATCGCTATCCCTGCCCCGGCGCAGGTGCTCGAGCTGCAGGACGTCTCTCTGGATCGGGAGCGGCATACCGTCACGGTGGAGGGTCAACTTGCCAGCCTGACTCCCACCGAGTTCAAGCTGTTGACCTACCTGATGGAGAATCCGGATCAGGTCTGTAGCCCGCAGCAGTTGGTCCGCCGCGCTCAAGGATACGAGGCGGATCCCTGGGGGGCGCGGGCGATCGTTCGCGTGCACGTCCGCCGCCTGCGGCGCAAGCTGGAGCCCGACCCCTCGCATCCTCGATACATTGTCAACGTGCGCGGCGTGGGCTACATGTTCCCTTCTCTTCCCCCTGACGCAAAGGACGACGAGTGAAACGCAACGTCCTGGGCAGTCGCAACCAAACACTGTAACAGAACCGTAACCGCTTTGCAACCTCCATCTATCTGCTGCTGTGGTAGGATGGACTGTGGCAAATTGATCCGCGCTTTGCAATGTACTGCAGTATTACCCTCTCCCCTTTTCGGGCTTGGGAGGGCTTCCAAAGACGACCCGCCGAGCAGTTACCTCTTCACAATGTTGTTTTGAGGAGTACGAGCGTGCCAAATTCACCTATTCCTGCCTATCTTGCGCAGCACGGTGAAGCGGTGCAATGGACCCTGGCGACGTTGCGCCGCAATACCGGGGCTCATTGCGTATTGCTATCCGACCACGAGGGCCAAGTGTTGGCCCAAGCGGGGCGGGCTGCCAATCTCTCCCTGGAGACGATCTATTCCACCCTGGTCAAAACGACGACCGTCGCTGCTTGCCTGGGCCGCGACTTGGATGACAGGATCGAAACCAGCATGCACCATTACGAGGGCGGGCGGTATCAGGTCTATGCGGCGGTCGCTGCTGAAGGGCCCCATCTCTTCCTGCTGCTGAACCAGCGGGCCGCCGCCCGGCATTCGGGCGTGGTGTGGTTATTCCTCCAGCGGGCGATGAACGAGCTGCAGCAGTTGCTGCAGACGAAAAAAGAAGAGCGGAGCGAGGCGGCCGACGGCGTGTTCTTTGGCAGCTTGAGCATGGCCGAGGCCCGGGCGCTGGGGCTGCTGTCGGAGGAGCGGGAGGAGGAAAATCCTTGACGAAGGGGGCCTTTATGGTACAATATACCCGCTTGCCCCCATCGTCTAGCCAGGTCTAGGACACAGGCCTTTCAAGCCTGCGACACGGGTTCAAATCCCGTTGGGGGTACTGTCCATAAACGTATAGTTAGCAGCTCATCAAATGGGAAGGTGTACCACAGCTTTCCCGTTTCGCCTTCCAGCTCGACCCGATCCACAAACCGCTTGAGCCCGTTCACTTTTGCCTGGCAATGGCCTCCGCAATCTGGACCCGCAAAGGCAGCAGGTCTTGCTGCACCGTCCGCCGCACAACATCCAGGTCGACGCCAAAATAGTCATGAATCGTAACTGCTCAGGCTGCCCGCCCGGATGCTCTCCCGTGCCAGAGAAGGGGGAAAATGTGGGTGCCGGCACCCACACCCTCCCCTTT
>JAFGEI010000025.1 GCA_016931695.1 Anaerolineae bacterium | reverse complement strand
GCGGCTTCGCCGCCTGCGAAACCCCCCTTTTCCCCCTTCCCCGTGCTTGGCAGGGCAATCTACTGAAATGTGCCATTGTCAAACTAAGAATAGCACATCATCCCACTTGTGGCAAGGGGAGATACGCCTCCCTCCCCGTGTCGAGCGACTGCCCCGGCAACAGATACCGCTGGCGCTTTTGGGAGTTGACAAGCCCCATCAAGTTGTGTATATTATTCACAGGCGTATCTGGGCCATTTTCAGCACGTGGTGTGACGACGTCGCAATAAGATGGAGTGTGACTGTTGAACGAAGAAGAATTCCTCTTGGACGAACCCGAGGAGGAGGCAGAAGGAACTGTAGGCGATTTAATCGCCCTGGGACGTGCGCAGGGTTTTGTCACTTTTGACGATATCTTGAACACTTTTCCCGAAGTCGAGGAGAATATCGATCGACTGGAAGATGTGTTTACCCTGCTGCTGGACGAGGGCATTGCGGTTGGCCAATTGGATGACGTGAACGATGACAAAGAAGGAGACGAGGAAGAGGAAGAAGAGCCAGTAATAGAGCGAGAGGGCAAGTTGACAACGGATAGTGATACATATTTCCGCGCTGTAGAGACAGATGATACCATCGGCTTGTATCTAAAAGAGATTGGCCAGGTCCCCCTGCTCATTCAACAAGAAGAGATCGAGCTGGCCAAGAGAATGGAACGGGGCAAAAAGGCTGAAAAAGAGCTGCGCAGAGACGGCATTTCCTCCCGGCAGTACCTTGACCTGGAAAAATTGGTCGAGGATGGAAAAGCAGCGCGCGCTCACTTGATCCAGGCAAATTCCCGGCTGGTCATATCGGTAGCCAAGAAATACATCGGGCGCGGAGTGCCCTTTCTCGACCTGATCCAAGAGGGGAACATTGGCCTGATCCGCGCTACCAACAAGTTCAATTATCGCCTGGGGCACAAGTTCTCCACCTATGCAACGTGGTGGATCCGGCAGGCCGTCACACGCGCCATTGCCGACCAATCCCGTACGATCCGCGTGCCAGTCCACATGGGCGATCAGATCAACCGCCTGTTGCGCATGTCTCACCGCTTGACACAGGAATTGGGACGGGAGCCCACGACAGAAGAACTGGCCCAAACGATGGAGATTCCCACCCGCAAGGCGGAGCAGATGATCTCTTTCGCCCGCCGTCCATTGAGCCTCGACATGCCGATTGACAACGACGAAGAAAGCGTCCTGGGCGATTTTATCGAGGACGAAGAGGCCGCAGCGCCGCCGGAAGAGGTCAGCGCTTCAATCCTGCGCGAGGCGCTCAAAGAGATCCTCAACGAACTCCCCCCGCGAGAAGTGCGCATCCTGCAGCTACGCTATGGCCTCGTCGACGGCGAGACCTACACGCTGGAGGAAGTCGGGAAAAAACTTGGGGTGACCCGAGAGCGGGTGCGGCAGATTGAAGCCCAGGCTCTCAGCCGACTGCGCCATCCCACCCATTCCCGCAAGCTGCGAGATTTTCTCCGCTGACGGTTGGGAAATTTCACCATTCAGCTTTTCTAACCGGATGGCCATAAAACAAAGAGGTTGGGGGACCCCAACCTCTTTGTTCATTGCCCTGGGAAAAGCGTCCAGCCCAGACTGGTCGGATCGTTGCCGGGCAACCTAGTACTCTCGCAAAAACTGTTCAATGTCGACCCAGTCGTTTTGTTCAGCGCGGGCCGTCAACAAATCGGAGAATGCTTTTTGCAGCCCGGCCACATGTGGGTCCAGGTTCTTTTTCCGCGCTAAAAGTGCCTGCCACAGCACCAGCATCAACGTCACCAGGCTGGCGTCCGATGGAACACCTACCGGCGTGCTGGAAGCACATACCAGGACGTGTTCGGCGACCTGGGCCGGGGGCGCCACGGCAGACACGCTCAGAGCAGCCGTCGCCGCGCCCCGCTCCCTGGCAAAGCGAAGAGCCGCCGCGGTATCCAGCCCGGTACCTGAAACACCCAATCCCACAACTAGGTCTTTTTCTCCCAGCTCCCAGAGCGCCCACGCCGCCTCTGCCGGATCGGCATCAACGGCATTGGCGTTGATGCCAGCCGCGCGCAGGTGGCTGGCAAAATAAGGCGCCAGGTACTGGCCGCTGGCCTCGCCAATTATCCAGACCCTTTTGGCCCTGGCAAGCAAGGTGACAATCTCGGCGGCATGATCAGTCACCTGGGCCACCGCAATGCCCAGGTTGGAACGCTCGTTCTCCAACAAGGCCTGCAGTTTTTCCGTCACGGTCTTGGCTTTGTCCAAGTCGACATAGGTCGCCTGCAGGTCTTGTCTCACGGTCTCTCGCAGCTCCTTGGCCAGTTCCCGGTAGCCCCGGTACCCGACCGTCTGCGAGAAACGCACTACTGTGGCCGCATCAACATCCATCGCCTGGGCAAGCTCCGTTGCAGTCATAAAGGCAACCTCCAACTCGTTGTTGAGGATGAATTTCCCCAGGCGCTTGAAACTCGGCGTCAAGGTCTCGTACGCTTGCTTGATTTTTTCTCGGAACATGGATACCTCCCAAAAGTTTTACTGCGCCGCAACCCCGCCCGGCCCGCTCGTACTTGATCGAACCTCCAATTCCCCCTGTTCTAGCGGGAGAAGCATCCAGAAGCAACTGGCCGAACAGCTTGTGGCAATGCCACAATTATACTCCATACCTTGTATTTCTGCAAAAGAATATACCGGACAGTCTCCCTCTTGGCCGATCTATATGTCCGGATGGGCAAAGAGGCTGGCAACACCGCCGGTGTGCCAAAAGACCAGTCGCTCCTGTGCTGCAAAAACGCCACGGCGGATGAGGTCCATCAGGCCACCAAAAGCCCGGCCAGTATAGACGGGATCGAGCAGCAAGCCTTCGCTGCGGGCAGCAGTGCGGACCGCTTCTCGTTCCAGGCTGCTCACGACGCCATACCCGCCGCCAAGGTAGCTGTCGTCGACGTCAAAGTCGTCCTCCGCGAATCCTATGCCGATTCCCAGGTGGGCTGCCGTTGCCGACGCCAGCTCGGCCAGGTCGCGGCGCAGTTGCTCGGCGGGGAGGGCGACGCTGATGCCCAGGACGCGGCCCGCGTACCGCCGCGCCCGCGCCGCCAGCACCAGCCCTGCCTGGGTGCCGCCGCTGGAGGAAGCCAGGACAATCCCGTCAAAACCGAGTCCCCGCTGCGCGCACTGAGCCAGCAGCTCCTCCATCGCCGCCACATAACCCGTCGCGCCGACAGGGTTGCTGCCGCCGTAGGGGATCAAGTAGGGACGGCGTCCTCGTTCCCCGAGTTCCGCCATTACCTTTTCCAGCCGTTCATCCACCGCGACGTCTTCCGCCCAGGCGATCTCTGCGCCCAGCAACCGGTCGAGGAGAAGGTTGCCCTGGGAGGCAGCCGGCCTCGGGCCGCGCAGGACGAGGGTGCAGCGAAACCCGAATCGGGCGGCGGCGGCAGCGGTCTGGCGGGCGTGGTTCGACTGGCCCGCCCCACAAGTGACGAGCGTGTCAGCCCCCTGGGCCAGGGCCTCGGCAACCAGGAACTCGAGCTTGCGCGTCTTGTTGCCCCCCGTCGCCAGGCCGGTCTGGTCGTCCCGCTTGACCCACAGTTGGGGACCGCCCAGCGCTGCCGTGAGGCGGGGCAGGGGCTCCAACGGCGTCGGCAGGTGGGCCATCGATACCCGGGGTTGTCGATCTGTCAGCATCCCGTCTCTCCCACACAACTCTACTCGCACGACCTCGCGTCGAGGTCGATCAACCACCGCCGCCCTTGCCGGACGAGCACGTAATTCCCTTCAAAGGGCGATTCCTCTTGGTTCGTCACCACGATGCCATGCACCCCCACTACGGCGCAATCGCCGTCCTGCGAGACAAGCTCGTATTCCATATCGCGAAACTGGAGCATGCCAGCAACAATGGCCAGGGTAAAGGAATTTGCAGGCACCTCGGTTTCTGTCGTGTAATCGGTAAATATCTGCGTCAGGGTGCGAAAGCCGTCCGGGGCAGTAATGATGCCCCCTTCCTCTTGTTCTGGAGGCTGGATGGCGCTGATCTCTTGGTGAAACGCCCGCACCGTGCGCACCGGGGCGGGTTCCCCGCTGCAGGCCGCGAAAAGTGCACTTACCAGGACGCAGAGCAGTAGATACTTGTGCTTCATTTTGCTTTTACCCTCCTCAGCCATTCCAACGCCGCTCAGTATAGTACACTTTGCCGTCTTGAGCAACAACGGCAAGCTTGCCGGATTTCCGGTTTATGGTATAATTCCTGTCTGCTTGGCGGCAGAGAGGTGAGACAATGGACCTGATCGAATCACTAAACCGGCAGTTGGAAAAGAACCCCGACATTCCAGATCTGAACTCTGGCGACACGGTGCGGGTGCACGCTCGCATCATCGAAGTCGATAGTAAGGGGAAGGAACGGGAGCGCATCCAGGTATTCCACGGCACGGTCATTCGCGTGCGGGGCAAGGGAGCCGGCGCCAATTTCACCGTGCGCCGCATCGCCTCGCACGGAATCGGCGTCGAGCGGACCTTTCCGATTCACTCCCCGCGCATCGCCAAAGTCGAGGTCACGCGACGGGCCAGGGTCCACCGTGGGAATCTCTACTACTTGCGAGACCGCCGCGGCAAGGCGGCGCGCCTGAAGGAGAAGCGAGTCCAGTAAAGGGCGCAGGCGAGGGCCTGCGCCCTCGGTTTTTATCGCCAATATGCGACCACTCATCGGCATCACGGCCCGCGCTGAAAGGGTCTCTCAATTCCTCCCCCTCCCCTTGTACGCGATCACGCAGAACTATGCCCGCGCCGTGTGGGAGGCCGGTGGTATGCCGCTGCTGCTCCCACCCCTCTTTGGTGCGGCAGAGGCCGGCAGCCTGCTGGCGCGACTGGACGGGCTCGTCCTTTCCGGCGGCGGGGACGTGGCAGCGGAGCGGTACAGGGCAGCAAACAACCCCTCGATCCAGCTGGTCGATCACGACCGGGACCGGGCTGAAATCGCCCTGGTCGAAACCGCCCTACAGCAGGGAAAGCCGCTGCTCGGCATCTGCCGCGGCATCCAGGTCTTGAACGTGACGCTGGGCGGCACACTCTATGCCGACATCGCGAGCGAGGTTCCCGGCGCCCTGCCCCACCGTCCGGCAGAGGGAGCGCCGCTGGACTCTGCCGCTCACCCGCTGCAGCTTGCCCCCGCTTCCCGCCTGGCGGCGGTCCTCGCCGGCGAAACCGCCGTCGTCAACAGCTTTCACCACCAGGCTGCTCGCGCGGTGGGCGATGGATTGATCGCCACCGCCTGGGCTTCCGACGGCGTCATCGAGGGCCTGGAAAAACCCGATCACCCCTTTTGCATCGGGGTCCAATGGCACCCCGAAACCGGTTTCGGCAACCAGGCGGGCATGGAACGGCTTTTCCGCGCCCTGGTGCTGGCAGCGACCCCAAGCACGTAAAAAGCCCCGACGCCATACAGCGGCAGGGCTTTGGGGGGCGGATGGGAGACAAACAGGGTCAACCCGCTGCCGCGTCTCCGGACTTGGGTGTTGCAGCCTTGCCCTGCTTGAACGCCTCAAGCTGGGCCTCCAATTCAGCGCGCTTGGCCGTCGCTGCCTCTCGTCCTTTATCAACCAACCCTTGCACCTGGATGTTCATCCGCTCGCGGAGTTCAGGCCCCGCATAAGGGGCCATGAGAAGAGCGGCTACGGCGCCAACCAGCGCCCCACAAATCGCTCCAGCCAGGAAACTTGTGAATCTGCGCATGACGGTACCTCCTCAAGTGATTCAAAAACTTGCAACTACCAGACTCCAGCGGCATCGGCAGTCTGCCGCCGACAAGTCTCTTTGCGACCTCCGAGGCTTGCGAATTCAAGTCGTTGCACTCACGATATTATTATACCCCGATTGCGCTGCTCTGCAACTTGTCATCGGGTGTCGTCGAGGGTCTCTTTGACCAGGAAAGAGAACTGAGGTACACTTGTGAACAGAGAGAGACTGCATTGATTTGATCGGGTAGTAGCAAGGAGAAAAAGTTGTTACCAGGAGAACGCCACAAGCCATACCGGGATGCCTACGATCGCCCTATCCAGTACCTGCGAGTTTCCGTGACCGATCGCTGCAACCTGCGTTGCGTGTACTGCATGCCAGAGCAGGGTGTCCCCCTACTTTCCCACGATGACATCCTGCGTCACGAAGAGATCGCACGAATCGTCCGCGTCGCCATCGAGATGGGGTTCATTCACATCCGCCTGACGGGCGGCGAGCCGCTGGCGCGCAAGGGGATCGTCGAGTTGGTCGCAGAACTGGCGCGGATTCCAGGCATGGACGACCTTTCGATGACGACCAACGGCATCCTCCTGCGCCAATATGCTGAACCGCTGGCCCAGGCCGGGCTGCGCCGGGTCAACATCAGCCTGGACACGCTGCAGCCAGACCGTTTCCGGCAGATCACGCGCCTGGGGCGGTTGGAGGACGTCCTGGCCGGGCGCCAGGCTGCCCTGGCAGCCGGCCTGCAACCGATCAAGATCAACACCGTGGTCGTCCGCGGCCTGAACGACGACGAAGTGGTAGCCATTGCCCGAAAAACGATGGAACCGCACTGGCACGTTCGCTTCATCGAGGTGATGCCGCTGCGTTCCGCCCTGGGAACAGCGTCGGGCGCCACGCCCTGGATCGATGACGGCGTGGTGCCCTCGGCCGAAATTCGGGCGCAGGTCGAGGCCGAGTTGGGCCCCTTGACCGCCGTGCGCGGAGAGGCCGGCGGCGGGCCGGCGCGGTACTACCAATTGTCCGGCGCGGCTGGCACGTTGGGCCTGATCAGCCCCATTACCGAGCATTTCTGCCACTCGTGCAACCGGCTGCGCCTGACGGCTGACGGGCGCCTGCTTCCCTGCCTGTTGTCCGACGCGGCGATCGACCTGCGAGGGCCGCTGCGGGCGGGAGCCGACGACGAACAGCTGTCCGATCTCTTCCGGCAGGCAATGATCGAGAAGCCGGCCAGTTATCGGGTAACCCGCAATGCCGCGACGTGCCTGTCGATGTCGAAAATTGGAGGATGATATGCGGTTCAGCCACCTGGACGAAACGGGAGCCGCGCGCATGGTCGACGTCACGGACAAGCCCACCACCGCGCGCGAGGCCGTCGCCGCGGGGCAGGTGACGATGCAGCCGGCAACGCTGGCACTGATCCAGAGCGGCGGCGCAGCAAAAGGGGACGTGATCGCGGTGGCGCGCATCGCCGGAATCATGGCTGCAAAGCGGGCGCCGGAATGGATCCCCCTCTGCCATCCCTTGCCCATCACCTCGGCCCAGGTCGATTTCGCATTCGACGAGGCCTGCTCCACGGTCAACATCACCGCCCGCGTGCGCTGCACGGGGACCACCGGGGTCGAGATGGAGGCCCTGACAGCGGTGAGCGCCAGCGCGCTGACGATCTATGACATGTGCAAGGCCATCGACCGGGGGATGCAGATCCACAACATTCGCCTGATCCGCAAAAGCGGCGGCAAGAGCGGCGAGATCGTATTGGAGGAAATCGAGTGAAAGGAAAAG
The DNA here is from genome assembly GCA_016931695.1 of Anaerolineae bacterium. Lineage (GTDB taxonomy): Bacteria > Chloroflexota > Anaerolineae > B4-G1 > DUEL01 > JAFGEI01. Next base: position 113,996 of record JAFGEI010000025.1, on the reverse strand, counting down.
TTATCGCGGTCTGCACCAGCGAGCGCAAGAGCGTCGCCAAAAAGAACGTCGGGCAGGGAACGTTGCGCGTCGATTGGGGGCTGGAAGGCGATGCCCACGCCGGCCCCTGGCACCGCCAGGTCTCGCTCCTGGCGTGGGAATCGATCGCCAAGATCCGCGCCCAGGGACTGGACGTAGGCGCGGGCAGCTTTGCCGAGAACATTACCACCGAGGGGATCGAGCTGTTCACCCTGCCGATCGGCACGCGCATGCAGTTGGGTACGGCGCTGGTCGAGGTGACCCAGATCGGCAAGCTCTGCCACACCAAGTGCGCGATCTTTCAGACGCTGGGGGACTGTGTGATGCCGCGGGAAGGGATTTTCGTCCGCGTGTTGGAACCGGGAAAAGTGCGCGTGGGGGACGACATCGAGGTGCTCGGCAATTGAAGGAGGCCACAGGAAAAGGTGAAACGGCAGAGCGTTGCCCTCGTTCACGACTGGCTCAACCAGCTCGGCGGCGCCGAGGACGTGCTGCGGGCCCTGGTCGAAATGTTCCCCGCCGCTCCGGTCTATACGTCGATGTACTGGCAAGCGGGCATGCCCGGCGCCTTCCGTGACTGGAACATCCACACGACCTGGATGGACCGCCTGCCAGGGATCCATCGGCGCCATCAGCTCTACCTTCTGCTCTATCCGCTCGCCTTTGGCGGGCTCGATCTCTCTGCGCACGCGGTGGTGCTGAGCAACAAGTCCGGGTTTTGTCACGGCGTTCGCACCGGCGACGCGGTACACATCTGCTACTGCCTCACGCCGACGCGGTACGTGTGGGATTTCGACGCCTATGCAGCACGCGAGTCCCTTCCCCCCATTGTCAAGGCTGCTCTGCGCCCGCTCGTCGCCATCCTGCGCCGCTGGGATTATGCCGCGGCGCAACGGGTGGGGCATTTCCTCGCCATTTCCCGCGCCATCCAACAACGCATCCGCCGCTACTATGACCGCGATTCGGCGATTATACCGCCGCCGGTGGACACCCGCCGCTTCCACACCGCCCCGGTTCGCGACGACTATTATCTCATCGTCTCGCGGCTGGTTCCCTACCGCCGGATCGACCTGGCAGTGCGGGCATTCAACGAGCTGGGGCGGCCGCTGGTCATCGCCGGCAACGGGCGGGACCGCGCGGCGCTGCAGGCAATTGCCGGCCCGAACGTCACCTTCCTGGGCCGGGTCCCCGACGCGGACCTGCCGGACCTGCTGGCGAGGTGCCGCGCCTACGTCCTGCCCGGGGAAGAGGACTTTGGCATCGCCCCGCTCCAGGCCCAGGCCGCCGGGCGCCCGGTGATCGCTTTTGGCGCCGGCGGCGCGCTCGACACGGTGGTCGAGGGAGAGACCGGGGCCTTTTTCCACGAACCGTCGCCCGAAGCCCTGGCCACAGCCGTCGAATCGTTCGACCCGGAGCGCATCGACTCTGCGGCTTGCCGGCAAAATGCGCTGCAGTTCGACGTGGCGGTGTTCAAAGAAAAACTGGCCCAATTCATCAAATCGGTCCTGGAAAGGAGGGAAGAGGCCAGGAGGCCAGGAGACGAGGGACAATAATTTCACCTTGTCCCCTGCTTGCCCTGTCCCACAATCCTATGGAGCTACAAGCCTATTGGAGAATCCTGATCCGCCGCTGGTGGCTGGTCGTCCTCCCGGTCGCGGCCGTTTTGATCCACACCGCCGCCATCTACCGCCAGCCAGCGCCGGTCTACCAGGTGGTCATGCGCTTTGCGGCAGGCACGGAACCGGCAGGGCTCAGCGAGGACTATGACCGCTACTATCCCTGGTTGACTTCCGAGTACGTCGCCAACGGTCTCGCCGACGTCGCCGGAAGCGGCGCCTTTGCCCAGGCCGTAGCGACGCGGCTGGCCCAGGGTGGGGTCTCGATCGACGGTGCGGCGATCCAGGGCGCCATCGTCACCGACAACCTCCAGTCGATCATGGTCGTCTACCTGACGTGGCCGGACCCGACACAGGCCCGTGCCGTCGCCACAGCCATCGCCGACGAACTGACACAGAACGGAGCGACCTACTTCCCGCAGCTGCAAGGGCTGGACCCGGCAGCCCGCTTGCTCGACGAACCCGCCCCCTTCCCCCTCGCCCCCAGCCTGCGCAGCCAGTTGATAGGCCCGGCGATTCGCCTCGGACTGGCGCTCGCGCTGGGGGTCGGGCTGGCTTTTGCCTGGCATTACGTGGACCCCACCGTGCGCGAGGCGGCCGAGTTGGAGCAACTGGGGATCGGTGTGATCGCAACAATCCCGCGGCGGTGATTCCTTCGAGTACATCGCGGCCGAAATGAATAGCCAGTTCTTGCTTGGAGGGGATCGTCAGATCCCCGTCAGAAACGCCGACTTGGCCACTTACCGAGGCCTGTGGCCCGGATTACCGAGGCCTGTGGCCCGGATTACCGCAAATCCCGTGGGGACAGGTACGGGAATCCAGGGCAGGCATAGAAGAACCGGCAGGGTATTTTCGCCTGCGTGTACCAGGGAACTGCTCAGGCTGCCCGCCTGGACGTCCTCCCCTTTCCGGGATTGGGAGAGCGTCCAGGGGCAACAGCCCGGGTTGTATCCAGTGGCCGAGCAGTTGCCACTTTGGCCCATCAAATTGGCCTCGAGAGTGAAATATGCAACCAATGACAGGTGACGATAGCCAGGACAGAAGAATGCTGATGGCGGTCAAAGATATCGCCGAACGCAGGCAGGTAGAAGAGGTCATCCGGCTGCGCCTGCGGCTGTTCGAATTTTCCGCCGACCATTCGCTCGAGGAACTGATGCAAAAAGCCCTCGACGAGATCGGGGAACTGACCCAGAGCCCAATCGGATTTTACCACTTTGTCGGAGCCGACCAAGAAACCCTCCTGCTTCAGGCCTGGTCCACGCGCACTTTGCAAGAATTCTGCCAGACGGAAGGCAGGGGCATGCACTATCGCATTGACGAAGCCGGGGTGTGGGTCGACTGTGTCCACCAGCGGAAACCGGTCATCCACAACGACTATGCCGCCCTACCGCACCGCAAAGGCATGCCGCCGGGTCACGCCGAGGTCAGGCGGGAACTGGTGGTGCCCACGATGCGCTCCTCGCGCATCGTGGCGATCCTGGGCGTCGGCAACAAGCCCACGGACTATGATGAGCAGGATGTCGAGCTGGTTGCTTATGTCGCCGACGTCATCTGGAACATTATCGAGCAAAAGCGGGCCGCGACACAATTACAGGATTATCAGCGGCAGTTGGAAGCGCAGAACCTGGAACTGCACAAGCTCACAATGGCCATTGAACAAAGCGGCAGCGCCGTGGTGATCACGGATACGGCGGGGGCCGTCGAGTACGCCAATCCACGCTTTGAAGAAACCAGCGGATACAGTCGGGACGAGGTGATGGGAAAGAATCTGCGCTTTTTGAAATCCGGCGAACAGGATACAGCCTTTTACCAAGATTTGTGGGCTACCATCACCAGCGGCAAGACCTGGCGCGGCGAGTTTCGCAACAAACGCCGAGACGGCACTTTGTATTGGGAGTCGGCAGTCATTGCGCCCGTCCAAGACGACGCCGGGCAAACCACCCACTATATCGCGGTCAACGAAGACATCACCGAGCGCAAAGAAGCGGAAAAAGCATTTCGCCATTATACCGAGCAACTGGCGCTGCAAAATGCCGAACTCGACGCCTTTGCCCACACGGTGGCGCACGACCTCAAGAACCCGATCGGCGTGATCACCGGCTTTGCCGAGGTTTTGATCCAAGACCTGGCCGAGATTTCGGCCCAGGGGTATGAAACCATGATCCCCAGGAGCGCAGCCAAAATAGCCGACCGTATTCTCCAAGCCGGCAAAAGACTCGACAGGATCACCGAAGAGTTGATGCTGCTGGCCGGCGTCCGCAAGCAGGAGGTCGTTCCTGAACCGCTGGACATGGGGCGCATCGTCGAGGAATCGATCGAACGCCTGCAGGTGCTCATTCAAGACCGGCAGGCCCAAATCGCGCTGCTCGACGAGGCGGAGTGGCCAGTGGTGCTTGGCTATGCTCCCTGGATCGAAGAGGTGTGGGCCAACTATATCAGCAACGCCATCAAGTATGGCGGGCAGCCGCCGCAAGTAGAAATCGGCGCCACCCCCCCACCCTGCCCCCCGCCGCCAGAGGCGGCAGAAGGAGGAAGAGAAATGGCCTGCTTCTGGATACGGGACAATGGCCCGGGCCTGAGCGCGGAGGAACAGGCCAGGCTGTTCACACCGTTCACGCGCCTCGAGCAAGTGCAAGTGACCGGGCATGGCCTGGGGTTATCCATCGTGCAGCGCATCTTGGAAAAGCTCGGCGGCCAGGTTGGCGTGGAGAGCAGCCCCGGGCAGGGCAGCCGATTCTATTTCACCTTGCCGACCCTGTCTGCGCCGGCTGACGATTCCCGATCCCGACCGCTGTAAAACGGGTCCGGTGAGGCATGGTGACAATTGCACCAGATCGTGGTAGAATAACGCCCGTTTATTGAAGGAGGTATTTCGGCGTGGAACTGGGTCAATATCTGCGTATTTTACAGAAACGGTGGTGGATCATTGTGGTGGCCATCGTCGCCACAATGGCCAGCGCTTTTCTGTTCAGCCGCTTGCAACAGCCTGTCTATCAATCGACCGTCGAGGTCGTCATCCAGCCCGCCCGGCCCGACCTGGGCCTTACCCAATCCGCCAAAACCCTGCTCCGTTCTTACATGACCATCGCCGACTCGAACTATTGGGCGCAGAACGTGATCGACCGGCTGCGGCTGGACATGGTCCCCGAGCAGCTCCGCGCCAACGCCCGCTTTGCCGCCGAGGACGATCGCATGGTCATCCGCATCGAGATCGAGGACGCCGACTTTGTGCAGGCGAACCGCATCGCCCGCGAGTGGGCGGTGCTGCTGCAAGAGTGGCGGGACAGCCAGAACCAACTGCAGCGCAAAGAGGACCGCGTCTATGCCGAGCTGCGCGACGAACCGAGCTACTCCCAGGCCTGGCCTCCGCGCACAGCCATCGTCCTGGCCGCCGGGGCGGCCTTTGGGGTGCTGATTGCCGGCGGGGTCATCTTTTTCCTGGAATGGGTGGAATCCGGCATCGTCCGCACGCCAGCCGACGTGGAGCAATGGGTCGGCGCGACGGTCATCGGCGTCGTTCCCCCCCTCGATTCGTAGCGACAACCGCAGCGTTGTCGCATGGAGAGTTATATGAACCCGACACCCGAACTTGTCACGCTCACGGCCCCCCGTTCTGCCGCTGCCGAAGCATTCCGCACCCTGCGCACCAACCTCACGTTTGCCGAACTCGACCGGCCGATCAAAACCCTGCTCGTCACCTCCGCCGCGGCCGGCGCGGAAAAGTCGGTCACCCTGGCCAACCTGGCGGTGACCATGGCCCAGGGAGAGCGGCGGACGATCCTCGTCGACGCCGACCTCCGCCGTCCCAGCCTGCACCAGATTTTTGCGCTTGCCAATGAAAGAGGGTTGACGACCATGTTTGTCGATCCGGCAGCGTTGGAAAATCCGCCGCTGGCCGAAACCGGGGTGGACAACCTGCTCCTCCTCCCCAGCGGCCCCTTGCCTCCCAACCCAGCCGACCTGCTGGGCTCGCAGCGGATGGGAAAAGTCATCGCCGCCCTCCAGGCGCAGGCGGAGGTGGTTCTCTTTGACGCCCCGCCCGTCACTGCCGTCACCGATGCGGCAGTGCTGGGAACCAAAGTCGACGGCCTGCTGCTGGTCGTCCGCGCGGGACGCACCCGGCGCGACCACGCCCAGCGGGCAAAGGAGCTGCTGGAGCAAGTTCACGTGCGCGTGATCGGCGCCGTTCTGACCAACGCCCGTCGCGGCATCAGCATGAGCGCTTATTAGTTACAGAACTGCTCAGCGCGATGTACCTTCCCAAAAGCTCCAGCAGCCCTGGTGTACCAGGTTACTCGCTGCAGCGGATTTCGATCCGTCAGACGAGCACATTGTAGCTTTCGGGAAGGTGGCCTGAGCGATTATGCCCTAGTTAGAATCGGAAGCGCGACACTGTCGCGGCCGGCTCGCATCCAGGAGGGAAGGATGAAAGGACTGATCCTGAGTGGAGGAAAGGCAACCCGGCTGTATCCCCTGACATACACCCGGGCCAAGCAGCTGATTCCCGTGGCCAACAAGCCCGTGCTCTTTCGTGTCATCGAGGCCATCCGTGACGCCGGCATCACGGATATCGGCATCGTCGTCGGCGAAACGGCCGAGGAGATCAAGACCGCCGTCGGGCGAGGCGGGCAGTGGGGCATCCACGTCACCTACATCCAGCAGGACAACCCGCTGGGGCTGGCCCACGCCGTCAAGGTCAGCCAGGATTTTCTGGGCGACGAGCCCTTCGTCATGTTCCTGGGCGACAATGTGATCCAGGGCGGCATCGCCAACCTGGTCCAGCAATTCCAGGAATCCGACTGGAGTTCGCAGATCGTCCTCACCCGCGTCAAGCACCCAGAGCAGTACGGGGTGGCCGAACTGAACCAAGACGGGCGGGTGATCCGGCTGATCGAAAAACCCAAGGACCCCCCGTCCGACCTGGCCCTGGTCGGCATCTATATGTTCGATCAGCTCATCCACCGCGCGGTCGAAGAAATCCAGCCCTCCTGGCGCGGCGAGATGGAGATCACCGACGCGATCCAGTGGCTGGTGGAACACGGGCACCAGGTTTTTCCCTACATCCACCGCGGCTGGTGGATCGACACCGGCCGGCCGGGGGATATGCTGGAGGCCAACGACCTGGTGCTGGAAGAGCTGTCGCCGACCATCGAGGGCTATGTCGACCGGGACTCGCAGGTCGACAGCCGGGTAACGGTGGAACGGGGAGCCGAGATCATCAACAGCGTCGTGCGCGGGCCAACGATCATCGGGCAGCGCTCCCGCGTCGTCAACGCGTACGTCGGCCCCTTCACCTCCCTCTACCACGACGTCGTCATCGAAAACAGCGAGATCGAACGGTCGATCGTCCTGGAGAGCAGCGTGATCCGCGACATCCCGGCGCGGATTCAGGACAGCTTGATCGGCCGCAACGTCGTCCTGAACCGCTCGCCGATCAAGCCCAAAGCGTATAAAATGAACCTCGGGGACTATAGCCAGATTGGCTTGCTGGAATAGTCTGCGACAGCCACAGAGGATATTCTGACACCTAACGGTCCATTCGACCTGGGGGTTGAGGAGGAATACCAGCTCATCGACCCCGCGACCTGGGAGCTCGGTTCCACCATCCACGCCATCCTGGAAAAGGACTTGGAAAATGGCAGGCAGGATGTGCAGGCCGAGTTTCTCCAGTCCCAGGTCGAGGCCAGCACGCGCATCTGCCCGACCGTGCGCCAGGTAAGGGAAGAAGTATGGCGGATGCGGCAGCAGGCCTCGATCATTGCGGCGTCACTGGGGTTGACCCTGGTGGCGGCAGGAACGCACCCCTTTTCCCAGTGGACGATGCAGCAGGTCACGCGCGGGGATCGCTACGCGATACTGGCCGAGGAACTGCAGGAGGTGGGACGGCGGCTGGTCACTTTTGGCCTGCACGTTCACGTCGGCATCGCCGACCCCGACCGGCGCGTCCAGGCATTGAACCGGATTCGCCCCTATCTTTCCCTCTTGTTAGCCCTCTCCACCAGCTCGCCCTTCTTCGCTGGCCGGTTTACGGGCCTGCGCTCCTATCGCAGCGCCCTGATCGCCGCCCTGCCCCGTTCCGGCATCCCACCCTGCTTTGCGACGTGGGCCGATTACCAGGACGTGATTTCTACGCTCACCGGGGAAGGGCTGCTGGCCAACCCCAGTTTCATCTGGTGGGATGCCCGGCTCAGCTCGCGCTTCCCGACGCTCGAGATCCGGATTGCCGACATGCCGGCCCGGGTCGAAGACACCGTCTGCCTGGCCGCCTGGGCGCAATCTCTGGTGGTCAGGCTGCTGCAGGAGCCGCCTCGAAAAGCCCTCTCCCCCCTCATTCTCGAAAGCAACAAATGGCAGGCGGCGCGCTACGGACTGGAGGCCAGGCTGATCCTCGACGCGGAAGGGCCGGCCCGGCCGGTGCGGGAATGGGTCAACCGGCTCGTCGAACAGCTGTCAGATACGGCGCGCGAGTTGGACTGCCTGCCAGAACTGGCCCACGCCCGCACCATCCTCGATCGGGGGACCAGCGCCGACGAACAGCTGCAAATCTGGCACGAGACGAATGACCTCGGCGCAGTGATCCAGGCCCTTTCCAAGATCGACCCGCCGACGTAGCGTCGCGCAACGTGCCATCGTCGCGTTCGGCAGTTACAGCTTTTTCCGAATCTCGTACAGGTCCCGCCGCAGCTGCTCGATCTGCAGCGCGGTTTTCTGCTCCTGCCGGAATTTCGTCCAGCGATGCTTGGAAAAAGCCAGCTCGGTCGCCAGGCGGTAGTAACGCCCCAGCCGCAGCCAGCGGGTAAAATCGAGCTGCAACAAGGCCTGCAACCGCTGCCAGAGGCGGCGCCAGTAGGATTGGATGACGTGATAATCTTGCTGACCAATGGCCCCTTTCTCAACTTCGTCCGCCAGGAATTGGACGATCATCCGTTGTTCCCGAATTGAGGCCCAGATGACGATGGCAAAGAGAGCAATCACGCCCCCCCAATCCGACACCAGGCTGATCAGGATCGGCCAGCAGAAAAGGCCAGCCAGCGTCGCGCCCAAATTGTGAACGGCGTGGAGCGTCGTGCCACTCAGCAAGCCGAGCAGCGGAGCGCCGATTTTGACCAACCAGCTGGGCGAGGTCCGCGCCAGGGCGATGCCCAGCCCCGTCAGCCCGGTGAACATGGCGTGGTTGAGACCAAAAATCAGGGCGCGAAAGATCGAAAGGCCCAGCACCCCCGCCACTCCTTCCACGCTGTAGACGGAGAGGAAGTAAAAGACATTCTCGGTCGCGGCAAATCCAAACCCCACCAGGCCGCCATAGAGAATCCCATCCAGTGGGCTGTCGATCTCGCGCCGAAACAGGACCAGCAACAACAAGAGAGCCAGCCCCTTGAAGGGCTCTTCCGTAATCGGGGCAATGAGACTCGCCCCGACAAGCTCCGCTTCTACCCCCGCGCCCAGCATGGCCGAGACAGGGAGATCGAAAATAATCTGGGTGATGAGGGAGAAAATGATCGCCGGGACAGCGCCCCACAAGAAAGCAGCAATGATCAGCGCGATGGGTTCCTTCTCGTAGCGGTCAAACCACCACAAGACCGCGGCGTAAAAAATCATTGGCACAAAGGCAAAGCTCAACACAACAATGAGCGCACCGAGAAATTCAATGATCTCCATGAGTTTTCGTCCTCCTCAGGCACCCGGCGTTGAGGCCAACCCCAATCGGCGGGCAAGCTTGGCGTACGTCGACCAGAGATGAATCCAAAAAGGGCTCGGGCGTCCCCTCAACTGGGCGGATTCCAGGCTGGCGAGAAAGGTAGCTGGCGAGTCGAAAGGCGGCAGGATCGTCACCGCCCGCCCCACCTCCCAGGGTGAATGGGCATCGCTGCCCGCCACCATCAACGTTCCCGTCTCGGCGGCCAGGGCGCGGGCCGCCTGGTTGTCGGCGGCAAGGATGCAGCGGGCGTTCAGCACCTCCAAGAAATCGAGTTGATCGATGATCGGCAGCAGGGCCTCCCGCCCCAGCGCTTCGCGCCGGAAGCGATCCAGGGGATGCGCGGCTCCCACCACCCCATCCTGGGCGCGGACGGCATCGATCGTCGCCTGCGGCGATTGATCCGGGGCGATGCCGCTGCGCAAGAAATAGGCCAGCAGCTCGCCGTGGGTCGTGCGCACCTCTTCGCCGACAATGACCCGTTCGGGGTCCAGTTCCTTGAGCCGCAGCGCGCCCTCGACCGTGTTGTGATCGGTCACGGCCACGCGGTCGATCCCCTTGCGGCGGCAGGCGGCGAGAAATTCGGCCGGCCCAGTCAGGCTGTCCCGCGAACAGGCCGTGTGCGTATGGAGGTCGCAGACCCAAAGGCGCGTGGCAGCGTCCGGCGCGACAGTCATGGTCAGACGGGCAGGAAGAAAAAGGCCATCACCAGGATGACATAGACGACGAGCAACTGGACGCCTTCCATCCAGTTCGACTCCCCATCCAGCGCGGCCAGTCCGGCAATGACCGACGCCGCTCCCAGCGCCGCCAACTCGAAGGTGTTAAAGACCAGGGTGAGCGGGTTGCCCATCGCCAGACTCAAAAAGACCAGGACCGGGGCGACAAAGAGCGCGACCTGGAGCCCAGAGCCGACCGATATATTCAGGCTGAGGTCCATCTGGTTCTTGGCGGCGACCTCGACCGCCACCAGGTGCTCCGCCACGTTTCCCACCAGGGGGATAATCACAATGCCGATAAAGAACTCGGTCCAGCCCAGGTGCTCCAGCATCGGCTCGACTACGCTGACCAACACCTCGCTCATCCAGGCGATAAAGATGGTCGAGACGACCAAAACGATCACGGTAGTCCGCAGTGGCCAGTGGTGTCCCGTTCGATGAGCTGGTTTTTTCAGCGGCAGCTTGGCCTGGCTGTTGCGAAAGAGGTAAAACTGGCTGAGGGCATACAGCAGGATCATCATCGTGGAGACGCCCAGGCTGAGGTATTCTACCGCGTCGTGGTTGACCTGCTCGATGGCGTGACCAAACAGGGAAGGAATACCCAGAGCAATGACTGCCAGGAACAGCATCGTGGCGTTCAAGCCAGCCTCGCTGCGGTTGAACTTTTGCGTCCCATGGCGCAGCCCCCCGACCAGCAGGCTCGCTCCCATCACCAACAACAGGTTGCCGAGGATAGAGCCGGTGATCGAGGCTTTGACCAGCTCCAAGAGCCCCGCGCGGATGGCAAAGAAAGTGATGATCAGCTCGGCGGCATTGCCCAAGGTGCTGTTGAGAAACCCACTCAACTGGGATCCCGCCCGATCGGCCAGCGCCTCGGTGCTTTCTCCCATCAGCTCGGCGAGAGGAACGATGCCCAATGCCGCGGCGATGAACGTCAGAGCCGGGGGCCCGTTCAGATAGCGCGAGAGGAGGGCAACCGGGACACAGATGAGCAGCAGTCGCAAGTATTTCATCGTACCTCCGAAGAAAAGAGATGGTTGGGGGATTGCGGCGGGACCAGAATTCGCAGCGCACGGGGAACGACGCGCAGGCTGATCGGCGTCGTGCCGGCCGGGTCGCCATCCGCCTGAACATCCATCGGCTGCTCGGCCCAAACGGCGACCTGGCGCACCTGCCGGTGAACGACCTTGGGATCCTGGAGATGCCGCCCGCTAAACACCTTGATCGCGTGGCGCAGGATGTACGAAAACCCGGTCCCCTTAAAGATAAAGAGATCCAGCAGCCCGTCATCCAGACGTGCATGGTCCGCCATCTGAAAAGCGGCATACATCTGCGTGTTGCTCACGACAGCCAGCACGACGCGCCCCCGAACGATCCGACCGTCCAATATCATCCGCACCCGCACGCCGGAAAAATCGCGGGCCAGCATCAACGAAGCGACAATGTAGGGTAGGGTCCCCAGCCGCTTGGTCAAGCGGTGGCGTGGTTCCATCTCTTTTGTCACGTAGGCATCGAATCCGATGCCGGCCCAGAGCAAAAAGTACTGGCTGCCAACCTGTCCCACGTCGACGGGACGTACCACTCCCCTGGCCTGGGAGACGGCTGCTTCGCGCAGATGAAAGGGATGAGCCAGCGAAAAAACGGGCAGATTGAGTTGCCTGGCCCAGACATTGCGGCTTCCTACTGGCAGCACCCCCATCGCCGTCTCTGTCCCCACCAGGCCATTGACCACCTCGCGGACGGTCCCGTCCCCGCCGGCCGCCCAGACCGCATCCAACTGCGCAGAAGCCGCCTGGCGCGCCAGCCGAGAGACATCTTTTACGCAGCCCGACAGTTCGATATCCAGTGACCAACCGCACTGGGCCAATTCCTGCCGCACCTGCTGCAACTCGCGTTTGACATCCCAAGGACCAGCAGTGGGGTTATAGATGACGAGTCCTTTCACGCCACCATTATATCAGCGGCCCGCTGCTTCTGCAACCGCGAGGTGAAAGGGGCTTGCAGCGCGGGGTTCCATCCCCCCGTCGCCCGAACAAAGCAAAGGGCGAACGGGGGGATAGGCAGGGCAGGGGTTGGCAACCGCACAACCCGCGTTATTCGATCGTCTGCAAGAACTGCTGCGCCATGGCCCCCACGTCGGTGTTGGTGCGGATGCCGGCCCAGGGGTCGCTCGGTCGCACCAGGTTGGCGACGACGATGTTGGCCCCGTTAAAGATGGCACTGCGGGCTTCCTTCAGATCTACCCCGCCAGCAGCAGAGATGATGACGTCAAACTTGCTGCGCACGCGGTTGACGTGCCGGTACTGGATGACCTTCCCGCGGGTGTTTTCTTCATCCCGCGCCAGGTGGAGCACGACCACGTCGGGAGGATGCTTCAGGTGCATTAGCACACGCAAGGGATCCTTCACCCCCAGCATATCGATCATGGAGGCCATGCCCAGTGCCGCGCAGCGGGTGACAAAGAGATTCAACGTCTCGGGCGGCGCGTTGCCCAGGATCGTCACCGCCGTCGCACCGGCCGAACGCGCCATATCGACCTCGCCGATGGCGCCGTCGACCGTCTTGAGATCGGCCACGACGTGACCCCGCCACAGGCTGCGGATGACCCGAATGCCAGCCATACCCTCCCGCTTGAGGTAGGGGGTCCCAGCCTCCATCAGGATGCGCTCTCTCGCCCTAGGCACGTTCTGAACGCTGCGCACGATGGCTGGCAAAAGCTGTTGGACCAGCCCGATGTCATAGTTGAAAGCAATCTGCAAATACCGAAGCTTGTGATCGAGCATGCGCGTTAGCTACTCTTTCCCGCCCTCGAGAATGGAACCGAGCGTCCGGCCCAGGTCGGAGGGAACAAAGAGGACGATTTTTTCCGACGGATCGGCGGCAATGTCGCGGATCGTCTGCAGCGTGCGCAGGTGCAGCGCCCCCTTGCTCTTGGACAGGTTTTCGGCCGCCTGGCGCAGGTTCTCCGAGGCCGAGAGTTCGCCCTGAGAAGCAATGATCACCGCGCGGCGCTCCCGCTCCGCTTCGGCCTGCTTGGCCATCGCCCGTTTCATTTCGGCCGGCAGCTCGACTTCCTGGATCTTGATCGACTCGACGTCGACACCCCAGCCACTGGTCTCCGCATCGACAATCTCTTTGATGCTCTCGGCAATCTGCTCGCGCTCGGTGAGGACAAAGTCCATTTCGCTGTTGCCGATCACGTCCCGCAGCGCTGCCTGGGTGTACTGGCGCACGGCAAAGACGTGATCCTGGATCTTGATGATGACGTCCTCGGGACTAATCACCTTGAAATAGACCACGGCATTGACCAGCATCGGGATGTTATCTCGCGTCATGACCTCTTGGCGGGGAATGTCGGCGGTCTGGATGCGTATGTCCACCTTGCGCATGCTCTGCAGGATGGGGATGACCAAAGTCAGCCCCGGCTCGCGGGTGCCGACAAACTTGCCCAGCATAAAGACCACTCCCCGCTCATATTGGTAGATCAGCTTGATGGCAGACAACAGCAGCATGCCAACCACCACGATGACACCAACAACGATGCAACCACCAGCAGCAAATGCTCCTCCCATTTCCACGGTTTTCCTCCTTTATTTTTAGGGATTGTGACAGGGCCAATCCAGCTTTCCCTGCCCCCCATTATAGCACACAATTGACCAGCTACCCAATCTGGCGGTAGAACAATGGCAGCGGCTCCACCGGTTCCGGGCCGATGGTGTGGGCCGCCAGGAGGCGTTCCTGCGCCGCCTGCAGCCGCTCGCGGTCGTTGGCGTGGATGGTGAACAAGGGGCTTGCTGGATTCACCTGGTCGCCGATCTTGTAGTGGGTCATCACCCCGACCGCGTGATCGATCGCGTCATCCTTCTGTTCCCGCCCGCCACCCAGTTCAACCACCGCCGTCCCAATCCCAGCCGCATCGACCCGGTGCAGATAGCCGCTGCTGGGGGCGGGAATCGGCTCGATCCACCGCGCCTTGGGCAGCCGGGCCGGGTCCTCAATGACGGCCGTGTTCCCGCCCTGCGTCTCGACCAGGGTGTGAAATTTTTGCCAGGCCGCACCGGAGGCAATCGCTGCCGCTGCCATCTCGACTCCCTCGGCCGGGTTAGCTGCTCTTTCCCCGAGCGCCAACATCTCGCCGGCGACGACCAGGCAGTGCTCACGCAGGTCGCCCGGCCCGCTTTCGTGCAAGGCATCGATGGCTTCCCGCACCTCGAGGGCGTTGCCTACCGCCCAGCCCAGCGGCTGGTTCATGTCGGAGATGAGCGCCCGCACCCGCCGCCCAAGCTGGGAGCCAATATCGACCATCGCCTGGGCCAATCGCTCCGCCTCCTCCACCGTCTTCATGAACGCCCCGCTCCCCACCTTGACGTCGAGTAGGATGCCACCGGTGCCAGCGGCGATCTTTTTGCTCATGATCGAGCTGACGATGAGCGGCAGAGAAGAGACGGTCGCCGTGACGTCCCGCAAGGCGTACAGCTTGCGATCCGCGGGCGCCAGGTTGGCCGATTGACCGGTCAGGACGATGCCAATGCGGGCCAGCTGGGCCAGGAACTCTTCCGGCGCGAGATCGGCGCGGTAACCGGGGATCGATTCCAGTTTATCCAGCGTACCGCCGGTAAAACCCAATCCCCGCCCGGTCATTTTGCCCACCGGCAAGCCGCAGGCGGCGACGGTGGGAGCGACGACCAGGGTGACCTTGTCGCCGACGCCGCCGCTGGAATGCTTGTCGACCACGAGCGGGGCAACGGGCCGGAGGTCCAACTGGTCTCCCGATTCAGCCATTGCCAACGTCAGCTCTCGTACCTCCGGGTCGCTCATCCCCTGCAAATAGACCGCCATCAGCCAGGCGGCGGCCTGGTAATCGGGGATCTCGCCCTGGCTGTATCCCCGGACGAAAAAGTGGATCTCTTTGGCAGTCAACTCGCCGCCATCCCGTTTTTTGCCAATGATTTCGACCGCGCGCATGTTCTTCCTCCTACATATAGCCGCTGAGCACAACAATTCCGCCAACCCGTCCCTGCAAACGCCGCCAGCGCCCCCTTCTCTGGCAGGGAAAGCAGCCTGAGAAATGAGACATCTTGAGTATACCACGGCCCGGTGGCAGAAACAACTGTCGTCCGGGTAAAAATGGCCGCGCCAAAAAGAGACCGGATGGCCCTCGGGACAGGCTCCGTCCCTTTCTCCTGTGCCGTTTGGGGTGGACAACAGTCCGCCCTACACCGGGCACGCAAATTGAACCTAAACAGGCAGGTGAAGGTATTATGAAAGGAATGGCGGTAACTGCTCAGCCGGTCGCCCCTGGATCCAAGTCCGGAAAAGGGGAGGGTGTGGGTGCCGGCGCCCACATTTTCCCCCTTCTCTGGCACGGGAGAGCATCCGGGCGGGCAGCCTGAGCAGTTACGAATGGCGAACGAATCCTGCTCCCGCGGCAGGTGAAGGGGAATCATGATGAGGAAAAACGATCAAGACTCGAGCACAATGGCCCAAGCCCGCAAATTCTTTCCAAACGCCGGGACTGCTTATGGCCTGGTTCTGGGGATCGGATTTGCGCTCATCGTCTGGGGGCGAGACGCCATGTTGCTTGCTGCCAGCCATGCCCACCTGGCGTGGGTAAAATTGCTGTTGGGCATCCCCATCGCCGTCGTCATCTGCTGCCTGTCCTGCCGACTGGCAGCGACATCTTATTCAGCCGCCGTCTATGTCGCGATGGGAATTGGGAGCGGCGTCATCCTGGGTGTCCTGGTCGGTCACATGCCCTTTGAAGGCAACACGTTGGTCACCTGGCTGCTGGACCGGCGCGTGCAGGGGCTGGTTGTCTTTCCCTTCGGCCCCGCTGCTGCTGCCAAGACCGCCTTTATCATCATTGCCGGCGCCCTGACCGGCGCGGGAACGGGGTTCCTGGAGTACTTGCTGCTGGAACGCGCCTGGGATCATGCGACAGCCAAGGGCAAAATGAGTTTCGGCTCCTGGGCCTACCTATTTTTCGGCATCCTCCCTGTGCTCGTCCTGATGAGCTGGCCCGTAGAAGAAATGATCAACAAGCCGATACGCGATCCGCAACAAAGTACGGGAGAGATCATCGGTCTCATCGTCGCCGGCGACCTGGCAAAAGCCCAGGCAGATCGATTCGCTTACAGCTCCCTCGCCCCCTACATCGACCAGTTCTCGGACGAATACACCGTCTACCTGGTCGGTTATCAGGTCGATTACCTCTACCAGTTTTACACCGACGTCGTCTTTGACAACGGCTTTGTCATGCGCTGCGTCGTGGGCGGCACGCAGGTTTCCTACTGCAGCAGCTTTTCCGAACAGGTCTCGAACTGGATGGACGACCTGGCTTATTTCGGCAGCCACGGCGTACAGCGGTGGATGGAGCGGCCGATCCAACAACTCGTCGTCGACGAGTCAGTGCTGCGCTGGTGGACCGAGCATCGAGATCAACTGAGCGGAGCGTACGAACTTGGCCATTCAGGGCAACAAGGAGGCTGGGTCTTTATGTCCGCCCGCTTTGACAGCGGGTTCGAAATGATCTGCCGTTTTCACGGTACGTCACCGACGCACCTGGACCGGTGCGTGCAAGTGGCGCCGTAAGGGCCAGGCCGATCATGCCGCTCGCTCGCTTTCTCGTCCGCCGACTGCTGACCGTACCGGTCACCCTGCTGGTCATCACCGCCATCCTCTACGGCATCATTATGCTGGCCCCCATCGAGGTGCGGGCCGGGCTCTACCTGCCGCGCGGGCAGTCCAACAATCCCGGCCTGCGCCCAGAAGTCTACCTCCAAAATGCGATTGAGGAACACGGGCTCGACGATCCCTACCCGATACAATACGCGCGTTGGGCCTGGCGCCTGCTCCAGGGCGACTGGGGTTGGAGTCCGCTGCTGCGCGGTGACGTCCTGGAGGCGCTGCTGGAGCGAACGCCGCCCACGGCGGAGCTGACTCTCTATTCGATTCTCTTTCTCGTCCCCCTGGGAATCATCAGCGGCGGGCAGGCCGCGTGGAAGCGCGGGCAGGCGGCCGACCACGGATTCCGGCTCGCCGCTTTCGTCGCCACGTCCATTCCCCCTTTCATCCTGGGGCTGATGCTGCTGACGATCTTTTACGCCGGGTTGAACTGGTTTCCTCCCGGACGGATCAGCATTGCCGAGAGCCTAGAGATTGACGCCCCTTCATTTCGCACCATCACCGGGCTACTGACCGTCGACGGCCTGCTCAACAACCGCCCCGACATCACCCTCAGCGCCTTTCGCCACCTGGCCCTGCCCGCCTTTACCCTCAGCATGGTCCACTGGGCCACGATTGGGCGGGTGACCCGCGCCGCGATGATCGAGGAATTCAGCAAGGAGTACATCGTCGCGGCGCACGGAAGAGGGCTGCCCCACCAGTCTGTCGTCTGGACCCACGCCTTGCGCAACGCCGTGGTTCCGGCGTTGAACAGCGCTGCCCTTTCGGCCGCCGCGCTGGTGATGGGCGTTTTCGTCATCGAAGCAGTGTTTGGCTTTCCCGGCGTATCGGAACTGATCGTCGGCTCGATGGCCTTTGCACCCGACACGGCCGTGGCGATGGGCTTTGCCGTCTACAGCGTGCTGCTGGTCCTGCCGCTGATGTTTGTCTTTGACGTGCTGCAGGCGGTGGTCGACCCCCGCATTCGCAAGGAGGTCATCGAGGGATGAGGGGCTTGCGCCAGTTCCTGTTTCGCTGGCAGAACCTGCTGGGTATCTTGATCGTGGGGGTCTTTGTCGCCATGGCCGTGTCGGCTCCCCATCTCACTGCATCGGACAACGCCGAATCCCCGCAGTGGATTCGGGCCGTCGAGCGCATCGAGGGAACGTCGCGGCGCGTCCCCCTGCCACCTGGGCCCGGCATCCCCCTGGGCACGACCGCCGGCGGATACGATATCTTTTACTCCTTGCTCTGGGGAGCTCGCTCCGCCCTCGGATTCGGGCTCGCCGTCGCGTCGATCACTGCCATGCTGGGGACTTTTATCGGGGCGATGAGCGCCTATTTTGGCGGGCTGGCCCATCGCCTCACGCTGCGCGTCATCGATGCTTTTCTCACCTTCCCGCCCATCGCCGCTGTCTGGCTCCTGGCCCAGGTGATGCGTCCCCCTGAAGTCCTCCCCCCAGGCATCTCGTTGCAGGCCGTGCTGGCGCAGCTGCGAGTCAGCCCGGTGATGTTAGCGCTGATCCTCTTCTCCTGGATGCCCTACGCCCGCATCATCGGCGCCGAGGTATTGGGGCTCAAGCACAGCGAGTACGTGGAAGCGGCCCGGTCACTGGGAGCGGGGCACTTCCGGCTCATATTTCGCCACCTGCTGCCCAACGCCATATCGCCCGCCATCGTCCTGCTGGCGCGCGACATCGGCGGGATGGTCATCCTGCAGGCCGCCTTTCACTTTATTGGTCTCGGCGGGATGTCGCCCTGGAGCTGGCTGCTGGTCAATGGGCGGAATTGGATCCTCGGCCCCAACGCCAGCCTGCTGACCTATTGGTGGGTCTACCTGCCGGCCACCCTGGCGCTGGTCATCTTTGGCATCGGCTGGAACCTGTTGGGCGATGGGCTAAACGAGGCATTGAACCCCCGTTTCTACAACGGCCCCATGCGCTGGGGCCGCGCCTAACACCCACTCGAGCCCCCTGCCGCGTTCCTTACGGCAGCACGCCAATCTCTTCGATCCCCCACATTTCGCTCTCGGCCGAGGGATCGAGAAAAAAGCCGGTCACGCGGGGCTGGGCCATCGCTACGCGAATGCGCCAGAAAAGAGGAAGCGAGGGCAGCTGTTCCGAAAAGATGCGCTGCGCCTGGCTGTGGAACTCGCGATATTCATAGGTTCCGGGCAAGGCAGCTAACGCCGCGCTGCAGGCGGCATCATATTCCGCGTCAGAAAAACCGGCGGCGTTTGACCGGCCCCAGTTCAGCTCGTTGGGAATCTCTTCGCTAAGGTAGAGATAACAGGGTGGTTCCACGGCATTGTACCAGGCGAAAAGCGCCAGGTCGAACTGGCGGCCAAAGACCGGGCCGGCGGGGCCATCAGCGCGAAAATCCGGTTCGGCGGTAAAGACCAGGTTAGTCTGGATGCCGCAGTCGGCCAGGTTGGAGCGTATGATGCGGGCCAGCGCCTCCTGCTGATCGTTGCCCTGCATGACCAGGAGGTCGACGCGGAAAACGGTGCCGTCGCGCACCCCTTCCACGCTGTCCGCCTCCAGCACGCCGTCCGCATCCTCGTCCACCCAGCCCACCTCCGTCAGCAGCGCCCGCCCCGCGGCGGGATCGTAGGGCCAGCGAACCAGGCGGCGGTCAGCATAGAGAGGATGCAGGGGAGGAATGTAGACGTCCGCCACTTCCCCCAGCCCAAACGTCACCTCGTCGACCATCGTCTGCCGGTCGACACAGTGGGCGATGGCCTGCCGCACCCGCGCATCCTCGAAAAAGTCGGGACGGTCGTATGCCGCCACCGGGTTGATGCCAAAGGTCAAGTTCTCCCAGGTATCACTGGACGGGGCGACGGCCAGGTTGAACAACCCTTGCTGTTGGGCCGAAATCAGAAGCGGCATCAGGTCCCCCACTTCCCCCTCGATGATACCAACGTCACACTGATCGGCAAGCATCATACTGACCAGGTCGTTGGCGCTGGCGGCAAAGCGGAAAAAGAGGCGGTCGACGCCGGGCAATCCCTCTGCGGCGCGAAAATAGTTGGGATTGGGGGCCAGTTCGATGTATTCGCCCTGCACCCACTCGACAATGACGTAGGGTCCCCAGCCCATCGGCTGCCGGGCGCTCTCCGAGCGGCTCAACAGATTGGCAGCAGTATAGCGCAGCTCATCTTGCCAAAGATGGCGCGGCAGGGGCGTAAAAAAGTTCAAAAAGTAGAGGTTATCCACGTACCCCGGCACCCCCGTCCAGACAACCGTGCGCTCCCCGGCCGCGACATAAGAGGCGGTCCGATCACACAGGTACTTGGAAGCCGGGGTATCGGCATCACAGGCCATTTCGTAGCTATAGACCGAATCGTCGGCGGTGACCGGTTCTCCATCCGACCAGAGGATTCCCTCCGGTATCTGCCAGGAGACGACCATCTGCTCCAACTGGAGCGTGCGGGTGCCGACAAAGGTCACCAGGCAGTCGGGGTTGTCCGCCTCCAGGCAGTTGTGATTGGCAAAAACCTGGACCCCGTCCTCCAGCGCCACCGGCTGCCCGGCGATATCGATCACGCGGTCGCCTGGCTGGACCGTGACGGTGTCAAAGTAGGCGTCGCCATCCTCGATGCGGGGCAGCTTTTCCAGGATGACGGGCTGAAAGTCATAAGAGCGGTAGTCAATGGGGCCGTCATAGACCGCTTCCAGGACATGTCGGGCGGTGTGGGCGCCGCCATACAGGTAGAGCGTCTCCGGTTCGGCATTCTGGCAAATCGTCAACACGGTAGGGCCGGGGGTCGCGGTGGCGGTGGGAGTCGCCGTGACGACCTGGGGCGGACTGGTCACCTGGACCGTTACGGTAACCGTCGTCGGGGATGGGGTACACGTAGACAGCAACAGTCCCACGCCAATCAGGAACCCGACGATGCCCAACTGCTTCATAGCTTTTGCCCTCCTCGGCAGAATAGTCACACCCGGCAGGCATTATACCCGTAAAGCGAGGGAAGTCAAAGAAAGAGCGAAAAGGGGGTTCGTAGCCGGTCTATTGTCGAACGAATACTTGTCAAGAGCGACGGCCTGGCGGTTCCAGCTACAAACGGTGGATCAACCGCCCCAGCGGGGGGATTTCGATGGTGATGGCATTTGCCGGGCACAGTTCCTGGCAGCAGTAACAGCGGATGCAGAGCTGATAATCGTGCTGCGGCGGAGCGTCGCGCCCCTCCTCGCCGCGAAAATCGATTGCCTTGGGCGTGACGGGACAGACGCGCACGCACGTGCCGCAGCGGGTGCAGTTCTCCGGCACGACCACAGGGCGGGGCACGACCCAACGGTTGACCAGGCGCCGGAGAAAGCGTCGCTTGCCGGCCGCGGCCTCGCGGCGCCGGTCGACCGCAAAATCCGGCGTGAAAAACGACGCCAGCGGATCGCCGAGAATCTCGACCGGACTCGCCTGCCCCAATCCCCCCACCTCTCCCCAAGTGATGGTAGGGACCATGGCAGGGTCGAGGTCGACGATGCGACAGACCGTGGCATCGAGAGCGATTGGATCGGCGGACAGGAGCAGGACCGAGAGCGGGCGCGGGTCGCCGTTGCGCGGGCCGTTCCCTTCCATCGCAACGATGCCGTCCATCACATAGAGCCGTGGGCGCAGCAGGCGATTCAGGTCGACCAGCATCTGCGCAAAGTGGTCCCGGTCCGGCAGGCGGGCGTGGAACTCGCCCTTGAGCAGCCCAGGCACGCAGCCGAACTGGTTCTTGACCGCCCCCGTCAGGCGCATCAGGCCGTGGGTCTTGAGCTTGGGCAGCGAGATCAACCCGTCGGCCGCCAGGACGCCGCGGGCGATGGTGAACTGCCTGATTAGGTCCCCTTCCGGGAAGGAAACGGCTTCGCCGTTGGCAAAGTCGGCCAGGGAGATGTCCAACTCGCCGGCGACAGCGGCAAGGCCAGCGCGGCGGGCGGCACTGGCAGGCGTGCCCACACCGGGCGAGTCGCCGTAACAGAGGACGGCCCCTGCCGCCTGAAGGTGGTGGGCGACGGCGGCAAAGAGCGCCGGGTGGGTCGTGATGGCGTTCTGGGGCCGCCCTCCCACGAGCAGGTTGGGCTTGAGCAGAATGCGCTCACCCGGCCGGACGAACCGTTCTGCGCCGCCCAGCAAGGCCAGCCCGCGGCCAACGGCCGCATCGACCGCAGCCGGGTCGTACTGCGCGCAGCGGACGAGGGCAACCTGGGTTTTGGTCACGCCAACCCGTTTACTCACTCTCTTCCGCCGGTCGATAGGCGATGCGGGCCAGGATGACGCTCAGGCCGTAGAGGATGATCAACGGAATCATCACCAAGCCCATGTTCACCGGGTCCGGGGTCGGCGTCACAAACGCCGCCAGCACGGCCATGGCAAAAATCGCCGTCCGCCAGTTGCGGAGCAGCATGCGATGGTTGACGATGCGCACCTTGGCCAGAAAAAAGATGACCAGTGGAATTTCAAAACTGACGCCGATCCAGAACATCAGGCTGGTGATAAAACTGATATAGTCAGCCGGCCGGGGCTCGGTCTTGATGCCGAGAAAACCGGTCAGGAAGGGCACGGCCGCGGGCAGCATGACAAAGTAGGAAAAAGCGGCGCCGCTGAGAAAGAGCAAGGTGGCAAAAGGGACCAGGATCAAGACGTAGCGGTTTTCGCGCCGGGTGAGGCCGGGTGAGAAAAACCGCCACAGCTGGTAAACGATGTAGGGCATCGCCAGGGCCGCGCCGCCGAGGAGCGATACCTGCATAAAGACCGTGATGTTTTCGGTGACTTCGATGGAGCGCAGCTGCTCGATGCCGCCGACGGGCATCGCCAGCCATTCGAGCAGCCGCCGGGCAAAAATCGCGCTGATCGAGGTGCCAATCACCAGCGAGATCAATGCCCGCAGCAGCCGCTGGCGAAGCTCCTCGATGTGCCCGAGGATGGTAAGCGGCCCGTCCTTGTTCATTCCGCCTGGTCTTGGTTTTCCAGCGGAGGAGGAGCGGAAGCGGGCCCACTGCTTGCCGGGTGCAGATGCGGGCCGATTCCCGCCATTGCTTCCTGCTCGATCTCGCGCACCCCGTCGACAACATCCTGCTGGACCTTGTCCAGATCGCCCGCCAAGGAGGAGATGAGGCCGCCGGTCGTTTCTTGCTCCAACTCGTTGATTTCCGTCATCAGGCCTTTTTGAAACGAAAACCACTCGCGACGCAGGTGGGCCAGCGTTGGCGTAACCTGGCGGAATACCTGCGCCGCCCGTCCAGGACCGATCAGCAAAATGGCCAGCAGGACGAGAAAAACCAGCTCACCAGCGCCAATGTTAAAAAAGTCCATCCAATTTTTTGCCAGACAACAATTGCCGGAGGAAACCAGCTATTCGAGCGTCGAAGCGGTAGCATCCTGGCCGCTTTCTTCTTCTTCCTCTGCGCCCTTGCTGAGCGCCTCGCGAAAGTTGCGGATGCCCTTTCCAAGTTCCGCTCCGATCTTGCCCAAACGTCCCACCCCAAAGAGGATGATGACAATACCCAGCACCACCAGCAACTCGGGCAGGCCAAAACTTTTGAACAACGGCATGTTTCACCTCGTCAGATAACTCGCAGTCACCACCAAGTGACCACCCTTATCGCGTGCTCAGCGCCTCTACCAGCACCCTGACCGCTCCCTCCACATCCTCCTCGTCGACCATTTCGCTGGGCGAATGGACATAGCGGCAGGGTATGGAGAGACAGCCGGAGGGCACGCCAGCCCGCACGAGCTGGGTCACCGCGGCGTCGGTCGTCCCGCCCTCCATCACCTCCATCTGGTAGGGGACGTTAATCCGCTCGGCCGCCGCTACCAACCATTCACGCACCAGGGGGTGGGCGATCATCAGTGCGTCCTGCACCTTGATCGCCGGTCCCTGGCCCAGTTGCACTGCCATGGGCCTGCTTTCCGGCCTATCTCCGGTTCCCGTCACGTCGACGGCGATCGCCAGATCGGGATCGATGCCATAGGCCGCCGTCTGCGCACCCGAAAGGTTGGTCTCTTCCTGGGCTGTAAAGACAAAGTGAATTTCGTGCGGCGTTTTCTGCAGACGGCGCATGGTCTCGATCAGTACCGCACAGCCGATGCGATTGTCCATTGCCTTGGCCACCAGCCGCCGGCCCTGGGCAAAAAAAGTTCGCACAAAGACCGCCGCGTCGCCCACGCGCACCGGGCAATCTTCTTTGCTCGTCGCCCCCACGTCAATGTAGAGCTCGGAGAGGGAGGGAATCTGTTTCTTGTCCTGGCGCTTTTCGTCGAGGCCAATGACCCCCATCGTTCCATTCTCAAAGAGCACCCTGGAGCCAATGCAGGTGATACTATACACGCCGCCCAGGGGAGCCAAGCGGATGAACCCCTTCTCGTCGATGTAGGAGGCCATCACGCCGATTTCGTCCATGTGGGCCGCCATCATGATCCGCTGCCCACCGCCGCTCCCCCGCCGAATCGCCACCAGGCTGCCCAGGGGGGTCACCTGCAACTCGTCGGCCAAATCCTCGACCTCGTCGCGAATCACGGCCCGGATGCGTTCCTCAAAACCCGACGGGCCAAAAGTCTCCGTCAGACGTTGGATTGTCTCTCTCACCTCACTCCCTCCTCAATGTGCGCACCGTCAGGCGCGCCAGCGACTCGTGCATCAAGCGGCTGCAGTTTTCAAAATCTGCCAGGTTGAGCATACCGACCGGGCCGTGGATATAGCGGCAGGGAACAGCAACGGCGGCCGAGGGAACGCCCTGGCGGACGCGGTGCATGGCCCCGGCGTCGGTTCCACCGATGCCGGGCTGTTTGATCTGGTAAGGGATACCCAGCTCCTCGGCAGTATGGGTCAGCAACTGCACCAGCCCGCGGTGGGCGATAAAGGTGCGGTCCATCACCGTGATCGCCGGCCCCTGGCCCAGTTCCGTCGTCGGGCTGGCATCTTTTTCCTTCGGCAGGTCGTCGGCGATTGTCCCCTCCAGGGCCACGGCGCAATCAGGCTCCGAACGATAGGCCGCCACCCGGGCGCCGCGCAGGCCCACCTCTTCCTGGACGGTAAAGACAGCGTGGAGCGTGTGGCGGGGCGGTTCGCCCAGCAGCAGCGCGGCCAGGATGGCACACCCAACCCGGTCGTCGAACGCTTTGCCGATTACCGTGGGGCCCAGCTCGCGAAAGCGGGTGGCAAAGACGGCCGTGGTCCCAACGGGCGCTGCCTCTTGGGCTTTCTCCTTGTTCTTTGCGCCGATGTCGATCACCAGCTGGCGAATCGGGTCCACTTTTTCCCCTTCTCCCCGCTCCTGGAGATGGATCGGCTTGGCACCGATCACGCCGGGGACGCGGTCAGGGCCGACCCAGACGATCGCGCCGGGGAGGACGCGCGGGTCGATGCCGCCGATGGGGCGGATGCGCAGCCCGCCGCTGTCGTCGTGGCCGATGACCATAAATCCGACCTCGTCCATGTGTGCCGTGAGGAGCACTCTGAGCCGGTTGCGGCTCTTGCCCTGGCGCTCGGTGTGCAGGTTGCCCAGCGCATCGACCCACATCCGGTCCACCTGCCCCTCCAGGGCCTGGCGCAGGATCGTGCGAACCGCTTTTTCGTTCCCCGAGGGGCCAAAAGCTTCGGAGAGTTCCTTCAGCATCATGCTTCATCCTCCCAGCCGGGGCGGAAATCCGCGGCCAGCCCGGCGGCAAAGGCCGCCAGGAGTCGGCCGGCCCGCTCGATGTCCTTCACCGCCGCCGTCTCTACCGGCTGGTGCATGTAGCGAACGGGGATCGAGACCAGGCCGGTGGGCACTCCCTCGCGGCTGACCTGGATCGCCCAGGCGTCGGTGCCGCTGCGGCCCGGGGCCGGTTCGACGTGATAAGGGATTTCGTGGGCATCGGCGGTCGACTTGAGTTTCTCCACCACCTGGGGGTGAAAGTTGGGGCCGATGCCAATCGTCGGCCCCTCGCCAATGGCAAAGACCCGGTCGTCGGACAGCCCGGCCTGCCTGGCAAAGGTGACGTCGATGGCAATCGCCAAATCCGGGGCAACGTGATAGGCAGAGGTTGTTGCGCCGTACAGCCCCACTTCTTCCTGCACGGTCGCCACGGCGACTACGTCCCAGGCGTGGCTCATACGGGTCAATGCGTGCAGCGCCAGCGTCACCGCAGCTACCGAGGCCCGGTTGTCGAAAGCCTTGCCGGCCACCAGCCCCCCCTGCAGTTCAACCATCTGGCGGTAGAAAGAGATGGGATCGCCGACGCGCACCCATTCGTCGACCTCCGCCTCAGGCAGGCCAACGTCGACAAACAACTCTGCCCACGGTATCGGCTTGTCGCGCTGGTCGTGGGGGATGACGTGGGGCGGGCGCATTCCGATGACGCCGTGCAGATCGCGCTTTCCATGCACGACGACCTCCAGGCCCGGCAGCACCCGGCGATCGATGCCGCCCACCTCGGCGAGGCGTAAAAAGCCCCTCTCTATCCCGGCGACGCGCAGGCCGATCTCGTCCATGTGAGCGGCCAACATCAGCCGCGGGCGCGGCACGGCGCCGCTGCCCTGGCGCAGCCCGATCATGCTGCCCAACCGATCCTCGGACAGC
Organism: Anaerolineae bacterium; assembly: GCA_016931695.1. Lineage (GTDB taxonomy): Bacteria > Chloroflexota > Anaerolineae > B4-G1 > DUEL01 > JAFGEI01. The sequence goes on along the minus strand of JAFGEI010000025.1, from coordinate 87,730 downwards.
TCGTCGACGAGAGGAGACCACAGCTCCTGCAAGAGCTGACGGACCGGCTGCTCGTGGCCGGACAGGCCCGGCAATTCAGTCAGTTTACGTAAAAGTGAAATGGTTTCCAATGACATCTCCTCGATCAAGGAACTTGCCAGTTGCTGGCCTCTGTGGCCCGGTTGGTGGGCGTGATGTCGGGTGTCGGGGTGAGAGATGGGGTCGGAGTTGGGGTCAGGGTTTCGGTTGGCAGTGCCGTGTCCGTCGCCGTAGCCGTCAGAGTGGGCGTCTCCGTGGCGGTGGGTGTGAGGGTGTCGGTCGGCGTAGGGGTAGATGTTGCTGTTTCGGTTGTCGTGGGGGAAGAGGTCGGGCTGGCTGTCGGGGTGAGGGTGGCAGTCCCGGTGGCGGTGGGCGTCCAGGTCTCTGAAGGCCCCGGAGTACCTGTGGGCGGCCAGGATTGGGTCGGTGTTGGCCGCAACGTTGCCGGCGGTGGGCCGGGCGTGTTGGTGGGTGACGGGAGTTCGGTGGCGGTGGGCTCCGGGGTAGGCGGGGCAGAAGAGGACAGCAGGTAAAGCATCGTAAAGCCGAGGCAGTAGCAGGGCAGGGTCAGCAGAATAATGGCGACCAGCGCCAGGTGAAACGGGCGGGCTCCTTGCCCGACGGGTGAAGCCTCGGTCAACATAATAGAATCTATGATAACACTGTTATCAAGCGTTGTCAATGAAAGTATTTTCGCGCAAAAAAGCCCCCAGGTGCTTATAACGGGGCGAAGCGGGCGGTAAAGTGGCGCAGCAAGGCCGGCGCGTAGGTGTACCGCAATCCCCGCAACTCCTGGCGGCGGGCATAGATCCGCTGGCAGGACTCGACCACATAGTCAAGGTGGGCCTGGGTATAGACGCGGCGGGGAATTGCCAGGCGCACCAGTTCCAGCGCCGGGTAGAGCATCTCGCCGCTGTCTGGGTCCTCATAAGCAAACATCACGCTCCCAATCTCGACGCCGCGAATGCCCCCCTCGACGTAGAGGGCGCAGGAAAGCGCCTGGCCGGGCAGTTCCGCCTGCGGAATGTGGGGCAAGAATCGCCGGGCATCCAGGTAAACAGCGTGCCCGCCGGCAGGTTCCAGCAGCGGGATGCCTTCCTCTAGCAACCGGTCGGCCAGGTACTTGGTGTGCCCGATGCGGTAGGCCAGGTACTGCTCGTCCAATCCCTCCCACAGCCCGCGGGCAACAGCCTCCAGGTCGCGTCCGGCCAGGCCGCCGTAGGTGGGGAACCCTTCGCGCAGGATCAACTGCTGGCAGGCCCGCTCGTACAGCAGCTCGTCGTTCATTGCCAGGAATCCGCCAATGTTGACCAGGGCGTCCTTTTTCGCCGACATGGTGCAGCCGTCGGCATAGGAGAACATTTCGCGGGCAATCTCCAGAATGGACTTGTCGGCATAGCCAGACTCGCGCAGCTTGATGAAGTAGGCGTTCTCGGCATAGCGACAGGCATCGAGGAAAAAGGGGATGCCGTGCTGGTGCAGCAGATTGCCGGTGGCGCGGATGTTGGCCATCGAGACCGGCTGGCCGCCGCCCGAATTATTGGTCACCGTCAGCATGCCGAGCGGGATGTTTTCCGCCCCCACCTGCTGGATATAGGCCTCCAGTTTTCCAAGGTCGATGTCGCCCTTGAAGGGGGCATGGCTGACGGGGTCCAGCCCCTCCTCGGCGACCAGGTTCACCGGTTTTCCCCCGCGGGCGATAATGTTGGCCTGGGTGGTGTCAAAGTGCATGTTGCTCGGCACCGATTGACCCGGCTGGACGGTACAGGTGAAGAGAACATTCTCGGCCGCGCGGCCCTGATGGGTCGGCACGAAATACTGGAAGCCGGTGATGGAGCGGATCGCCTCCTGCAGGTTGAAAAAGTTGCGGCAGCCAGCATAGCTTTCATCGCCCATCATCATGCCCGCCCACTGATGATCCGACATGGCCGACGTGCCCGAGTCGGTCATCAGATCGATATAGATATCTTGGGCCGGCACAGCAAAGAGATTATAGTTGGCCTGGCGCAGGACTTGTTCCCGCTCAGCACGAGAGGTCTGGCGAATCGGCTCAACCGCCTTGATCTTGAACGGTTCGACAGGGAATTTGGCCATCAGCAAGCTCCTTAGCCATCGATTGGGTGAGCAGTCGCGATTGGGTCTTGCGGTCGACAGGTACAACAAGTTTACTCCGTCCAGCCTGATTGTCAAGCCAGACGTACCCTGTGCCAGGTTTTTGTGCGGCGGCAGCGTGGTTCAGCGCGCCTGCCCGGCGCTCTCTCCCCGCCGACTCGCCATCTTCCACGCCTCGGCCAGCCCGACTTTGGCCAGCTCCCAGGCATTGAACGGCATCCAGCTGACCGGCACGTCCAATTCTTCCTTCTCACAGACAGTGGAGGTGTTGGCCCGGTCAATCTGCTCCTTCATTTTGAGCATCTCCCGTTCTACTTCCGCGGGAGTGCGGCTGGCGACCAACTCGTCGATCTGGGCCATCAGGGCAATGGCGCGGTCGATGCGCTCCTCCGTCTCTGCGGCCAGTTCGGGGGAAGCGACGCCGTAGCGCGCCTTGAGCCGGTTGAGCCGCCGCCCCGCCTCGTAGGTGGTGGCGGCGAGGGTGTCCCGGTCCAGCCAGCGCGTCTCGTAGGAGAGAATGTGCTTCCAGGTCGGAGCGAGCAGGGCGCGGCGATGCTCCTCCAACGTCTGGTAGTGAATCCGGTAGCCGTACTGCGCTGGGTTCTCAAAAGCCAGGCTGCCCGGGTCGAGGAATGGAGCCAGCGGCGCGGTGAAGGGGATGAAACGGCGATCACCGTTAATCGCCTGCCAGGTCTGCTCGCAAAAGTCGACCGTCTCCAAAGCCGAGGCAGCGGTCTGCTGCGGCAGCCCGATCATGAAAAAGAGGTCGAACCGCTTTGCGCCCACGTCGAGACAGTTGCGCACCGTTGCGACGATCTGATCGTTATCATAGCTCTTGTTGAGCGCCCGCCGCACGGCAGGATCGTGGGAATCGGGAGAAAACTCGACGATAAAGTTGGGCATTGCCGCGGCCAGTTCCTCGGCATAGCCGCGGTCGACCGGCCAAAAGAACTCGAGCATAAAGGGGCCGCGCACGCCCTGGACAGCGCGGAGGAAGCGGCGCGCATATTCCATCCCCGCCAGCCGGATGTCGCCGAGGACAAAGATCGGGCCGCGGCTGATGCGCCGCGCCTCCCGCACGTCCTGCGCCAGCTGCTCCGGATCGCGGAAAGCGGGGCGCTTCCGGCCGGACATGACCCGGTGCCCCTCGGCGCACCCGCCGCAGACGGCGCAGTGCAACGTGCAGCCGCGCACCATGATGGTCGCCATGATCGGATAGTCGAGCCAGTGGCCGAACGGGATGCACGAGACCAGGTCGCGGGTGCGCATCACCGTGCGGACCATCTGCCGGAAACCGGGGTCGATGTGATCCAGGTTAGCCGGGGTGTAGGTCTGCGGGTTGACGTGCACCTCGCCCGCCCCGTCCTTCCAGGTCAGGTTGGGCACGTCGACCGGCGCCCGCCCCTCGCGCAGGCAGGCCATCAACTGGCGCAGGGGTTCCTCGGTCGAGTCGCCGCGCACCACGTAATCGACCTGGGGATAGCGGATCAGCTCCTGGTGATAATAGGTGGCGGAGAATCCGCCAAAGAGAATCGGCGCCCCAGGGTGCTGCTCGCGGACGATGCGGGCAACCTCCAGCGCGCCCTGGGCGTGGGGCAGCCAGTGCAGGTCGATGCCAAAAGCGCGGGCGCGCAACCGGGACACGTACCGCGCGGCGTCAAAGCGATCGGAGCGCAGCATGCGCACCGCCAGGTTGGCGATCTGGGTGCGAAAACCGTGCCGCTCCAAATAGTCGCTGAGGGCGGCAAAGCCAATGGGGTACATGTCATAGATCGGCGTAGAGGGAACGACGTCGGATATGGGCCCCCACAGGGTAGCCCGCCGCCGGAAATCGTATACGCTGGGCGCGTGCAGGAAAGTCAGGTCTGTTTTAGCCATAGGCCGCTAGTGTACCGCAGAATGAGGAAAGCGCAAGAGAAGCCAGACAAGTCAGACATGTAACCAAACTGTAACTGACTCTAAACAGTCTGAGAAGCGAAAGCGTGGTAGGATATTAGCAGCAAATCTCTCAAAGAGGTGGGCAAGATATGATCGATATTCGGTTGTTCCAGCGCGAGGCGGAAATCATCCTCAACGGGTACCTGACCGAGCATTTCACGCCGACGGATGCCGCCCGGTTCGGTTGGACCGCAGAGCAGTATACTGACGAGCTGTGGCCGGTGATCCTGGCCAAGTACCAGCAAGACCTGCAGCCCAAAGACCTGGAACTTTTGCACTCGGCCCTGTTGGACCAGGTCCGAGCCGCCATGGAGCCGGTTGCAACTCCCCAGTGATCAACCTGGTTCTCGATCAAGCAGCCTCTTTGCCGACGCAGCGCCCACAAAACCCTCGTTACCGTTCGATTCCATCCCGCGCCAGCACCCCCTGGCGGTAATAGTGCTTGACCTCCCGCATCTCGGTGACCAGGTCGGCAGCGTCGATCAGCGCCTGCGGGGCCCGGCGGCCGGTGAGGACGACCTCGACGTGCCGCGGGCGCTGGTCGAGAACGGCCAATACCTCCTCGACGGTCAGCAGTTCGAACCAGACAGCGACGGTAACCTCGTCCAACACGACGACGTCGTAGCGGCCCGACAGCAGCGCCTCCGTCGCCCGGGCCAACCCGCGCCGGGCCTGGTCGACGTGCTCGGCGGTGACATCCTCGCGGCGGATGCAGTGGGGATCTCCGTACTGCTCGACGGTGATCAGGGGCTGGTCGCGCAGCGCTGCCAGCTCGCCGTAGGGCTGGCCCTTGAGAAACTGGCCGATATACGTACGCCGCCCATACCCTGCCGCCCGCACCGCCAGTCCGACGGCGGCCGTCGTCTTGCCCTTGCCGTCGCCGGTGTAGATGTGGACGTATCCCCGCCCCGGGTCGTTATCGGCCATCGTCTCGCCAGCCCTCGTTCCCCGATCGTGCAGCGGCTGCGGCGCTGCCCCTACTGGATCGCGTACAGCTCGCCGAACTTGGCGCGCAAGTAGCGCATGTAGGGCTCGATGCGCATCGGCCCGCCGACAACCCGCTCGACCAGTTGTGCGGCAGTGAACTTGCGCCCGTGCCGATAGATGTTTTCCTGCAGCCAGCCGAGCAGGGTGCCAAAATCGCCCCGTTCAACCTCGGCCGGTATCTGGGGCTGGGCGCGCACGGCTGCCTCGTAGAACTGGACGCTCAGGATGTTGCCCAGGCTGTATCCCTGAAAGGCGCCGCCAATCACCCCGCTAAACCAGTGGACGTCCTGCATCACGCCGCTGCGGTCGTCTGGAGGGGTGATGCCCAGGTCGGCCTGGTAGCGCGCCCGCCACGCCTCCGGCAGGTCGCGCACGGCGAGATGGCCCTCCAACAGCTCCAGTTCCATCTCGAAACGGATGATGACGTGCAGATTGTAGGTCACTTCGTCGGCGCTGGTACGAATCAGGCCGGGCTGCACCTTGTTGATCGCGCGGTAAAACGCGTCGAGCGACACTGCGCCCAGTTGGCGGGGAAAAGCCGCCTGCAAGTGAGGATAAAAGAATTGCCAGAACCCCCAGCTGCGCCCGACGATATTTTCCCACAGGCGAGATTGGCTCTCGTGGACCCCAGAGCTGGTTCCCTGCGCCAGGGGGGTAGCCTCAAGACGCGGGGCGATGCCCTGTTCGTACAGCGCGTGGCCCACTTCGTGGATGGTGCCAAAGAGCGCTTCGCCCAGGTCGTGCTCGTCGATCCGGGTCGTGATGCGCACGTCGCCAATGGAAAAGCGAGTGGTGTAGGGGTGGGGGCTCTGGTCCTCCCGGCCGCGTTGGAAATCATAGCCCAGGCGCCTGGCGACCTCGAGGCCAAAGCCCCACTGCGCATCCGCCGGGTAATGCTGGTGGAGAAGCGCGTCGTCGATCGGCGCAGCGCCCGCGATGGCCTGGGCCAGGGGAACGAGCTGCTGGTGCAGCTCGGCAAAGAGGGGGCGCAAGACAGCGACCGTCATCCCTTCGTCGCTGCGGTCGATCAGCGGATCGGCGACGTGCTGGTAGCCGGGGGAAAAATTCGCCAACTGGCGGCTGAGATGCAGCGTCTTTTCCAGAAAAGGCTGGACAGTGGCAAAATCGTTCTCCGGGCGGGCGGCTGCCCACGCGCTATAGGATTCAGCCCTGTGCTGGGAAAGACGGGCCACGAAATCGGCCGGGATGCAAATCGCCCGCTCGTAATCCCGCCGGGCGACCTGGATCAGGCAGGCGTCGTCGGCGTCGTCGGGCAGGCCATTGGCGTAAGGCTGCAGCGCATCGAGCAGCTGGCCAAGCTGTGGATCGCTCGACCGCTGGTGCGCCAGGCGGCGCAGGGTAGACAACTGGCGCGCCCGCGCCAATTCCCCTCCGGGCGGCATGTTTGTGCTCTGGTCCCAGCTCAGGACCAACGATGCTGCGTTCAGGTCATTGATCTCGGCCAGGCGTCGTTTCAGCTCGCTCAGTTTCTCTTCCATCGTCACTCTCCTGGGGTCTGGACGCGGGCGAACTTGCAGTTCACCGCCGCTGCCGGTAGAGCTTGGGCTCGACAACTTTCACCATGCGCTCCAGGTCCAACGCGCCGCCGAGGAACTGGTTCACCCGCCGCAGCTGCTCTGCTGGCTGTTCGACAATCTCGTTGTAGCTGACATAGAGGACCTCGATGTTGGGCTGTTCCGCCAGCCAGGTTTCGATCTGCTGCAGGTGCTTGTGGAACAAGTCGGCCATCTGCTCGTCACCAATTCGATCGGTCGGCTCGCCGCGCCGGACCAGCATCTGGCGCTGGGAAGCGAGAATCTCTTCCATCTCCCGACGCATAAAAACGAGTCGATACTGATAGTCTGGGGGCAGGTGTTTCAGCAGCACCGAGACCATCTTGACCGCCCGGCCCTGGGCATCCTTCAACCACGACGTATCCCGCTTGATCCGCTTGACCGGCTCGAATTCGTAATAGCCGCGTGGATTGTCCGGGTCGGCTTTACGAACGCGGTCGGTCAACAACTGCATCCCCCCCGCTTCCAGCACGCGCATCATCATCGAAGTGCCGGAGCGGGGCAAACCAGAAACAATCGTGATCGTTTCCGGGTTCATTGCTGCTCCGTCAACGCCCACACCTGGCCATCCGTGCCGACCGCACACAGCCCGGCCAAGGCGCAACCGTTGCACTGGCCATTGCACTTGGCGCCTACAGAACGCAGATAGCCCCGCCGCGCCAGGTCCTCCAACATCATCCTGACCAGCGCTGGCGTCGTGTCCAGGGCCTGGGCCAGGCCCGCAATGTGGTAAGAGCCGCCATCCCGCAGCAGCCCTAACAGACGCTCCAACATGATCCCTCCTGCAACTGATCGAGCAATCGGTCCAACTCCCGCTGCGTCACGCCCTCGACACCCAGGGGACGCTCCGCCCGGTCGTGGCAGTCCGACCCACCGGTCACCAGCGGCAAGCCCATCCGTTCCCGCCACCGCAGCAAGAGCTGGCGATGCGCGGCCGTGTGGCCCGGATAATGGACCTCCAGGCCGTCGAGCCCCAGCGACTGGAACTCGGGCAGCAATTCTTCCACAATCTCCAGGGGGGGGAGGACCTCTTTATAGTGACTGGAGCCAGGGAAGGAGCCAGCTGCAGGGTGGGCCAGGATGCGCACGACGGGGAAGCGGGCCAGGAACGGCGGCAGCATGTCGAGGTCGATTCCCGACGGGACGTAGGCGGGACTGTCGTTGCCGATGATTGCCGCGACCTGCTCCCGTTTCTCCAGGCCGTGTTTTTCGTGCAGCGCCTGGGCAAAGTGGCGCCGAGTGACGTTGACGGCGTAGGCGGAAATCTCTTCTGCGGTGAGCGGGCGGCTCAAGGCCGGCTGGCGGCCCTGGGGGCCGAACTCGGCATTGATCGCAGCCACCCGCGCCCGCACCAGGGCCTCTCCGCGCCCCTGGCCCAGCACGTCCTGGGCCGCCTGGCGGAAATCGGGATCGCGCAGCAGGTCCCCGGCAAAGTAGAGCAGGAGGTGAAGCGTCCCAACGAAAAGCGGGCGGCGAAAGCGGATCGATACCTCCACGCCGGGGATCACTCGCAGTCCAATCCGCTGCCCGGTCCCGAGCGCCTCGTCCAGGCCGACGATGGTGTCGTGATCGGTCAGGGCAAGCGCCTGCAGGCCCAGGTCACGGGCGGCGCGCACGAGCTCCGACGGCGCGTATTCGCCGTCGGAAGCAGTGCTATGAGTGTGCAGGTCAGCGACGATCACCCGCGGCGTCAATTTTCACCCCTCTCTACCGCCCAGCGAGCCAGCAGGCTGGCGATCAACCCCGTGATGGGAACCGCCAGCACCAGCCCCACGCTGCCCACCATGGTGCGGATGATCTCTTCGGCGATCGGTTCGCGGCTGAGCCGCCGCCAGAGGGATTCCTGGTAGATGGTAAAGACGAGCATCAGCGGCATCGACGCCCCCATGTAGGCCAGCAACAGCGTGTTGACCATCGCCGCAATGTGGTCGCGGCCGACGTTGAGGCTGCGGCGAAAGAGCTCGAGCCAGCCCAGCTCACGATTGGCGTTGAGCAGCTCGAAAACCGCCGAGGCCTGGCCGACGCAGATATCGTCCAGGACACCCAGCGAGCCGATAATGATCCCTCCCAACACCAGCCCGCGCAGGTTGACCTGGGGGCCCAGCTCGACCACCAACAAGCTCCCTTCTTCCGCCGCCAGGCCCGTCAGGCGGCCCCAGTTGACAAAGGCAGCGGCAAGCAGCCCGGTCAGCAGCAGGCTGATCATCATTCCCGCCACGGCAGCGTGGGCCTTGGGATTCCAGCCATAGACCAGGTAGGTCGACACCGCCAGCAGCACCACCGAGCCGACGATGCTCACCAGCACCGGATCGCGCCCGGCAATGATCTGTGGGATAACAAAGACGAAAATGACCAGCAAGCTGAACAGCGTGCCCCCCAGCGAACGCAGCCCTTTGCCGCGCCCCACCAGCACCACCAGGCCGAAAAATAGGGCGACAATCCAAAAGATGGGGGCGGTGCGCACGTAATCCGTGACGTAGAGCAGGTCCCCGCCCTCCGCCGTGCCGGGGATGCGCTCCACATAGACCCGGTCCCCCGCCTCGAACAGCCGGTCCTCGCTGACAATGTTGACCGTTCCCTCCTCAACGATGATCTCTTGCCCGGCCAGGGAGCCGCGCTCGACGTAGAGCAGCAGTTTTTGGTAGGGATGCGCCATCCCCCCGCCCAGGTCAACCGTGCCCATCTCCAACACCTCGACCACGCGAGCGACCAGGGTCTCGCCCTGGACGGCGGCAGGGGGTGTTTCCGAGGTATCCGAACGGTCCGCCCGCAGGGTGATCAAAAAGAGCAGGATTGCGGCCACGATCAGCAGGCCCAGGACAGCGAGAAGCCAATGCTCCAAGCGCTTCATCCCAGCCCTCCCAACTGGGCCAGGTGGTAGACAGCCATGCCCGCCAACAGCGAGACGACGAACAAAAAGGCCAGACTGAAAAAGGTCCAGCGCCAGGAATTGGTCTCCTGCCGGATGGCTGCCACCGTCGCCGCGCAGGGGATAAAGAGCATCTGCACTGCCAGAAAGGCGAGGGCCGTAGAGGGAGGGAACGTGGCAGCCAACGTCTCGGCCAGCCCGGTGCCGTTCTCCGTGCCAAAGATGACGCCCAAGGTCGCGATGGCATTCTCCTTGGCGATAAAGCTGGCCAGCAGGGCGACCATCAGCCGCCAGTCAAGGCCCATCAACTGGCCCAGCGGCTCCAACCAGCGGCCGACAGTGGCGAGGTAGCTGTCCTCCACGCTGCCGCCGGGCAAGGTGGAGAAAACCCAGACGACGACGGAGACGACCAGAATCAGGGTACCGGCCTTTTTGACGAAAGAGATGCTGCGCTGCCAAACTAGCATGCCGATGGTGCGTCCATTCGGGAGGTGGTACAGGGGCAGTTCCATGATGAAAGCGGCCCGCTGGCCGCGAAAGGCAATTCGATTGATCAATATACCTGAGATGGCAAGCACCGACAGCGCCAGGATCACCATCCCCCACGAGACAAAGGGCGCGGCGGCGCCGAAAAAGGCCGGAGCGAGAAAGGCAATGATCGACAGGCGGGCGGTACAGGGGATCAGCGGAGCCAGCAGGATCGTCAACAGGCGGGCGCGCGGGGAATCGATCACCCGGGCCCCCAGCACGGCCGGGACGTTGCAGCCAAAGCCCAAAAAGAGCGGCAGGAACGACTTGCCGTGCAGCCCCATCAGGTGCATAAAGCCGTCCATCACATAGGCCGCACGGGCCATGTAGCCCACGTCCTCCAACACCGCCATCACGGCGAAAAAGATGACCAGGATGGGCAGAAAAGTGAGCATTGCCCCCACCCCACCGATCACGCCATCCGCGACCAGGCCGACCAGCCAGGGCGGCCCCCCTGCCAGCGCCGTGCGGGCCCACGCCGCCAGCCCACCCACGACATGGGTGTCCAATAGATCTTGCAGCGGCGAGCCGACGGTATAGGTCAGCCAAAAGGCCAGCCCCAAGATGCCAGCCAGGATCAGCAGGCCCCAAAAAGGATGCGTCGCCCAGCGATCCAACCGCTCGGTCATGCTGATCTGCCCCGCGCGGGGATGGGTGACAGCGGCGCGGACCATGCGCCCGATCCACTCGTAGCGCCCGCTGGCGACAGCGACCAGGGCGTCGTCGTGGGCGCGGAGCACGTCATAGACCGCCTCCCAGCGCTCCTCTGGCATACCCTGCTGCATCGCCCGCGTGATCTCCCGGTCTCCTTCCAACAGCTTGAGGGCGATCCATTCGTTGGGATATGGGGCGGGGACGTGACCGTCGATCAAGGCAACGATCTGGTCGAGAACTTGTTGGTGATCGGCGCGAATCTGGGGCGGCTTGGGAGTACAGTGCAGCCGTTCCTGTGCCACCTGATCGACGACTCTCAACATGTCCTGCACGCCAATGTTCTTGGTGGCGACCATCGGCACCACCGGCACCCCCAACGCTGCCTCCAGCACCTCTGGCTCGATCTCGACCCCTTCCTGCCGCGCGACGTCGATCATGTTCAGGCCAACGACCAGCGGAACGGGCAGGGAGATCAGCTCGGCAACCAGGTAGAGGCTGCGCTCCAGGATCGCCGCATCGACCAGGACGATGACCACGTCCGGGTGCTCGCGGATGATAAACTCGCGGGCGATGACCTCCTCGGCCGAGTTGGCGGTCAGGCTATAGGTGCCGGGAAGATCCACCAGCCGATAAGTCGTCCCGTTGAAAGTGAACGTGCCCTCCTTCCGCTCCACCGTCTTGCCGGGCCAGTTGCCGACGTGTTGGTTGAGCCCGGTGAACAGGTTGAACAGGGTCGACTTGCCGACGTTGGGCTGTCCCGCCAATGCCACCAGGATGACGCGCTCCTTTGCGATCCATTCAACCGGGGGAGGGTGTTGGACAATATGAGGATGCTTCATCCCAACTCCTTGCGGACCAAGATTTTATTCGCTTCGCCGCGCCCCAGGGCGATGCGGGCGCTGCGCACCCGGGCAATGAGCGGGCCCCGGCCAAAGTTCTGCAGGACAAGGATGTCAGCCCCCGGCGTAAAGCCGAGCGGCACCATGCGGCTCTGCAGTCCTTCCCCGCCGGCCAGTTCAACGACGATGCCGTGCTCGCCAGCAGTCAGTGCGCTCAGGGGAATCGCCCCGACGTGGGCCGGCGAGATCGCCACGGTCGACGGTCTTTTGAAATCGGTCATCATTCCGTTTCTCCTTTCTGGCACCTGGCGCAGCAACCGCTGAGGAACAGGTGAACATCGGTGACGTGCAACCCCTCGCGGGCGCTCAGTTCCCGGGCGACGTTGAGCACCTCCGGGGCGGCAAACTCGATCACACGGCCGCAGTGGCGGCAGGTAAAGTGGTAATGGGGCGTCTCGGGGGTCGCTTCAAAGTGGGAGTGTTCCGCGCCCAATCGGTGTTCCTCGACCAAGCCAACCTGCTTGAGCAGGGACAGCGTCCGGTAGACCGTTGCCAGGCCAATGCTTTCGTCGCACGCCCGCACCCGGTCGTAGAGGGTTTCGGCATCCAGGTGTTCGTGGCTCTCTTCCAGGATCTTGATGATCAACCGCCGCTGCCGGGTCAGGCGGTAGCCGTGCGCCTGGAGGGTCTCGATCCAATGGTTGCAGTCGTTCATATCCCACCTGAGAATGATTCTCATTTTCAATTATACCCCGAATTGTCCTTGAGCGCAAGTGACATTTGTCACCGGGAAACAGTGGATACCTCACCAAAGCTCGGGCTACCTTGCGCAAACCCTTCGAACGTGTTATAATGTCAAACAGTATATGGGCGTGGTGGAAAGTGGGCGCAGTCCCACTTTCTTTACTGTCAAGCCGTTTTATGGAGGATGAACCGGCAAATGAAGAGCGAGTTTTTGCTGGCATTTAACCAGGTTTGCGCCGAACGGAGTCTGCCCAGGGAAGTGGTGCTGGAGGCAATCCGGACCGCCCTGGTCTCTGCCTACCGGCGGAATGTCGGTGCGCCAATCACCCAGAACGTCACGGCTCAGATCGACCTGGAGACGGGCAAGGCATCTATTTTTGCCGAGCGCGAGGTGGTGGAAAAGGTGACCGACGCCCAACAAGAGATCTTGTTGGAAAAGGCGCTTTGCACCAAATCCGATGCTGCCGTGGGCGATCTGTTGATGATCGAGAGCACGCCGCGGAACTTTGGCCGCATCGCCGCCCAAACCGCCCGCCAGGTGATCCTGCAGCGCATTCGAGAGGCCGAGCGAGAGGCCCAGTACGCCCACTATGCCGAGCAAGAAGGGGAATTGGTCCACGGCACAGTCCAAAGCGTTTCCCCGCACCAGATCACACTGCACCTGGAACGAACCGAGGCAGTCCTGCCGCGCAAAGAGATGGTGCCCGGAGAGCGGCACGTTCTCCACGATCGCATCCGCGCCTATGTGATCGAGGTCAAGCGCAGCGGACGTGGCCCGCAGATCATTGTCTCGCGGAGCCACAAAAAGATGCTGCAGAGGTTGCTCGAACTCGAAGTTCCCGAGATCTCGAACGGTACGGTCGAGATCAAGGCCATCGCTCGCGAGGCGGGCTCTCGTTCCAAGGTCGCCGTCCACGCGCGCCAGGAAGGCGTCGATCCCGTCGGGGCCTGCGTCGGCATGCGGGGCATGCGCATCCAATCGATCGTCAAAGAGGTGGGGGGCGAAAAAGTCGACATCATCGAATGGAGCCCCGACCCCATAACTTTCATCGCCAAAGCCCTGGGACCGGCAAGGGTCCTCAGCGTGGTCTTGGAAGACGACCCCCTGGAGGGCAAGACGGCCAACGTCGTCGTCCCCGACGACCAGCTCTCCCTGGCGATTGGCAAAGCAGGTCAGAACGCCCGCCTGGCGGCCAAGCTGACGAACTGGCGCATCGATATCCAGGGCGCGACCGAAGCAGCCGAGTGGGCGCTCAAGAAGGTGAACGAGGACCCAGAGATACTCCCGGCCTTGGGGCCAGTAGCGGAGCGGCTGCCGACCGTCGCCGCCGCCCTGCACCGGCACAAGCACGAAAACATGCCCTACAACGACGAGGAGCTGGTCGCCATGCGCCGGATCATCGAGGGAATTCGCCATTACTATATTACCCTCAAGGATGCCCAATTTGCGCGTCTCATAGCAGAAGAAACCGCCCGCCGGACCGCCCTGGAAGAGGCGCGGATGGCCCGCGAGACCCAGATTCGCCAGGCGCGGGCCCAAATCCCTGCGGCTGCCTTCGAGACCGCTGTCGCCGAAATCGGCCTGAGCGCACGCGTGCAGGGACATCTGAAGCGCAACCACGTAGACAATGTCGGGCGATTGCTGGAATTGCTGGCCGAGGGTGACGAGGGATTGTTAAAACTGGACGGCGTCGGCGCCAAGAGCCTAGCCGAGATCCGCAACGCCCTCGACCGCTTGGACCTCTCGGCAGCGGAAGAAGCAGCCGAAGCCGCCCCAACCGCTGAGGTCGAGGCCCTGGCCGAAGAGCTCGAGCTCGAACCGGCGCCCCAAGTGGTGTCGCTGGAAGAGATTGCCGAGGCGGTGGAGACGGCCCCCGAGATTGTCGAGGCTGTTCCCGAGGCGATAGCGGCACAAGAAGAACCGCTGCTAGAAGCCGCACTGGAAGAAAAAGCCGCCGAGCCAGCCGAAGAGAAGGAACCCGCCCCCGAGGTGGTCGAAGAAGAAAAAGCCGTCAAAGCCCAAGCCGAGGTAGAAGAGGCCGAGAAAGAACCGGAACCCTCGTTGGTCTGGGAAGAAGAGGATGAACTGGACGACCTGATGCAGCAGGAAAAGTCAAAGCAGCAAAAACGGATCGGGCGAAAGTTGGTTTACGACGAAGACAGAGATCAGGTAATCCTGATTCGGCAACACCGGCGCAAAGAGGAAGAAGAGGACTGGGAGGAGTACTTGTAGATGGCAAAGGGCCGGGGGCGTCGCAAGCATATCCCCCATCGCACCTGTGTAGCGTGCCGGACGGTACGACCGAAACGAGAGATGATTCGTATCGTCCGCACCCCGGAAGGCGGGATCGTGATTGACGAGAAGGGTAAGCAAAACGGCCGGGGTGCCTATCTCTGTGCTCAGAAAAGCTGTTGGGATGATGCCCTGGCGCGCCGCCGGCTTGCAGTTGCGCTCAAAACCGTCCTGGACCAAGAGGCAATTGCGATATTGCAGGCGTTTGCTCGGTCGCTGCCCGAAATGGTCGCCAAGCCGGAGTAACGACTGGACCGCCCGCGAGACTCCCAAGACCTTGGGAGTCTGAAATTGGACCTACCGAGCCAGGCGGTCAAGATTGAGGAGGAAGGGTGATGGGGGAGAACAAAGAGAAAGTAATCGTGATACCGGCCTATCTGACAGTGCGCGATCTGGCTCGTTTAATGGAAGTCAGCCCAATCGACGTGATCAAGCAGCTGATGAACGATGGCATCATCGCCACGATCAACCAGCAGGTTGATTACGAAACAGCAGCCATCGTCGCGGCCGAAATGGGGTTTGAAACCAAAGAAGAAGCGCCCCCCGTAGTCGAAACAGCCGATGAAGAAGGCCCGATCCCGCTCTGGGAGCGACTGTACGCCGGAGAGGACCCGGACGACCTCCATCTGCGCCCGCCGGTGGTGACGGTTTTGGGACACGTCGACCACGGCAAAACTTCTCTCCTGGACGCAATCCGCCGCACCGACGTTGCCGCTGGAGAGGTCGGCGGCATCACCCAGCACATCGGCGCCTACCAGATCGAACACCGGGGACGGCTGATCACTTTCCTGGACACGCCGGGTCACGAGGCGTTCACGGCGATGCGCGCCCGCGGTGCGCACACCACCGACATCGCGGTCCTGGTGGTCGCGGCCGACGACGGGGTGATGCCACAGACGGTGGAAGCGATCAACCACGCCCGGGCGGCGCGGGTGCCGATCATTGTCGCCCTCAACAAGATCGACAAACCAAACGCCCAGCCGGAACGCACCAAAAAGGCGCTCAGCGACATCAACCTGACCCCAGACGACTGGGGCGGCAATACGCTCTGCGTACCGGTCTCGGCCAAAAAGCGGATTGGCCTGGAGGACCTGCTGGAGGCGATCCTACTGATAGCGGATTCGCAAGAAATCAAGGCCAATCCCAACCGCCCGGCCGTGGGCACGGTACTGGAGGGCCGGCTGGACACCAGCCAGGGGCCCGTGGCGACGGTGCTGGTCCAGAACGGCACCCTCCACGTCGGCGATTCCATCGTCGCGGGAACGGTCTGCGGCCGCGTACGGCGCATGATCGACGAGCACGGCCAGACCATCGACGAGGCACTTCCCTCCACGCCGGTCTTGATCCTGGGGCTTTCCGGCGTATCGACGGCCGGCGACTTGTTCGAGGTGATGCCCGACGACCGGACCTGCCGCACCATCGTCGCCAGGCGATTGGAGGAGCAGCAAGCTCGGACAACTGCCGCGCAGCCCTTTAGCCTCGACGACCTGTCGCAGAGCATCCGCCAGGGCAAGATCAAGGAGCTCAACCTGATCGTCAAGGCCGACGTCCAGGGCTCAATCGAGCCGATCGTCAACTCCCTCGAGACGCTGGGCGCAGAGGATCTCAAGGTCAATGTCATTCATACCGCGGCCGGCAACATTACCGAGTCCGATATCAACCTCGCCGTGGCTTCCCAGGCCATCGTCGTCGGCTTTCAAGTGACGATGGACCCGGCCGCCCGGCGCATGGCCGAGGTCGAAGGAATTGACGTGCGCATTTACGACGTCATCTACAAGCTGATCGACGAGATCGAACTGGCCCTCAAAGGCCTCTTGGAACCGACCTACGTCGCCAAGGTCATTGGGCGCGCACAGGTGCGGGCCATCTTTGACATATCGCGCATCGGGCAGATCGCTGGCTGTTACATCATTGAGGGGGAAGTGCGACGCAACGCCAAGGTGCGCGTCCTGCGCACGGGGCAGGAAATCCACGATGGCCACGTCTCCTCCCTCAAGCGCTTTGAAAAGGACGTGCGCGAAGTGCGGACCGGTTTTGAATGCGGCGTGGGATTGGAAGATTTCCACGATTTCCAAGAAAACGACGTCATCGAGTTCTATGTGATGGAAAGAGAAAAAACTGCTGATTGATGAGTAAGAAATACCTGGGGCGGGCCGCGGAAATGATCCGCGTTCACCTGACCGAGCTACTGCAGACGCGGGTCAACGATCCGCGAATTCACATGGTGACCATCACCGGGGTCAAAGTGACCCCCGACGTCACCCGCGCCCACGTCTACTTTAGCACCTTTGGCGGGCCGGAGGAGCAGGCGGAAGCGCTGGAGGGATTGCGCAGCGCAGCCGGGTTCCTACGCCGCGAGCTGGGAAAGCGAATCCGCCTGCGCAATACGCCCGAATTGGTCTTTTACCTGGACGATTCCCTGGAGCGGGGCGAACGCATCTCCCGCCTCCTCGACGAGTTGTTAACCGATGAATCCGGAGGCCCTGAGTCAGAGCCGTAACCTGCTGCTGAGCTGCACCCACCCGCTCCTGGTGACCCACATCGCCCCAGATGGCGATGCCGTGGGCAGCCTCCTTGGCATGGGCTGGGCCCTGCGCGCGTTGGGCAAAGAACCAACCCTATCCTGCCAGGACGCCATACCGCAGCGTTTTGGTTTTCTTGCCGGGACGAACCAGATTACCTCCAATCCAACCGGGGCCTTTGACCTGCTGATCTGCCTCGACTGTTCCGATCCGTTCCGCATGGGCAGCATCGGCGACCTTGCAGGGGTGGATTCCCTGCCCCTGTTGAACGTCGACCACCACGTCACCAACCTGCAGTTCGGGATGGTCAACCTGGTGGACGTCGCCGCGGTATCGACGACCCACATTCTCTACCAGCTTTTCCGCTACCTGGAGATTCCCATCGACGAACGGATCGCTGGCCCGCTTCTCACCGGCCTGGTTACCGACACGCGGAGCTTTCGCACGTCCAACGTGACCGCCGAGGTGTTGCAAATCGCGATCGAGCTGATGCAGGCGGGCGCGCCGCTGACGACCATCACCTTCCGCACCCTCGACCAGCGGTCGCTGCCGACGATCAAGCTGTGGGGCATCGCGCTCTCGCGGCTGGAGGCGGCGGACGGCGTCGTCTGGACCAGCGTCCCCATAGCGGTACAGCGGGCGGTCGGCCTCAACAGCTATGCCAGCTCAGGACTTTCAAACCTGCTCATCGGGGCTCAGGAAGTCGTCGCCTCGGCCGTCTTTACCGAGCGCGAAGACGGGCAGATCGAGGTCGGGTTCCGCGCCGTGCCGGGCTTTGACGTCTCCAGGATCGCCCTGTCCCTTGGCGGCGGCGGGCACGCCCTCGCCTCCGGCTGCCTGGTTCCCGGCCCGCTCGAGGAAGCACAAGAGCAGGTGCTGTCGCTCCTGCGCGAGGACGTGGCGCGACAGCTCGAGCAGGCTGCCGCCGGCAATGAACGGCATCCTCAACCTTGATAAACCCCGCAGGCTGACCTCCCACGACGTGGTCAACCGCGTGCGCCAGGTCGCCCGGCAGCGCCGGGTGGGCCACGCCGGCACCCTCGACCCGCTGGCGACCGGCGTCCTCGTCGTCTGCCTGGGGCAAGCCACGCGCCTGGTCGAATACCTCGTCGACTCGCCCAAGCAGTACCGGGCCCGGGTCCGTCTCGGGCAGGAGACAGACACCTACGACGTCGAAGGGGTCGTGGTAGCCGAGCGCCCGGTGGCAGTCGACCGGGCAGAACTGGAAGATGCTCTCTCCTCGTTTCACGGCCCGATTCTGCAGGTCCCGCCGATGTATTCCGCCGTCAGGCACCGCGGGCGGCGGCTCTACGATCTGGCACGGCAAGGGATCGAGGTGCCGCGCCAGCCGCGCCCGGTAGAGATCGAGCGCCTGACGCTGCAGGATTGGGCACCCCCCGAATTCACCCTCGAGGTCACCTGCTCGCCAGGTACGTACATCCGCTCCCTGGCCCACGACCTGGGGCGACAACTGGGCTGCGGCGCGCACCTGGTGAGCCTGGTCCGCCTCGCCAGCGGCGATTTCCACCTGCAGGACGCCCTGCCGCTGGATTCGCTGACGCCCGCCCGGCTCCCCTCGCAGCTGCTGCCGATGGACGCGGCGCTGCAGCGCTACCCGGCGCTCGAACTGGACGAGCAGGAAGCGCGGGCGGTGCAGTCGGGCCAGGCGGTGAGCGCCGCCGCGGCGGCGGCGGACGGTGCCGTCGCCCGCGCCTACGGGCCGGCGGGGGGCCTGTTGGCCGTGATGGTCTATCAGGCCGACCGCGGCGCCTGGCAGCCGCGCAAGGTCCTGGCCCAGGAAGCACGATGAAGATCATCCACGATCTTGCTGTGGCAAATCCGTCCCACCCAACCCACATCGCCATCGGCACCTTCGACGGCATTCACCGCGGCCACCAGCAGTTGATCGGCACGATGACTGAAACGGCCCACCAGGCCGGGCACGATGCGGCAGTGTTGACATTTGACCCGCGACCGGGCGCCATGCTGGGCCGGAGTCCCGTGGCGGCGCTCTCCACGGTGCAGGAGCGGGCGGTGTTGCTGGAGGAGCTGCAGGTGGACCTGTTGGTGGTTCTCCGTTTTACTGCCGCCGTCGCCGGCACCTCGGCGGCCCGTTTCGCGGCCTCGCTGTGCCAATCCCTGCAGATGAAAGAGCTGTGGGCCGGGCCCGACTTTGCACTGGGGCACCGGCGGGAAGGGAACGTGGACTATCTCCAAAAGCTGGGCCGGCGGATGGGATTTGCGATGCGGGTCGTGGAACCGCTGCGCTGGAAGGGGAAAGTGGTCAGCAGCACGCGCATTCGCGCCGCTCTCACCGCCGGCGACGTGGCGGAGGCAAACGGCTGCCTGGGGCGCCCCTATTACCTGGCTGGCCAAGTGGTGTACGGGCGGGCATTGGGCCGCACTCTCGGCGTGCCCACCGCAAACCTGGCGCCGCCAGCAGGCCGCCTGATCCCGGCGAACGGCGTCTATGCCTGCACCGCGCGGACAGAACGGGCGGGGTCGTGGCCGGCAGTGACCAACGTCGGGGTGCGCCCGACCATCGCCGACGACGAGCTCACGGTCGAAGCACACCTGCTCGATTTCAACGGCGATCTGTACGGGCAGCAACTGGGGCTGGAGTTTGTCGCCCGCCTGCGGGACGAGCAAGTATTTCCCAGCTTGAACGTACTCGTGGCAAAGATGCAGGAGGATATCGCCCAGGCGCGGCAGATCCTGGCAAATGACGAGGGATGACACGACGAGACCCACAGATGGACTGGAGTTCACAGATGGGCCACAGTTAAACTCCGGCCCATCCTGACTTTACCCCTCCGGCGCCCCTGAAGCGGCATAGTCGAGCGCCGAGGCACAGAGCGTCGCCGCGATCAGCAGCAGGCTGACGTCCTCGTCGGTGAAATTCTCTCCCCCCTGCTTGTTCACCATCTCGATGACGCCATAGACCCTATTGCGGGCGATCAACGGCACCGCCACCAGGGACTGGGTGTGGAAGCTGAAATACTCGTCGACCTCGGAGATGAAGCGGGGATCGGCCCGGACGTCGTTGACAACGGCCGGCTGTTTGTTCTCCGCCACCCAGCCGGCAATTCCCTTGCGCTGATCGAAGCGATAGCCGGGCAGCGTCTCCCGCACCGCGCCGTGGACCAGCACAAAGACCAGTTCGTTGCTCTCGTCGTCGACCAGCATCAGCGATCCGTCGGCGGTGTCCAGCAGCATCATGGCGCAGTACATCGTCTCGTCCAGCAGGGACAGAATGTCCTGTTCTGGCGTAAAGCGATGGACCGTTTCCTGCAGTTGTTGCAAAGCGTGGACGTATCGCTGCAGAGCCGAGACCTGCTCCTTCAGCACCTGGTTCTCTTCCTGCAAGCGCACGTTTTCTTGCTGGAGAAACCGCATTGTCCGGCTGCTATTGTTTGACATCGGCTTCCTCCTCGACAAAATTCTCGCGGCAGAAAAGCAGCGCCCGCCGCAGCGCGCTCCGGCATTGCACCTCGTCTTCAGCCCCCAGCGCGTCGGGGTGAGTCTCGACACTGATCGCCCCCCGGTAGCCGCTGCCCGCCATGCGCCGCAGCAGCGCCGCCAGCGGCAGGTCGCCATCGGGGGGAGAGCGGTGCTCCCGCCCGTCAAAGTTGGATAGATGGACGTGGGCTACCCGCCCCCGCAGCCGTTCGTAGACGCGCAGCGGGTCCAGGCCCCACGTTCCCAGGTGGGTGGTGTCGAGGGTGAGGTGGGGAAAGCGGGCCAGCTCGTCCAGGCGGTTGAACCAGTGGATGTCGACCGGCCGGCCCAGCAGCGGGAAAGCGGGCATGTTCTCCACGGCGATGATCACGCCAGCCGCCTCCTCCAGCTGCCGCAGCTGGCCATCGCGCAGGGCATAGTAGTAAGGTTCCCGCCGCAGCCAGGGCAGCGGCAGCGGCAGAACAAAGCGGCGGTAGCCCAAGCCGTGCAAATGCCCCAGCAGGCCATAAAAGCGAAAGGGCAGGTGGGTGACGACTACCGGCGTGCCCAGTTCCTGGGCCAGCGCAACCGAGCGCTTCAGCCGCTCGAGCTGGCAGGCCGGCCAGCCGCTCACCGTGGCGACAAAGGGGCTGTGCAAGGCGGCGATGGGGGTGCCATAGGTCTCGGCAAGACGCCGCAGATAGGCCGGCTGGCGGGTATCCCAGCGGTCGTCGATGGTCACTTCCACGCCATCGTAGCCGGTCTCGGCCGCCAGGGCCAGGGCGCGGGCGGTGCCGTAGGTATAGATGGAGCCGGTCGACAGGATGATCATGGTCCTGGCTGCAAAAGTGCCATGGCCGCCGGGACCATGTCGGCGACGCTGGGCTGGCGCTGCCCTTCGTTGGCCCGCCGGTCCGCAATCACGCCGTTCACCGTCTCGCGCAGCCAGGCGACGTCGTCGGCAGAGCCACCGGGCAGGGCAAAGGTCAGCACCGCCTCCGAGTCGCCCGGGTAGAGCCCGCCGTGCACGCCGACGATGGGCGCGCCAAAGTAGAACCCCGCGCCGCCGTTGGCGGCGAGGATCAAGTCGCCGCTCATGGCAGAGGCGGCGAGGCGGATGCGGTTGACGGCGTCGACGTAATCGAGTTCCGGATGGGCCTGCAGGTAATCGGCCAGGGGCTGGGTCTGCCCACCGCCCAGGTAGGCACGGTACTCTCCCTGCCATCCCTCCTGCTCGCTGTTTCGCAGCAGGATCAGCTCCAGGCTGCCGACCAGTTCCGGCTCGTACTTGCCGCTGCGGTTCAGCTGGTAAAAGGCCTCGGCCACCGGCAGGACGTCCTCCTGGTAGCGCGGCGGATCGGCCCAGCGCCCGGCGCGGTGCTGCAGGTAGACGTGGGCCAGCCCGCCGTTGAGCCCCATGACCGCATCGCATGCCGGGTCCTCGCCGGGGATGTCGTGGACGTCGAGGCCGAGGGCGGCAAAGAGGTGGCCCAGCTCGCGGTCGAAGGGAAAGCCGAGGCGGATTGAATGGCGGTCGTCGGGCACGACCTCGATCTGGCCGTGATCGCTGACCAGCACCACGACCGCCCCGTCGAGCATGCCGGCCGCCTGCAGCCCGTCCAGCAGGCGGCCGATCTGGGGATCGACGATTTCCTGCAGGTAATCCGGCTGGCCCGCGGGGCCGTGGGCGTGGCTGTGATGGTCCAGCCCCATCAAATAGACGGTCAGGACGTCGGGCCGGTGGCCCGCGCCCAGGTAGGCGAGCAGTTGGTCGAGCATGCCCGCGTCGTACCGCCCGGCCTCCAGGCCCAGCAGCCAGTTGCCCTTGGTGAAGCGGGCGATGTCAACCACGTCGGGCGGGGTCCAGGCGCCAGCGCCGCGGGCGATCATGTGGTAAAAGACAGCCGAGGTCCAATCGCGCCGCGCCACCTGCTCGTACAGCGTGGACACGTCCCGGCTGAGCAGCCGGGAGGCCAGCCCGTCGGTGAACACGGCGACGGCGTCGTCCACCGCCAGCGTGTAGCCGACGTCAAAGCCAAAGTGGCGCGGCCGGCCATCCGAGATGCGCCCCAGCCGGTCAAAGCTCTCGTTGCCGGCGATGCCGTGGCGTCCGGGGTGCTCGCCGGTGAATATGCTGGCCTGGGCAGCAAAGGTGATGGAGGGGGCGGTGCTGACCGCGTCGACGTGGCAGGCAAACGAGCCGCCCGGCCCGCCGACGATGCGCTCGACGTGCGGCAGTTTCCCCGCCTCCAGGCTGTCGCGAAATACGTCACGGCGCAGCCCGTCAATATCGATCACGATTAGTGATGTCATCTGATCCTTTCACTCCAGTATAGTGCAAGTTGTCGGCAGGCGCAAGCGCACCCCGACACCGGTCTTTTGCCCTGCGCCGCAGACTGTACTATAATTCCCGCTGCGAGGAAACATGACCACACGTTTCGCCATTCACCGCTGCCGTCCGGCGCGGGCCCGATCCCGGCCTGGCGGGCGGGCAATTGCCCTGCTGACGACACTGCTCGTCCTTGCCAACTGCAACCCGACGCTGCCCCCCGCCGCCCCAACCGATACCCCAGTCCCGCCTCCCTCCGGCGAGAGCGGCTGGTGGAACGACGCCGTCTTTTACCAAGTCTTTGTGCGCAGTTTTTACGACAGCGATGGCGACGGCATCGGCGACCTGCCCGGCCTGATCGAAAAGCTGGATTATCTGAACGACGGCGATCCCACCACCAGCGACGACCTGGGCGTCAGCGGCATCTGGCTCATGCCCATCGCCCAGTCACCCAGCTACCACGGCTACGACGTGACCGACTATATGACCGTCGAGCAAGATTATGGCACCAACGAGGATTTCCGCGCCCTGATCGACGCGGCCCACGCCCGCGGCATCCGCGTCATCGTCGACCTGGTGCTGAACCACACCTCCGCCGCCCATCCCTGGTTCGTCAACGCCACGGTCGGCCCAGATGCGACCTACCGCGACTGGTACGTCTGGAGCGAGGAGAACCCCGGCTACAACGGGCCGTGGGACCAGCGGGTCTGGCACCGCCGGGGCGACGATTTCTACTACGGCCTCTTCTGGGACCAGATGCCCGACCTCAACTACCGCAACCCGCAAGTGACGGCGGCGATGCACGACGTGGCCCATTTCTGGCTGGTCGACATGGGGGCGGACGGCTTTCGCCTCGACGCCGCGCGCCACCTCGTCGAGGAAGGCCAGCAACAGGAAAACACCGCCGCCACCCACGCCTGGCTGGCCGACTTTGACCGGTTCACCGACGACGTCGGCCCCGACGTGCTGACCGTCGGCGAGGTGTGGGATGACACGAGCCAGGCCGCTTCCTACGTCGTTGACGACGAACTCGACCTGGTCTTTGAGTTCGACTTGGCGAGCGCGATCGTCGACGGGGTGGACAATGGCATCCCGGATTGGCTGGCCTACGTCGTGACGCAGGCCCAGTCTGCCTACCCGCAAGGTCAATACGCCACTTTTCTGACCAACCACGACCAGGAGCGGGTGATGAGTGAGCTGGGCGGCGACGTCGACCAGGCCAGGTTGGCGGCAACGCTGCTGCTGACCCTGCCCGGCGTGCCCTTTATCTATTATGGCGAAGAGATCGGCATGAGCGGGCAAAAGCCTGACCCGTCGATCCGCACACCGATGCAGTGGAGCGACGACGCGCACGCCGGGTTCACCACCCGCCGGCCGTGGAACCCGGTCAACGAGGACTATGCGACCATCAACGTGGCGGCCGAATCGGCCGATCCCCACTCGCTGCTCAGCCACTACCGGCGGCTGATCCACCTGCGCAGCGACCACGTCGCCCTGCGCTGGGGGGAGCTGATCCCGCTGGAGAGCAGCTGCAACCGCGTCTATGCCTTCCTGCGCCACCACGAAACGGAGACGCTGTTGGTGGTGGCGAATTTCGGCGCCGAGCGGGAGCGCAACTGCACGCTCTCGCTGTTTGCCGGGCCTCTCTCTCCCGGCGAGTACCACGCCCTCGATTTGCTGACCGACACGAGGGCCGGTGATCTGTCGGTGGGCCAAGATGGTGCGTTCAGCTACATCCCACGGGGAAACCTGCCACCGCGACAGGGAATTGTGCTGCTGTTAGAACGGCGGGAATAGCCGCGTGATGACAAGGAAGCCGTAAAAATTCCCGCCAGCAGCCCTCGTCATCTACAAAGGAGATAGACGATGAAAACCAAAACGCTTTGCCTCGCCATCCTCGCCGCCCTGACCGTGGGCCTGTTTCCCACCTGCCAGTCCCGCCCCGACGAGGACGTGCTCTACCTGGCGATCATCTGGCACCAGCACCAACCCGTCTACTACCAGGAGCCGGACACTGGCATCTATGTCAAGCCGTGGGTCCGCCTCCACGCCGCCAAGGACTATTACGACATGGCAGCGATCCTGCAGGAATACCCCGACATCCACGCCACCTTCAACCTGACCCCCAGCCTGATCCGCCAGCTGGACGACCTCTCGAACGGCGCGACCGACATGTACTGGGAGATGAGCCGCGTCCCGGCCGACCAGCTGACCACGGAGCAAAAGTGGTTCATCCTGCGCTACTTTTTCGACATCAACGCCAACATCATCGAGCGCTTTCCCCGCTACGTCGAGCTGCGGGACATGCGGCCCGACGCCAGCGACGCCGACATCCAGGCGGCGATGGCGGTCTGGACCGCGCAGGATTACCGCGACCTGCAGGTGCTCTTTAACCTCGGCTGGACCGATCCCGATTTTCTGGCCGAGGAGCCGCTGGCCTCCCTGGTCGCCCAGGGGCGGGATTACAGCGAGGCGGATAAAGAGACGATCCTCAACGAACATTGGCGCATCATTAACGAGGTCATCCCGCTCCACCGCGAGATGCAAGCGGACGGCCAGATCGAGGTGACCATGACCCCGTTTGCCCACCCCATCCTGCCCCTGCTCATCGACACCGGGCTGGCGACCCAGGCCATGCCCGGCGCCGAGCTTCCGGCGGACTCGTTCCGCTTTGGCCAGGACGCCGTCGCCCAGGTCGAGCTGGGAGTGCAGTACTATCGCGATCACTTTGGCGTCGATCCGCGCGGCATGTGGCCCGCCGAGGGCGCGGTGGCCCAGGCCATGGTCGGCCTGATCGGGCGGGCCGGCATCCAGTGGATGGCCTCCGACGAGCGGGTGCTGGCCCATTCGCTGGAGATGGATGGCTTTGAACGCGACAGCAGCGACACCGTCGAAGAGATCGACCTGCTCTACCAGCCCTACACGGTCCAGGAGAGCGGCGGCATCGTGTCCGCGCCCGTCGCCATCTTTTTCCGCGACCACGTCCTCTCCGACAAGGTCTCGTTCACCTATTCCGGCCTGGACGGCGAGGCGGCGGCGCAGGACTTTGTCGACCGGCTGCACAATATCCACGCTCAACTACAAGAGCAGGGAACGGAAGGACCGCACATCGTCACCGTCATCCTCGACGGCGAGAACGCCTGGGAGTATTACGAGAACGACGGCAAAGAATTCCTGCACACCCTCTACCAACTGCTTTCGGAGGACGAAGAGATCGTCACCGTGACCCCCTCCGAGTACCTGGAGTGGTTCCCCGCGCCGCAGCCCCTCGACGACCTGTGGGCCGGTTCCTGGGTCGACGGCACCTACTCGACCTGGATCGGCGAGGAGGAGGAGAACCAGGCCTGGGACTATATCTACCAGGTGCGGGAACTGCTGGCCCTCTACGAGCGCGGCAGCCGCTCGATCGACGCCGCGAGCCTGGCCGCCGCCCAGGAGATGATGTACGTCGCCGAGGGGTCGGACTGGTTCTGGTGGTACGGGGCCGACCAGGACTCGGGCCAGGATGACACCTTCGACCAGCAGTTCCGCAGCACCCTGCAGCAGGTCTGCCGCCTGCTGGGAGAAGAACCGCCGGCCTTTCTCGACGTGCCGGTCATCCCGCAGCGGGCCCAGCCGCCCAACCAGCCCGCCACCGGCCTGATTTCCCCCCAGATCGACGGCCAGGCCGACGAGGAGGAGTGGGCCCTGGGCGGCTACTATCAGGCGCTGGCGGGGGAGACGTTTGACCGTCTGGCCTATGGCTTTGACGCGCAAAATCTCTACCTGCGCTTTGACAGCCCTGGCGAATGGCCCGCCCCCCCCCAGGCGGGCGAAGCATACCTCGGCGTCTATATCGCTGTCCCCGGCGGCGGAGCGACCAACCCCTTCTCCCGCTGGGGCGGGCGGGAGACGGTGCTCGGCTTTGGCGCGACCCACTTGCTCGAGGTAGCCCTGTCAGCCAGGCCAGTTGCGGCGACCCTCTACGCTGCCGATGGCGCCGGGGGCTGGATTGAGCCACAGGCGCTCTCCGATTTTGTCCTTGCCGGCAAGACAATTGAGCTGGGAATTCCTTTCGCGGTCATTGCCCCGCAGTTGGACACCGGCGACCCGGTCAACCTCCGCGCCGTCTTTAGCCAGCCGGCAGAGACAGGGCCGGTCGACCTCGCCGTGCTGCCCGAGGGCGGTCCAGCCCGCCTGGTGACGCCGGACCTGGGGCGGACGACGACGGTGCTGGAGATAGCCGACCCGGAGGGAGACGACTATGGCCCGGGCGACTATCACTACCCCACCGACTCGGTCTTTCAGGGCGGGGTCTTTGACCTGACCAGCTTTAGCGTCGGCTATGACGAGGAGAGCATCGTCTTCAAGTTCGTCGTCCGCGGCCCGGTCGACAACGCCTGGGGCTCTCCCACCGGCCTCTCCCTGCAGTCCTTTGACGTCTACATCGATCAGGACGGGCCGGGGAGCGGCGCGCGGCTCTTGCTGCCCTCCCGCAACGCCGCCCTGGGCGCCGATTACGGCTGGGATTGGGCGCTGTGGGTCAACGGCTGGTTCTCCACCCTCTACCAGCCAGGTGCAGATGGCGAGCCGGAGGCGGTCGAGACCGAGATCCAGGTCCTGCCCGACCCGGGGCAGCGCAAGGTGACAGTCAAGGTGCCGCAGTCGGTGCTGGGGGACGATCCGGCGAGCTGGCAGTACGCCGTCCTGGTCATGAGCCACGACGGCTACGGGCCGGACAACCTGCGCGAGCTGGAACCTGATGCGACCCAATGGCAGGTCGGCGGCCGGCCCGGCGGCACCAACTACCCGCGCATCCTGGACGTCGCCTGGCCGGCCGGGACGTCGCCAAGCCAGGAAGAGATGCTGGCCGGCTATACGCTCTCCCAGGAACTCGTCGACCAGCTGGGGCCGGACGATTTCGCTCAATTGGAGATGTTGTTGCCCTAGAAAGACCAGGGGACCCGGAAAGGAAAAGATGACCCACGCCCCCATTGACGACCCCCGCGCTGTCCGCGGCTGCCCCTCCCTGGTCTGGCAGGCGGGACAGGAGCGGCGCTTTGAGATGGTCCGCCGCTGGGCCGATGCGGCCGGGCAGCGGGTGCTGGACGTCGGCTGCGGCGTGGGGATGTACACCGCTGCTTTTCAGCAGCTCACCGCCCACGTCTTTGGCGTCGAGCTGGAGCGAGAGCGGGCGCGGCAGGCGCAGGAGCGGGCCGGCGGGGTCGTGCAGTCGCTCGGCGAGCGGCTGCCCTTTGCCGACGGTAGTTTCGACCTCGTCTTTTCCCACGAGGTCCTCGAGCACGTCGACGACGACCGCGCCTGCGCCGCCGAGATGGTGCGGGTCGCGCGGCCCGGCGGAAGCATCGTCGTTTTCGTCCCCAACCGCCTCTATCCCTTCGAGACCCACGGCATCTACTGGCGAGGACGGTACCGTTTCGGCAACATCCCGCTGGTCAACTACCTGCCGGACGTGCTGCGGCGTCGCCTGGCCCCGCACGTGCGGGCCTACACAGGGCGCAGCCTGCGCGCCCTGTTCCACGGCCTGCCGGCCCGGCCGTTGTACCACACTCCCATCTACCCCGGCTACGACAAGCTCGCTGCCCGCTCCTCCCTGCTGGCCCACGTCCTGCGCATTGTGACCTACACGCTGGAACGCACACCGCTGCGTGCTTTTGGCCTGTCCCACTTTCTGGTGTTGAGAAAAGAGGCGTAGCATTTGTAGGGGCGAGGTGGTGCCTCGCCCCTACAAGCTGCGAATTTTCTTTCACTTGCCAACTTGGGTACTTTCTGTTACTATGCATGGGTCAGTAGCAATCGATGATGTGCGGAGGTAATCCTTGACACCCAAGTGGATCGTCCGAATCGTCACCTTGCAGCGGCGGCAGCGCAAGCGGGCCAAGGCCCGCACGGGCCCAGGCCGCCTGCTCCAGGTCGTCGCCATGTCCCTGCTGCTGCTCTTGACCTCGATGCTGCTTTCCGTATCCGGCGTGGTGGGCAGCGTCGTCGGCGTCTATGCCTACTTTGCCCAGGACCTGCCCGAACCGGAGCAGATCGAGTTTGTCGAGGAAAACTTTGAGACGACGCACATCTATGACCGCACGGGGCAGGTATTGCTGTGGGAGGTGATCGATCCCAACGCCGGGGATCGGGTCTGGGCACCGCTGGAAGAGATCCCCGAGCACATGATCTGCGCGACGATCGCCATCGAAGACCGCACGTACTGGGAGAACCCAGGCGTCGATCCGCGCGGCATCACGCGTGCCCTGATCTCGAACCTGCGCGGCGAACAGATCCAGGGCGGCTCCTCGATCACCCAGCAGTTGATCAAGAACGTGCTCATCGATCCGGCCGACCGCATCGTGAGCGTCGAGGGTCCCGAATTCCAGGACTATGCCCGCAAGATCAGGGAATGGATCCTGGCAGTCGAGATCACCCGCCGCTACGACAAGGAACAGAT
Organism: Anaerolineae bacterium; assembly: GCA_016931695.1. Lineage (GTDB taxonomy): Bacteria > Chloroflexota > Anaerolineae > B4-G1 > DUEL01 > JAFGEI01. The sequence goes on along the minus strand of JAFGEI010000025.1, from coordinate 58,446 downwards.
CCTGGAATGGTACCTGAACACCAACTCTTACGGCGGGATGGCGTACGGTATCGAATCGGCAGCTCAAATCTATTTCGGCAAGCCAGCCAGCGAGTTGAGCCTGAGCGAAGCGGCAACGCTGGCTGCGATTCCGCAGTACCCCTGGATGAACCCCTTCCACAACCCCGTCGCCGCCCGCGAGCGGCAGAACCTGGTGCTGGACCAGATGGTCCTGCAGGGCTGCATCACCGAGGCGGAAGCGGAGGCCGCCAAGGTCGAGCCGTGGCAGCTGGCCTCGCCGACAGAACAGTTCGATTTCCTGGCCCCTCACTTTTCGGTCTATGTGCGCAACGAGCTGGAAGAGATGTTTGGGCCCGAGCTGGTCAACCGCGGCGGCCTGCGGGTATACACCACCCTCGACTATGACCTGCAACTGCAGGCCGAGTGCGCTGCCCAGACGCACGTCCGCCGCCTGTCGGGGGAGGGCGACCAGGAGGTGCTCGACGAGGCAATTGCGGCGGGGTGCGAAGCGGCCCGCTTCCTGCCCCCCCTGCGTGCCAGCGACGTCGGCTTTGATCACCAGGTGTCGAACGCTGCAGTAGTGGTGATCCGGCCGGGCACCGGCGAGATCCTGACCATGGTCGGCAGCCTCGATTACTGGGACGAGTCCATCGACGGCCACTTTAACGCCGCCCTGGGACTGCGCCAGCCCGGTTCTTCTTTCAAGCCGTTCACCTACGTCACCCTGCTCTCCCAGGGCTATAACGCCGCCCACCTCTTTTGGGACGTGCGAACCGCTTTCGAGCAGCCCGGCCAGGCCCCCTACGTGCCGGAAAACTATGACCGGGACTACCACGGCCCCCAGCGGCTGCGGCTGGCGCTGGCTCGTTCCTACAACGTCCCGGCAGTTGCGGCGCTGCAGCTGGCGGGCGTGGACAACACCATTCGCATGGCGCACAGGATGGGCATCAACAGCCTCGACCGCGGGCTCGAGTTTTACGGGCTGAGCCTCACCCTGGGCGGCGGCGAGGTGCGCTTGCTCGACCTCACCTACGCCAACACCGTCTATGCCAACGGCGGCGTGATGATCGGCCAACCCATCCCGACAGAGCAGCGGCTGCAGGGATATCGCGAGCTGGACCCGGTAGCGGTCCTGCGGGTAGAGAATCGCAATGGGAACGTACTGTACGAGTACACGGAACCCCAGCAGCAGGTGATTTTTGAACCGCCGCTGGCCTACCTGATCACCAACATCCTCTCCGACCGGCGGGCTCGCTGGGAAGCCTTTGGCTCCCCCAACCCGCTGGAGCTCTCCCAGGACCGCCCGGCGGCGGCCAAGACCGGCTCGACCAACGACTGGCGGGACGCCTGGACGGTCGGCTTTACCCCCCAGATCGTCACCGGGGTCTGGGTGGGCAACAGCAACAACAGCGAGATGGAAAACCTGCCCGGCTCCAAAGGCGCCGCGCCCATCTGGCACGCGGTGATGGAGTACGCCTTGCAGGGCGAGGAAATCGTTCCCTTCACCCGGCCCGATGGCCTGGAAGAGCACAGCGTCTGTGCCGTATCCGGCCTTTTGCCCACCGCCCACTGTCCCACGGTCACCGAGCTGTTCATCCCCGGCACCGCGCCGACCGAGCGCTGCGACATCCACCAGACCTTTTCCGTCAACCGGGAGACGGGCCGGCTCTGCACCGTCTATACGCCGCCCGAACTGTGCGAGGAGCAGGTCTTTGCCGTCTACCCGCGTGAGGCCGCCGATTGGCTGGCCAGCCTGCCCGAGGAGGACCGCCCGGCAACGCCGCCGACCGAATACGACACGGTCTATGGGCCATCACCCGTCAACCCAGAGGTGGCCATTACCCAACCGACTCCCTACGCCTACATCTCCAGCGGCCCGATCGAGATTATCGGCAATGCGCGCGGCGGCTCCTTCGCCTTCTATCGACTCGCTTTTGGAGAAGGGTTGAACCCCAGCGAGTGGATTCAGATCGGGCCGGACCACGGCAACCAAGTGGAAAACAACGTGCTAGAGTACTGGGACCTGACCGGATTGGACGGCCTGTACAGCCTGCAGCTGACGGTGGTGAACCACGACCTCTCGCTGCGCCAGGCCACCATCCAGGTCACGGTCGACAACACGCCGCCGACCATCAACCTGACCTATCCCCCAGCAGAAAAGACCTACACCTTGGGAGAAGACGAGTGGGTCAACGTCAACGCCGAGGTCACCGACAACTATGCCATCGACCGGGTCGAGTTTTACCACAACGACGAGCAAGAACCCTTTGCGGTGCGGAATTTCCCGCCCTACAACGTCAACTGGATTCTCTCCGCGCTGGGTGCACAACGCTTCCGGGCGGTGGTCTATGACGCGGCGGGCAACCAGGCCGAATCGCAGGTCGTCACCATCTATGTGGAACGACAGCCCGAATAGGACAATGCACCCCACCGACCGGGACAACCACCCCGCCGGCAGCCCGCGCCGCAGACGGTAGCCCATGTCCCTCTCGCCGCTGGTCACCAAGGTCCTGCTCCCCCAACGACGCGAATCCCTCCTCACCCGCCAGCGGCTGCTCAGCCTGCTCTACGACCTGACCGACCGCAAGCTGATCACCGTCTCCGCCCCGGCCGGCTACGGCAAGACAACGCTGCTGGTCGACTTTGCCCACCACCTGGAAGCCCCCGTGTGCTGGTACAGCCTGGACCCCGAGGACCGCGACCCGTACATCTTTTTGGAACACCTGCTGCTCAGCCTGCAGCACCGCTTCCCCGACTTTGGCGCGCGCACTCACCAGGTGCTGAAAGGGCAGCAGGACCTCTCCCACGGCGCGCCCGGCATCGTCGACGCACTGCTCAACGAGGTGATCGAGGTTGTCCCGCACTGGTTCGTGTTGGTACTGGACGACTACCACCACCTGGCACGTGCACCCGAGGTCGATGCGATCCTCCAGCGCCTGTTGCACTACCAACAGGGCCAGTTTCTGGTGGTCACGGCGGGTCGTACCGCGCCCAACCTGGCGCCGCTGGTGCGGCTGGCGGCGCGCTACGAGGTGGGCTACATCGACCAGGAGGCGCTCAGCTTTCGCGCCGACGAGATCCAGCGGCTGCTGGCGCAGAACTTTGATCTCTCTCTCAGCGAGCAACAGGCCGCGGAGCTGGCGCAGCAGTCGGAGGGATGGATCGCCTGCATCCTCCTCGCCGCCCACGCCGCGGGCGCGGGGGGCACAGTGCCCGCGCTGCGCATCCCCCCCCTGGAGCAGTCTGTCTACGAGTACCTGGCCCAGGAAGTCTTGATCCACCAACAGCCCGCGGTAAAGGATTTCCTCCTCGCCTCCTCGACCTTGCAGGCCATGAACCCGGATCTCTGCCGGGAGGCGCTGGGGCTGGCAGAAGCGGACAAACTGCTGACCCTGATCGAGAAGCAGAACTTGTTCGTGACGTGCCTGGAGCAGGGCTGGTACAAGTATCACCACCTGATGCAAAAGTTTCTCCAGGAAAAATTCAAGCGCGAGCGGGAAAGCGAGTGGGCCACAGCGCACCACCGCGCCGCCCGCTGGTTCGAGGCCTATGACCAACCTGAAGAGGCGGTCCATCACTACCTTATCGTGCAGGCGCACGCCCAGGCCGGAAAAGTGATGGAGTCGGCGGCCAAGCGGATGCACGAAACCGGGCGCCTGGACACGCTGGTGGCCTGGGCATTGGCGCTGCCGGAAGCACTGCGCGAACGCTTTCCCCGCCTGGCCCTGTTCTCTGCCCGCGCCGCCGACGCTCTGGGGCAGATGGAGCAGTCCCTCGCCCTGATCGAAACTGCCGAGAGCGGTTATCGGACGCTTGCCGACGCGCAAGGGCTGGCATACGCCCAGCTGCTGCGCTGCCAGCTCTGGTTGGGGCGGGGACGGTACGAGGATGCGCTCAAATTGGGCCGGGAGGTCCTGGCGATGGTCCAGGAGGCCAACGTCCCCGTGACGTACGAGGCGCACCGCATCATCGGCCGCTCCTGCATGGCGCTGGGACGGCTGGCAGAGGCCGAATACCACCTGCAGCAAGCCATCCACTGCGCCCAGGTAGAGGCCGACCCCTTCGACCAGTCCTCTGCCCGTCTCGCGCTGGGGGCGTGCCTGCAGCGGCAGGGGCAGTTGAGAGAAGCGGTCGTCGTGCAGCGGGAAGCGGTTGCCATGCGGCGGCAGCTGGGCAATCCGTCCGCTCTGGCAATTGCCCTCAACGACGTGGGTTTTTGCCTCTACACAATGGGACGGTACAGCGAATCGCTGCCCCTGCTCTTGGAGGCATTGGAACTGGCCCGCCAGTCCGGCTACCGGCAAGTGGAGGGCGGAACGCTGCTCAGCCTGGGAGAACTGCTGCGCGACCTCGGGGTGTTGGCCCGGGCGGCCGAGTTTTGTACCCTGGGGCTGACAATTGCCGACGAGTTGGAGCACAAATTTCTTGCCGCGTACGGGCGAGAAACGCTGGGGTTGATCTATCGCTGCCAGGGCGACCGGGCCGCGGCGTGCCAGGCAATTCGACAGGGCCTCGATCTTGCCGCGCAGCAAAAATCACCCTACCAGCTTGGCCGATATAGCGCCTCGCTAGGGCTCGTCCAGGTCGAGATGGGAGAGGTCGAAACTGGAACGGCGACTTTGTCCGCTGCCTGCGAGCAGCTAGCCCAAATCGGAGCCCAGGGCGAACTGGCCCGCGCGCGGTTCTTTGCCGCCTGCGCCTTGTTTGCCACAGGACAAGAGCAAGAGGCGCTGAACAGCCTGGAGGAATTGTTCGAAACGATCGACCCCCAGCAGCAGCAGCAACCTCTTTTTGTCGTCGAAGGGCGATACCAGATGCCGCTTCTGGAACGCGCCTGTGAGCAGGGGATTGGCGGCGACCTGCTGGCGTCATCGTTGGAGCAGATGCGGAGCATGGAACAAACTGCACAGGCGGTCTTGAAGCAGTTTCTCCCGCCGGTAGAGAAGCAAAATAAATTGCGTATCTTTGGTTTTGGGCACGGGCGAGTGGAACGGGACGGGGCCGAGATCACCTTGTCCGAGTGGGAAGCAGCATCCGCGCGCCACCTGTTCTTCTACCTGCTGACCCACGCGCCGCGCTCGCGGGATCAAATTGCTGCCGCGCTATGGCCGGATTTACCGCCGCACAAGGTCAAGGCAACATTTCACTCCACAAAATCCCGCCTCAATCGGGCGCTGCGCCAGGAGGCGCTCTACTTTGACCACCACCTGCACCTGTACTCCATCCATCCCGATCTCGAATACTGGTTCGACGTCAAAGCCTTTGAGAACCTGCTCAACGATTCGAAACTTGGCCGGCGCGCGGAAAAGCTGCAGCAGGCCACTCAGCTCTACAAGGCGGACTTTCTCGAAGACTGCTATACCGACTGGTGTCTCATGCGCCGGGAAGCGCTGCGCGAGCAGTGCCTGGCGGCCATCGACGAACTTGCCGGACGGCTGCTGGCCAAGCGCCAATACCGCACCGCCATCCAAATACTCTGCCGGGGATTAGAGATGGACAACCTGCGGGAGAGTTTTTACCGCCAACTGATGCGCGCCTACGCTCTCTGCGGGGAACGCGGCCATGCCCTTGCCCAGTACCAGCGGTGCATCGATGCCCTGCAGTACGAGCTGGACATCGACCCCTCGTCCGAAACCACCGCCCTCTACCGCCGCATCCGCGACGGTTTGCCCCTCAACTGAAAAAGCTAATGCAGCAAAACCTTGACAAAATCGCCTTCTATGGCTATAATGTAGATTCCGATGAGAGACCATCCCTGTCACTTGAAAAAGCGCGGCGGTGCTCGGCAGGCGCTTTGTCTTTGCGCGCCGGGTAACGACACGTCCCTTTCACCCGCATGCCTTCCCACGACCGGAGAAGGGAAAGCGGTCGTTACCGCCGATATAAATCGGGAAGTATGGAGGAACCATGCATTATCCTGACGATTCGGTCGAGTTTCAGAACTTTGTCTCGCTACGCATCAGCCTCGCTTCTCCTGAGGAAATCCGCAACTGGTCGTACGGCGAGATCACCAAGCCAGAGACCATCAACTACCGCCGCCTGCGCCCTGAAAAAGACGGCCTCTTCTGCGAAGCCATCTTTGGCCCCACGCGGGACTGGCAATGTTACTGCGGCAAATACAAAAACATCCGCTACCGGGGCATTATCTGTGACAAGTGCGGCGTCGAAGTCACCCGCACCTCTGTCCGGCGGGAGCGCATGGGGCACATCGAGCTTGCCGCCCCGGTCGCCCACATCTGGTACACCCGGCGGACCCCCAGTTTCCTCGGCATCCTGCTCGACATCCCGCGCCGCCAGCTCGACCGCGTGCTCTATTTCGCCCAATACGTCATCACCGCCGTGGATGAAGACGCGCGCCAAAAAGCCGCCAAACGACTGAAGGAGGAATACGACCAGCGCAAGCAAGAGGTCGAGAGCGTTGTTCAAGAGACGATCGCCTCCCTCGACGAGCGGCTGGAGGAGGAAAAAACGGGCATCGAAGCCAAGATAGCCGAGAGCAAGGCCGCTTTCGAAGAGCGTCTGAACGGCGAGACCGAAGCGCTCATGAAAGAGGTCCAGAAACTGCGCAAGCGGTTGGAGGACCAACAAGGATCGACGCCCCGCGCCCCCATCATCCTCAAGCCCATTGGAAGCGTGATTGTCGACAAGGGCGAGACCATTGGCCGCGAGCACCTGGTCATGCTCAACCAGGTCGTGCAGGAGGAACTGGAGCAGATCGAGAACCGCCTCAAGGCCGAGCAAGAACAAGAGCTGGGCACTTCTCACGCGGACCTAAAGCACTGGCAGGAAGCCACAGCGGCCGAGATCAGCCACATCAACGAGAATCTCGCCCAGGAGATGGCGAAAATCGACGCTGCCTACAACGACGAGCGCGAGGAGCTTTTCGGGCTGGACCAGATGCAATTCGTCACCGAGCACCGCCTGCGAGAGCTCAAGAGCCGCTGGGGCCAGGTCTTTCGAGCGGCAATGGGGGCGGAGGCGTTTTACGAGATCCTGCGCCGGATGGACATGGACAAGCTAGCCGTAGAGCTGTGGCACCAGGTGCGCCACGATCGCTCCAAGCAGCGCCGCAAAAAGGCCACGCGCCGCCTCCAGGTCGTGGAAGCGCTGAAAAAGAGCAACAATCGCCCCGAGTGGATGATCCTGACCGTGCTGCCCGTCATTCCGCCCGACCTGCGGCCAATGGTGCAGCTGGACGGCGGGCGCTTTGCCACGTCCGATTTGAACGACTTGTACCGCCGCGTGATCAACCGCAACAACCGCCTCAAGCGATTGGTGGAACTGGGCGCGCCGGACGTGATCATCCGCAACGAAAAGCGCATGCTCCAGGAGGCGGTCGACAGCCTGATCGACAACAGCCAGCGTGGCAAGGCGCTTTCCCGCCGCGGCCGGCGCCAGCTCAAGTCGCTGAGCGACATGCTCAAGGGAAAGAAGGGCCGCTTCCGGCGCAACCTGTTGGGCAAGCGCGTCGACTATTCGGGCCGCTCGGTCATTGTCATCGGCCCCAAGCTCAAGCTGTACCAGTGCGGGCTGCCCAAAGAGATGGCCCTCGAGCTGTACCGCCCCTTTGTGATCAGCAAGCTGGTCGAATACAACTATGCCAGCAACGTCAAGGCGGCCAAGCGCATCATCGAGCGGCATCGCCAGGAGGTCTGGGAAGTGCTGGAGGAGGTGATCCAGGACCGTCCCGTCCTGCTCAACCGCGCCCCGACGCTGCACCGCCTGGGCATCCAGGCCTTTGAGCCAGTGCTGGTGGAAGGCAAAGCGATCCAGATCCACCCCCTGGTCTGCTCGGCCTTTAACGCCGACTTTGACGGCGACCAGATGGCGGTGCACATTCCCTTGTCCCTCAAAGCAGTGGAGGAAGCCCGCAAGCTGATGCTGGCCTCGCGCAACCTGCTCAAGCCGGCGGACGGGCAGCCCATCGTCGGGCCGACGAAGGACATGTGCCTGGGCGTCTATTACCTGACCATGGAGACGGATATTCCCCACCGGGGCGACGGCAAGGTATTTTCCAACCCGGACGAATTGGAGATGGCGTACAGCCTGGGGCACGTCGACCTGCACGCCCGGATCAAGTTGGGGGACTATAAGCCAGATGCGGCGCCGGGCGAGATGATCGATACGACGGTCGGGCGCTGCCTCTTTAACCGCATCCTCCCGGAGGAACTGCGCTTTGTCGACGCCACCCTGGACCGGCGGGGACTGCAGGACCTGGTCGCCGTCTGCTATCGCCGCCTGGGGGAGGACCCGACGACCGAGTTCGTCGACCAGATCAAGCGGATCGGTTTTCATTACGCGACCCGTTCCGGGGTCACCATCGCCATTGCCGACCTGGCCATTCCCGCCGAGAAAGAAGAGATCCTGGACGAAGCAAATGCCAAGGTCGCCGAAGTGGATCGCCAGTACCGCCGCGGCCTGTTGACCGCCGACGAGCAGTATGCGCGCACCATCGACCTGTGGAGCCGGGCCCGCGAGGAAGTGTCGGACGCAGTGGCCAGGAACCTCGACCCGGGCGGGCCGGTGGCGGTGATGGCCCAGTCCGGCGCTTCCAAGGGGGGGTTTGGTCCCATCTCTCAGCTGGCCGGGATGCGCGGCCTGATGGCGGACCCCTCCGGCCGCATCATTCCCCTGCCCATTCTCTCCAACCTGCGGGAAGGGCACTCGGCCCTGGAGTATTTCATCAGCACCCATGGCTCCCGCAAAGGCCTGGCTGACACCGCGCTGCGCACGGCGGACGCCGGGTACCTGACCCGCCGCCTGGTAGACGTCGCCCAGGACATGATCGTCAATGCCCACGACTGTGGCACACACAGCGGGATCTGGATTCATCGCCAGGATGACATCGGCGGGCAGACGATGAGAGAGCGGTTGACCGGGCGCGTGGCTGCAGCGGCCGTGGTTCATCCCAAGACCGGCGAGGTCATTGTCGATCGCAACGAGGAGCTCGGCGAGCCGATCCTGGATCAGATTGACGATCTGAACGTCGAGGACGTTCTTGTCCGCTCTCCCATGACCTGTTCGATGCAGCGGGGCATCTGCGCGCTCTGCTACGGGCGGGATTTGGGGCGGGGAGAGATGGTGCACATCGGCGCTGCAGTGGGCGTGATGGCTGCCCAATCGATCGGCGAGCCCGGCACGCAGCTCACCCTGCGCACATTCCATACCGGCGGCATCGCTGCCGGCGGCGACATTACGAGCGGCCTGCCCCGCGTGGAGGAGCTGTTCGAGGCGCGCAAGCATCCCCGCGGCGAGGCAGAGATTTCGGACATTGACGGCATCGTCCACATCACGCGCTCCGACGGGTTGAAAAAGGTCCGCATCGTCAAGAGCGAAGTGCTCACCGACAAATACAGCATCCCCGGCAATTGGGGCATCAAGGTCGAAGATGGGGACGAGATCGACGCCGGCACACTCATTGCCAGCCGCGGCGACCAAGAGGTCGTCGCCCGGCACGGCGGCACCGTGCGGCGGGACGACCGGGATATCCGCGTCGTCTATGAGCGACGCGAAGAGCGCGAGTACGAGGTGCCGTCGGCAACCCGGCTTCTCGTCGCCGAGGGCCAGGTGCTCAAAGCGGGCGACCAAATCTATGAAGGGGTGCAAAATCCGCACCGCATCCTGCAGGTGATGGGCTGGGAAGCGACGCGATCCTATATTCTTTCCGAGATCCAAAAAGTCTATCGCTCCCAGGGTGTCAACATCAACGACAAGCACTTTGAGATCATCATCCGCAAGATGTTGGGCAAAATGCAGCTGTTGAGTTCAGGGGACACCGACCTCTTGCCCGGCGACCTGGTCGACCGGCTGGCGCTGGAAGAAATCAACCGGCACGCCATCATGGAGGGCGGGCAGCCAGCCAAGGGGCGGGCGGTCCTGCTGGGGATCACCAAGGCTGCGCTCAACACGGAGAGCTTTCTCTCCGCGGCATCATTCCAGCATACCATCAAAGTGCTATCGCGGGCGGCCATCGAGGGGCAGGTCGATCAACTGTACGGCCTCAAAGAGAACGTCATCATCGGCAAGCTGATCCCGGCAGGGACAGGCTACCGGGGGGACAACCCCGAGTCAGATGGTCCGATCTATTCCTTTGAAGGAGTAGAGATGCACCTGCCGGAACCTGCAGATAGCGGCGTGCTCCCCGCTGGTTCCCTGCCGTTGGACGATGAAGAAATGGCCAAGCTGCTAGGCAGTGGTGAAATAGCCGAACCGCTGGACGACGAGATGGCCGAGCTGCTGGAAGACGAGATGACCGAACCGCTGGACGACAAGATGGCCGAGCTGCTGGAAGACGACGAGATGGCCGAGCTGCTGGAAGACGACGAAATGGCCGAGCTGCTGGAAGACGACGAAATGGCCGAGATCGAGGAAATGGAGGCGGGCGAGGAATAACCGCCCGCCAGCTGCTCAGCCAGTCAACGCGGCTTGTGCGGTCACCCCGTCGGCAGAGTGGCAGGTGTAGGCGGCGGGGAGCTGGCCAAAGTGATCTCGAAACGCCCGCTTCAGGCATTCGACGAGATTGCCGGCCGCTCCCGAATCCACCACGGCGACGACGCAGCCGCCAAAGCCGGCCCCGGTGAGGCGGGCCCCGTAACATCCCCCAACCGACCACGCTGTCTCTGCTAACAGGTCCAGCTCCGGCGAGCTGACCTGGTAGTCGTCGCGCAGGCTCTCGTGACAGCGGCGCATCGCTTCCCCCAGCGCGGCCAAATCCCCGCATCGCAGCGCTGCCGCCGCCGTCAAAACGCGGGCGTTGCCGGTCACGACGTGGCGAGCGCGACGGTACAGCTCGACGGGCAGTCGGTGCGCCCATTGCGCCAACGTCTCCGGCGAGACGTCCCGCAGCGACCGGACATGCGGCAGCTCCCGCTGGAGCTGCCGCACCACCTCCTCGCACTCCTGGCGGCGGCGGTTGTACTCGGAGGCAGCCAGCGACCGCCTCACGCGGCTATCGGCCACGACAATGGCGGCGGTCTCTGGCAGCAGCACCGGGTCCACCTGCAGCGTTCGGCAGTCGAGCAGCAAGGCATGGCCGGCCCGCCCACAGGCCGAGGCCACCTGGTCCATCACGCCACAGCGAACCCCCACATAGTCGTTTTCCGCTTGCTGGCAGGCCAGGGCCAGGGAGATGCGGTCCAGGTCGAATCCGGCTAGCGTGCGCCACGCCCAGGCAAAGGCCACTTCCACGGCGGCAGAGGAAGAGAGCCCGGCCCCGACCGGCACGTCGGAGGCCAGGCTGGCGTCGATTGCGGGCAGCGCCAGCCCCCGCTCGGACAGCGCCCAGGCAACGCCGCGGGGATAGTCGCTCCAATTTCCCTGCCGGGGAGCGATCGCGTCCAGGTCGAAAACCGCTTCCTCCTCCCGGTCGAGGGCGAGCACGCGGGATTGCCGATCCGTCCTCACCGCTGCTGCCACCCAGGCCGCGCGGTCGATGGCTGCCGGCAGCACATAGCCCTCGTTGTAATCGGTGTGCCCGCCCAGCAGGTTGACCCGTCCCGGCGCCCGCACCACCACGTCCGGCGGCTGGCCGTAGCGGGTCACAAACCCCGCGACCACTTTATCCCGGATCGACATCATCGTCCAGCGTCTCTTCTACGCCGCTCAAATCCGGCACCCATCCCAGTTCGACCAGCGCCCGCGCCAGGCGGGGCCAGCCGCCCGGCGTGACGAGCGCCGCCCGCGGTCCAATGACCTCGCGGATAAAGCGGCGGGTGGCCGGGTGGGCGGCCACCTGGCGCATCACCTCTTCGTTCTTCACCCGCAGCAGCACGCCCTGCTCCAGCCGCACCTGGGTTCCCCGCTGGGCCCAACGAGCGAGAGCGGCGCTCACGGTGCGCGGCACGTCCTTCCCGGCGACCTCTTGCAAAAAGGCCACAATCCGCTCGGTGGAGATTTTTTGCTCTTGGGCCCGCGCCAGCGAGCTGGCAGTCAGGCGATAGACGTAATCCTCGTACACGCGGACCCAATCCGCCACCCGGCTGACCTGGAACCGTTCGTAGCGCAGCGGGGCAGGGATCAAAATGGTCAGGTCCGGGCGGACGACCAGCGGTGCTGGCTCCGGCTCAGCTGCCGCTGCTTCGGCATGGCGCATCAAGTCCGCCCCACCGCCCGAGAGGCAAAAGAGGGACATTCCATAGTGGTTGGTCTCTTGCTCGCCGCCCAGGCTCGACAATCCCAGCCAAAAGAGCGGGCCGGTGATGAGGTAACGGATCAGCGCCCCCTCTACGGCATCCCAGGATGCAAAGCCGTGATGGTACTCTCCCGTCGCCGCGTCGCGGATGTACCAGTTCGAATAATCCCCGTCCGGCCGCTGAAAGTCGGGATCGGCCTCCTTGACGGCGGCGACGAAAGCGGCCACGGCGTACCACTCGCCCGGCTGGCACGACGCCAGGTAGCGCAGAATCGCCTGCCGCGCCAGCAGGGCGTCGTTGTGCCAGGAACCGGTATCGTCCGGCCGAAGGGTGGGCACGTGCCACAGGTCATTCCAACTGGGATCGTCCCGCCAGGCCTGGGCCAAGGTTCGCCGCTGTTCGGCGGTGGCGGACTGGAGCCACGCGGCGACCGGCTGGGGGTCGGGCCGCAGGTGGCCGGCCGGGTCCGTGCGCAGCCACCCCAGCCGGTGGGCCAGGTGGTGCAAAAGGGCCAGCCGGCCGGGGTCACGGTCCCGCAAGCGGCGGGTCAGGCGCGCAGTGTCCGGCGCGGGCCACCGCCCGTCGGCGCCCGGCGCGACGGCGTGGTTCTGCAGGTAGGAGAGAAGAGTACAGGCATCGTCCAGGAAATTATCGCTGGCCGGGCAGACCGCCGCCGGACTGCCGGCGGGCTGCAGGTAAAAGGGCGGCACAAAGCCTGAAATGGGGAAGCGGGCCTCGAGCTCGGCCGGGACCAAAGCCGCTTCGTACAGGCCGGTGGGGGCTTGCAGGGGCAGGCGAAAGACCAGGCCGCGGTACCAGAGGCCCTCGGTGGGAGAAAGCGGGCTCTCCCAGGGCCGCTCGCGCGCCATGCGGCCGGGCCCCATCAGGCGCACCTGGCCCCAGCGCCGGGTAAAGGTCGGCCAGGCCATTCTGCCCGCACTGGCGCGCAGCGATTCCAGGGCGGCCTGCTCGTCAGGGGTCAGGGCCTGCCAGGCCCGCTCGACTGCGCCCGGCGCCAGCATGCGCTCTGACAGCGCCGCAACGACCTCCGGCTTGCTGCCCGGGAGCGGTGCAACGCCCCAGTGCTCGGCGATGACGCGCAGCCGCGCAGGCTCGACCCGGAGCAGGCACTGCTCCAGGGTTGGCCGCGCCTCACTCGACCCAGGCCACTGTTCCGGTTGCGGAGGTGTCATAGCCCCCCAATTCCTCGATCGCCGAGCGGGCCTCGGCGGTGGAGAGCCAGTGGGAAAGCGCCCGGATGGGTGGGGACGACCACGCCGCGGCCGGGATCATCAGGTCGTAGCGCTCCATGACCAGCGGGACAAACCCCAAATCATAGGCCAGGGCCGCCGCCTCGATCCCCAGCCCGACGTCAGCCCGACCCTCAGCGATCTCCAGGGCAACCTCGGAATGGGTCGATACCTGGTGCTCATAGCCCGACAGTTCTTCTGCCGCGACGCCCTGGCGGCGCAGGTGAACATCGAGCCAGACCCGGGTGCCGGCGCCTGGCTGGCGGTTGACGAAGCGGAGGCCCGCACACGCCACGTCCGCGAGCGTAACCAGCCGGGCGGGATTTCCGGGCGCGGTGATCAAGCCCAGCCGGCGGTGCGCCAGCGTCAGCAGGGCAACCCGGCAGCCCGGCAGCAGCCGCCGGACAAAGGGCTCGTTGTAAGTATCGCTCTCTTCGTCCCACAGGTGCCCTCCGGCGACGTCGGCTTCTTTGCGGGCCAGGGCGATCAGCCCCCCGAGGCTGCCGGCAAACTTGACGTCGACGGTATAGCCGGGGGCAATGCTGCCGAAACGGGCGGCGATGAGCGAGAGGGCGTGGTCGTGGCTGCCGACAAAGCGCACGCTCTGCGGCGGCGAACTGGGCGGCTGCTGAACGAGAACCCGCCAGCGATCCAGGGCCAGCCGCACCGCCTGCTCGATCTCCGCCGGGCTGTATCCCGCGGTCAGCACGCCCAACAGGAACGACTCGGCCTGGTGGACCAGGTTGGCGCGGCGGATCGATTCCCCTTCCTGCCTGGCGATTGCCTCCAGCACGTGCGTGCCCTGGCCCGGGCGGCTGACCAGCAGCCCCTGGCTCGCCAGTTCCTTGTACGCACGCTGAACGGTCCCCGGCGTGCAATTCCAACGGGCCGCCATTTCGCGCACAGATGGCAGCGGGTCCCCAGAGCAAAGTGTGCCGTCGAGCATATCGCGGCGAATTGCCTCGGCAATCTGTTGGTAGAGCGGTGTCTTGGTCACGGCAGTTCTCTTCCGTCTGAACCGGCGCCACTGGCAGCCAGTGACATCACAGACGCGGCAGGACGATCGCTTGCTGGTGCTGGTACTTGCCCTTTTTGTCGGCGTAAGAGACCGTGCACGCCTCGTCCCCTTCGAAAAAGAGGACCTGGGCGATGCCCTCCCCGGCATAGATCTTGGCCGGCAGCGGCGTGGTGTTGCTGATTTCGAGCGTGACAAAGCCCTGCCATTCCGGCTCGAAAGGCGTGATGTTGACGATGATGCCGCAACGGGCATAGGTCGACTTGCCCAGGCAGATGCAGAGGACGTTGCGGGGGACGCAAAAATACTCTACCGACCGCGCCAGGGCGAACGAGTTGGGCGGGATGACGCAGACGTCGCCGGTATAATCGACCATCGAGCGGGTGTCGAAACGCTTGGGGTCGACGACGGTCAGGTCGCCCAAACCGGGGGTGAAAATCTTGAAATCCTCGGCCACGCGGATGTCATAACCATACGACGAGAGGCCAAAGGATATGAGGCCGTCGCGCACCTGGTGATCGACAAAGGGCTCGATCATCTTTTGTTCGACAGCCATTTCGCGGATCCAGTGATCGGGTTTCAATCCCATGACGACATGTGCCTCCGAAAGAAAATGTACGCGCGTGTGTCGGGGGTTACAACCCCCCTCCGGACCAGGTAACCCAGGGCAAAGAGGGCGCAGGCGACTTTTCCCTGTGTACGAGACAGGCCTACATCCGCTCCGGCGCGCTCATCCCCATCAGCGCCAGCACGCGGGCCAGGACCCCCTGGGCGGCCCGGACCAGGCGCAGGCGGGCGCGGGTCAGGCCCTCGTCGCCGGGCTCGGAGGAGACGACGCGGCAGTCGCGGTAAAAGGCGTGAAAGACCGCCGCCAGCTCTTGGGCGTAAAAGGGCAGGTAGTGCGGGCTCAGCTGGCTCGCCGCCAGGTCGATCACCTCGGGCAGCTCCAACATCTTGCGGACGAGACCCAGTTCGCTGGGGTGGTGCAGCAGGGCCAGATCGGCCGGCGCGTCCACGGCCCAGCCCTCCTCCTGGGCGTGGCGGAGGATGCTGGCGATGCGGGCGTGGGCGTACTGGACGTAATAGACCGGGTTGCGGTCCGACTGCTCCACGGCCAGGTCGAGGTCAAAGTCGATGGTCGAATCGGCGCTGCGGGACAGGAGCATAAAGCGGATGGGGTCCGGGCCGACCTGTTCCAACAGCTCGCGCAGGGTGACAAAATCGCCGGTGCGCTTGGACATGCGCACCTCCTCGCCGCCCTGCCAGAGGTTGACCATCTGGTAGATAACCAGCACCGCCCGCTCGGGGTCCAGGCCCAGGGCCTGGGCCGCCGCCTTGAGCCGGGGCACGTCGCCGTGGTGGTCGGCGCCCCAGACATAGATCGCCCGGTCAAAGCCCCTTTTCACCAGCTTGTCCAGCAGGTAAGCGGCGTCGGAAGCCAGGTAAGTTGGCCGCTCGGCCGGTTCGGGGATCACCTGGGGAGAGCGGATCAGCACCACGTCCTTCTCCAGGTCGGGGTGGCGGAACCACGTCGCGCCATCATACTCGACGACATAGCCGCCCGCTCTCAGCCTGGTCAGGGCCTGGTCGAGCAGCCCTTCCGCGCGGAAGGATTGCTCGTGGCGCCAGGTGTCGAACTCGACACCCAGTTCGGCCAGGTCGCGGCGCACCCCGATCAGTATTTGCCCAATCGCCCAGGCCGCGACGGCGTGGACTGCTGCAACGCGTTCCATTTCCAGGTAGCGGCGGCCCGCCTCCTCCGCCAGCTCGCGCCCGAGGCCGAGTACATAGCTGCCGTGGTAGCCATCTTCAGGAAAAGGCGCCGCCTCCCCCAGCGCCTGGGCGTAGCGAGCCAGGACGCTCTCGCCAAAGCGGCGGATCTGGGAACCGGCGTCATTCACGTAATACTCACGCTCCACCTGGCAGCCCGCCGCCTCCAGAACCGACGCCAGGGCGTCGCCCAAGACGGCGTTGCGGGTAGAGCCGATGGTCAACGGGCCGGTGGGATTGGCGCTGACGAATTCGACCTGGACCCGCTGCCCGCCGCCCTTATCCAGCCGGCCAAAGTCGCTGCCAGCGGCCAGGATCCGTTCGACCTGGCTGGTCAGCCAGTCCTCGTCCAACCAGACATTGATATAACCCGGCGCGACCGCTTCAGCGCGGCCGACAAAGGGGGCAGGAGACAGATGGGCAATCGCCCGCTGGGCAATTTCGAGCGGGTTCATCCGCGCCTCGCGGGCCAGCTTGAGGCAAACCGACGAGGCATAATCCCCGTGCTGCTCGTGACGACCGCGCTCGACCGCCGGGTCCGGCAGGGGGAAGGGGGGCAGATCCCCCGCTGACTGGGCCGCATCGAGGGCCTGAAGGACCAGCGCGGCAATTTGATCGCAAAGCACCTGGCTCATATCTCTCCTCATCGCCGGAAGCGGGGAACGGATCGCTCACCCTGACAAATCCGGCTGCCCTCCCACGGCAGGAAAAGGGAAAGTTGGGGCAAGACCCCAACCTCTCCTCCTCCCTGGCTGGCAGGCGGGGTGGTTTCTCCCTATTCCGAATCCCACTCCCGGAATTGCTCCCCAAGCAGTCGCCGTTCCTGCTGCGGCAAGAAGGATGCGTTGATGGAATTCTTGACCGACGTGCGGACATGGTCGACCTCCAGTCCAATGGCGAGCAAGGCGACCATGTACTCATCGGTGAGGGTCGTGTCGGATATGCTGGGGTCGTCGGTGTTGATGGTCACCAGCACTCCCAGCGCCAGCAGGTCGAGCAGCGGGTGGTGACTGAGGCTGAGCACCACGCCGGTCTGGAGATTGCTGGTGGGACAGACCTCGAGGGTCACGCCGTTGTTGCGGACAAAGTGGACGATATTCGAGTCCTCCACCACCCGCACGCCGTGGCCGATGCGTTGTGCGTGGAGCAGGTGAATCGCCGCCTGGACGTTCTCCGCGCCGCCCGCCTCGCCGGCGTGAACGGTGATCCCCAGCCCTTCTTGCCGGGCTTTGTAAAAGAGGGCAGCGAAACGGTGCGGAGGATAGTTGATCTCGTCCCCCGCCAGGTCGATCCCGACCACGCCCACATCCTGATGAGATATGCCGATGTCGACGATCTCTTCGGCAATTCGCAGGCTCTCTTCTCGGCCGATCTGCAGAATCAGCCGCGCCGTGATGCTGTGATCCTTTTGCGCCTGGGCAATCGCGCGGCTGACCCACTCTGTCACCTGGAGCAGAGAAAAGTTTTGGGCACGGGAAAGCGCCACCGGGTTAAAGCGCAGCTCCAGGTAGCGGATGTTGTCCTGGGCCGCGTCGGCGACCGCTTCGTAGGCCACCCGCTCGACCGCCTCCTGGCTGCGGTAGAAGCGGCGCAGCAAGCGAAATTTGGCCAGAAATTCGTGAAAGTCGTACTTGTCGCCGGTGACCTGGACGTAGGGGCGAAGTTCCTCGATGCCATAGGCAGGCAGGTCGATCCCGTGCTCCACGGCGATCTCGGTCAGGGTTTGCAAGCGAAGGGAGCCTTCCAGGTGCCGGTGAAGATCGATCTTGGGCATGTGATGGAAAAAACTCCGCACTTTTGCCAGGTCGCCAGCGCTTAACTGCTCTCTAACTTGATCCAAGTGGGTCATTATCTCTCGCCAACTAACAGCCACGCCCAGTACCGCCAGGCAGCAATCAGGCTAGCCACTGTTCCCAGTAGCAAGGGGATATGATAAAAGAGCAGTCCAAAAGCCGGCGTGGTCAGGAAATTCTGTTCACTGTGGCAGGAAAGAAAAGCGGCACTTCGCAGCACAGAAACGCCAAAGGCAGCGGTGATGAACGCCATACCGACATAGAACCACTTGTAGTATGGCGCCATTTTGGTCACTGCGCCCAGCCGGCGGCTGAGATTTGCGTACAGAAAGAGAGTGGCGATCAATGCGGCCAGGCTCGCGGGTCCCAGCGGCGTGGTGATGATCTCGATCGGCACCTGCCAGCTGTTCATCGTTCTCCCACCATAATCTGGCCCAAGAGAAAGGTGGCGACCGCCAGCAGAACCCCACCCAATAACAGCAAGAGATCGGCCAGCGGGCTGCCCACAAAATCGACATTCAGGAGAACATAGCACAACGATCCGGCCGGCATGAACACGAGCGGGGGCAGAAACAAGAAAGAGTAGGCCCGCTTTCCTGACGATATCTCGTAAAAACGAGCAATGCGCCAGAGCATAAAGAGCAGGAAAGCAATACCCGCCCAGGTAATCAGCGCCGTGATACGTACTGCAATCTCCATCCGCGTTTCTACCGTCGCACAAAGGCCTCGATGAAGGATTCCGCCATGCGGCGCGGACTGCCGCTCAAGATCCCCTCCTGCCCCTCGAACTTGGAATGAACCTCGATTCCCTTGGAGGTTACTGTAAAGCGGCGGATGTCCTTGTCGTGATAGCTGCCCCGCATTTTGAGCACCAGCAGCGCCTTGCGAATCGCGCTGTCCATCTCGACATAGCGCAGCAGGATGTAGGTATCGACGATAAAGGGCACACTCTCGTCCTGCCCTTCCGCCTCTCCCAGCAAGGCCACATTCTCCCGCGTCAGCACTGCCGTCAGCCCCTCCCGCTTCAAGCCGTTGATAAAGCTATAGACCAGCTGCCGCAGATGGACCGGGTCTGCCGCCAGGCGTTCAAAGTGGGAGATGCTATCGACGAGGATGCGGCGAGCGCCCACCTCCCGCGTCAGCTGTTCAATCTGCCCCCCGGCCTCCTGGAAAAAAGCCTGGGAGACTTCGGGGCTGGTCATCATGATGCGCAATTTGCCTTCCGCCTCCCAGCGGCGAAAATCCCAGCCGAAATTTGCCGCATCCCGATAGTACTGGCGGGGAAACTGCTCAAAGGTCAAAATGATGCCCGGTTCGTCACACTGGGCGATGCCATGATGGATAAACTGCATACCGAACGTGGTCTTGCCGGTGCCTGGCGCTCCTTCGACCAAAATCGCCGTATTGGGCACAAATCCCCCCTGCAGCATGTCGTCCAGACCGGCTATGCCTGTCGTTACGCGATCCATTCCTCTCTCCTTTCGCCGTACCACATATCCTAACGCATACCACGAATGATGTGATAGATCGCTTTGCGCCGGAATTCGCGGTCGTCCGACGCCTCGGCAAAGCGCCGAATCAGATCCCTGATCCCTGGGTCATTGGACAGCGAGTAAACGACCATCGATCCCAGTTGATTTTTCACCAGAACCCCCAACTCGGTCAACTCGACCAACTCGGCTTCGGTCATCTCGACGTTGCGGCCTGCATAACGCGCAATGTTCTCCGCCGTGTCGGCGGTATGCGGGTTTTCGTGAAAGAAGCGGATCAGGTCCCACTTGACGAAGGAAGTGACCTTGCTGTGCAGAAACGTCAGCAGATCAGGGTCCATATCGGTCATCAAGCGCCTCGTCACGTCGTTCATTACTTTCCTCCTACTTTCTCGCCTGCTACCGTCTTCGTTGTTGTCGGGCAGGGGTTCGGGGCGGACGGGCGGTCGTCGTGGGACTGTGTTGGCTGGCCATATCTTGACGCATGTGACAATTCTTGTACTTTTTCCCGCTGCCGCACCAACAAGGATCGTTGCGGCCGACCTTTTGACTGGGGGTGGAACTGGCGGCCGCGGGCCGGGGCAGCGGGGACTGCTGGGCGGCGGCCGGTAGGCGGGGCCGCGTCGCCTGCAGGTGCTGGCGGCGTTGTGCAGGAAGAGTTCCCTGGGGAGGCAACAAAATCCGCCGGGCGACCAGCGTTTGAATCTGCCCCAGCAGGCCCTGGTACATCTCGTGGGCCTCTTTTTGATACGACACCAGGGGATTTTGTTGGCCGAATGCCCGCAAGCCGATGCCCTCACGCAGGATCGACAGGTCGGTCAGGTGGCGGACCCAGAGGGAATCGACGGCGCCGAGAATGATGTAGCGATCGTGGTACAAGGAGAACGCCGCAGTGATCCCCGCTTCTACCTGCTCCTTCATCGCGTCGGGGAGACGGCGCAGCGGGAGCCCGGCCGTCTCGTCATCCGGTTCCTGGCCCATGGCGTCGACGATCCGCTGGTACATCAACCGGCTCAGGGAATCGTTACTGTCCCGCAGCAGCGCCAGGGTCTTGTCTTGCTGCACGGCATCGCGATAGATCTGGTGGCCGAGGGCCCGGCTCAGGTTGTTGTATGCCCGCAGCGCCTGCTCGTCCAGCACCTGCTGGATCTCGCTGCGGGAGCGGCGCGCCCATTGATGGGGATCGAAAGGCGGCAGGGGGATAAAGCTGCGCAGGTCGGCGTACAGCCCCTGCAAGTCCCAGTCCTCCGGGTCTGGCCCAGCGCAGTGGGCTGCCAGAAGCGCCTCGACCTCGCCACCGACCATGCGCAGGACCTGCTCCCTGAGGTCGTCCTTGCCGAGCACCTCCCGCCGTTGGGCGTAGATGACCTCGCGCTGCTTGTTGACGACGTCGTCGTATTCGAGAACGTGCTTGCGGATGTCAAAGTTGTAGCCTTCCACCCGCGTTTGGACCGACTCGATGGTCTTGCTGAGGAGGCCAAACTCGAGCGGCATGTCATCCACTCCGGCGCGGGTCATCATGCCCTGCACCCGTTCCCCGCCAAAGCGGCGCATCAGCTCGTCCTCCAGGGAGAGGTAGAAGCGGGAAGAGCCGGGGTCGCCCTGCCGGCCGGCCCGGCCGCGGAGCTGGTTGTCGATGCGCCGCGCCTCGTGCCGTTCCGTGCCGATGACGTGCAGTCCGCCCAGCGCGACGACTTGTTCCCGCTGCTGGCGGTAATCGTTCGCCGCCTGGGCGAGCACTTCCGCCCAGCGCTCGGGAAAAGATTGGCTGGGGTCCTTCCCGCCGCGGATCATTTCCAGCGCCTTGTTCCACGCCCGCTGGGGGATCTCGCTCAAGTCGACTCCCTCTTGTCGCAGCTGCTCGCGCGCCATCCCTTCATAGTTTCCGCCCAGCAGGATGTCGACGCCGCGGCCGGCCATGTTGGTGGCAATCGTCACCGCGCCAGGCCGGCCAGCCTGGGCGATAAAGACCGCCTCCTGCTCATGGTACTTGGCGTTGAGGACATTGTGCGGTATGCCCTGCCGCTTGAGCATGCGAGCAATCCGCTCCGAGGTTTCGATCGCCACCGTGCCGACCAGCACCGGGCGGCCCGCCTCGTGGAGCGCCGAGATCTCGTCGACCAAGGCGCGGAACTTGGCCGCCTCGCTGCCATAGATGACATCCTGCAGGTCCAATCGCTTAAAATAGCGGGCCCCTTCTGTCTCGTAGACAGTGACCTGCACGTCGTCCCGCCCGTTGAGCACCCCGGCAAAGGTCACCTCTTCGATGTCCCGTACCGGCACGTTGCGGGTTTGCCAGTCTCCATAAGCGGCCCGATACTCGACGTTCGTGGGCAGAACGACCACATCGAGGTCATAGATCTTTTGGAACTCTTCCTTCTCGGTCACTGCCGTGCCGGTCATCCCGGCCAGCTTGTCGTACATGCGGAAAAAGTTCTGGAAGGTGATGGTGGCATAGGTGAGGGTCTCTTCGCGCACCGAGACCCCTTCCTTGGCCTCGATGGCTTGATGGAGGCCTTCGGAGTAGCGGCGGCCGTGCATCAGCCGCCCGGTAAACTCGTCGACGATGATCACCTGCCCATCCTTGACGATGTAGCTTTTATCCCGCTTGTACACGGCGTGGGCGCGGAGGGCATTGTCCAGGTAGGGTAGCATGTGGGCGTGCTGGGCATCATAGATGCTTTCGCCCGCTTTGATCTCGGGCAGCGCCGCTTCGACCCGCGTGATCCCTTCTTCGGTGAGGGTCGTGTTCTGGGTTCGCTCGTCGATCTCGTAATGCTCGTCCCGGCGCAGCGTGCGGACGATTTCGGCAAAGCGGCGGTAGAGTTCGGAAGACTCTTCCGCCGGCCCCGAGATGATCAGCGGCGTGCGCGCCTCGTCGATCAGGATATTGTCGACCTCGTCGATGATGGCATAGACCAGCTCTCGCTGCACGCACTCCCGCAAGTCCCGCACCATATTGTCCCGCAGGTAGTCAAAGCCAAACTCGTTGTTCGTGCCATAGGTCACGTCGGCGTTATACGCCTCGATACGGGGAATGGGGCGCAGGTTGAGGTAGCGGTCGTCCGGCGAGGCATAATCAGGGTCAAACAGAAAGGACCCCATGTCCGGACTGGCAGCAGCGGATTGGATCACCCCGGCGGTGAGTCCCAGCGCGGAATAGATCGGCCCCATCCACTGCACACCGAACTTGGAGAGATAGTCGTTGGGCGTGACCAGGTGCGCCCCCTGGCCCACGGGCAGGCCGTCGAGGGGCTCGAAACGCCACTGCTCGGGGTCCTTCCCCCAACGGGAACGGGCTCTTTCCTGCCACTCGGGATTCAAGGCCAGGCCGTTCAGATAGAGGGCCAGGGTGGCGACCAGGGTCTTGCCCTCGCCGGTTTTCATCTCGGCGATCTTGTTGCGGTGGAGGATCATGCCGCCGATCAATTGGACGTCATAGTGGCGCAGGCCGATCGTTCGGCGGGCCGCCTCGCGCACGGCGGCAAAGGCCTCTTCGATCAGGTCGTCGAGCCGCGCGCCCCGCGCCAGCCGCTGCCGAAACTCGACCGTCTTGGCCTGCAGCTGCTCGTTGGACAACGCCTGCATCGCGGGTTCCAGGTCGTTGATCCGTTCAACGGCCTTTTGGAGCCGCGAGATCTCGCGCGTATTTGAATCGCCGACAAATCTGGTCAGGAGACCTTTTATTCCTTGTGCCATACGTGGCGCCATTATACCACATTTCATTGTAACTGCCTTGCCACTGCTCCAACGGCCGAGAGCCCCTCTCCTGCCGCCGGCGAGGGGAACGACAGCCCAGAAAAGAGGCGGCTACGCCTGGCGCCGCGCCGCGTCGCCGCGCTCCCAGTCGATCTTGTCGATAAAGACAATGTGCTGGGCTACAAACTCGTGCACCGTTTCCCCGTTGTCGTGCCGCTTGCGCTGGCGGTAGCGGGCCTGGACCATGACCTTGGAGCCGGTCTGAAGATAGGGGTGGGTCAGCAAGGCGATCTCGCCGTAAGCGACAACCCGCACGTAGGCCGGGCCATCCTGGCCGTTGTCGACCGCAACATAGAGGCGCAAAAAGGGCAGTTGGGACTGTCCAACGCGGCGAAAGTGCGGCGGGTGGGTTAAATTCCCAATGAAGCGGCAATCATTCTGCAGCATTTCCCGCCTCCCGCCATTCCAATGAGCAGGTGGTGTACATTGTCAGCATCATTGACCTCCTCAAGATCGCGCGCCGGCCCTGGGGCCGGCGCGTGTGCAACGTATCCGATTCACTGGACCTGGGCTGTGATGTGAGCTATGTTGCTTGTTCGCAGCGGCTCGGCCAGCCGCCCCTGGATGTCTTTTTGCCGTGGGCAAGCAGCCTGAGCCGTGACGTCTGACGGTTATTGTAGTGGCTCTAGCGAGAATGTCAAGTTCGTCCCGAATCGGGATTTGGCGATCGGGTTGATGGGCTCATTATTCGATGTAGGCATTTGCGAACTGGCTGTTGTACAGCTCGGCGTAAAAGCCGCCCCGCGCCAACAATTCCTCGTGCCGGCCGCTCTCGACAATGTCGCCCTCGTTCACGACCAGGATGACGTCGGCGTTGCGGATCGTGGACAGGCGGTGGGCGATGATAAAGCTGGTGCGGCCAGCCATCAATCTGTCCATCGCCTGCTGGATCAAGATCTCGGTGCGGGTATCGACCGAGCTGGTCGCTTCGTCCAGAATGAGCATCGGCGGGTTGGCCAGCACGGCGCGGGCAATGGTCAGCAGCTGCTTCTGGCCCTGGGAGACGTTTGTCCCCTCCTCGTTGATCTCCATGTGATAACCGGCCGGCAGGGTGCGCACAAAATGGTCGGCGTGGGCCGTTTGAGCCGCCGCAATGACCTGTTCGTCGGTCGCCTCGAGCCGGCCGTAGCGGATGTTTTCCATGATGCTGCCCTTGAACAGCCAGGTGTCTTGCAGCACCATGCCGAACAGACGGCGCAAATCGTGCCGGGTCAAGTCGCGGACGTCGTGGCCGTCCACCAGGATTGCCCCTTCATTCACGTCGTAGAACCGCATCAGCAGCTTGACAATCGTCGTCTTGCCAGCGCCGGTCGGCCCCACGATGGCAACTTTTTGCCCCGGCTGGGCGACTGCGCTAAACGAGTTGATGACGATTTTCTCCGGGTTATAGCCAAACTGCAAGTCCTCGAACACGACCTGGCCCTGCACCTGCTCCAGCTTCAACGGCTGATCCGTTTCGACCACCTCTTCCGCTTCGTCGAGAAACTCGAACACCCGCTCAGCCGCGGCAGCGGTCTGTTGGAGCACGTTCGCGACGTTGGCCAGCTGCCGGATGGGTTGGATGAACGAGCGGACGTACTGGATAAAGGCCTGGATGTCGCCGACGGTGATGGCACCGCGGACCGCCAGCCAGCCGCCCATCACGGCGATCACCACGTAACCCAGGTTGCCGATGAACATCATGAGCGGCATCATCAGGCCTGACAAGAACTGGGACCTCCAGGCCGAATCGTAGAGGATGTTGTTAAAGCCGTCAAATACCCGGACGCTCTTTTCTTCGCCGTTAAACGCCTTGACCACGATATGCCCGCCGTACATCTCTTCCACGTGGCCGTTGACGTGCCCCAAATAGTCCTGCTGCCGCTTGAAATGCTTTTGCGACTGCCTGACGATCAGCGCGATCATGCCCAGCGAGAGGGGAAGGATTAAAAGCGCCACCACGGTCATGAGCCAGTTGATGGAAAACATCATGGCCAACACCCCAACCACCGTGACGGCCGAGGTGATGATCTGGGTCAGCCCCTGGCTCAACGTCTGGTTGATCGTATCCACGTCGTTCGTGATGCGCGAGAGCACCTCCCCCTGGGTGGTGTGGTCGAAATAGCTCAGCGGCATGCGGTTGATCTTTTCAGCTATATCCCGGCGAAAGCGGTAGGCGATGTTGGTCGAAATGTCGGCCATGATCCAACCCTGGATAGAGCTAAAGATAGCGGACACCAGGTAGAGACCCAAAGTCAGCAACAGTATCCGGCCAATGTACTGAAAGTCGATCTCGCCGCTGCCGCTCAGCTGCGCCAGCACCCCCTCGAACAGCCGGGTGGTGGCCTGGCCCAATAACTTGGGACCGGCAATGCTGGCTGCCGTCGAGGCGACGGCAAACAGCAAGACGACAATCAACAGCCACCGGTACCGGCCCAGGTAGCGGATCAGTTTGGCCATCGTGCCCGCAAAATCCTGGGCCTTGTCGCCGGGCATCATGGCCGCCGGCCCGCGGTGCCCAAACGGGCCGCGCCGGATCCCCTGCCTCTGCCCGCCCGCCCCACCGTTATGGGCGCTCATGCCAGTTCCTCCACGCTCAACTGGGAGAGGGCGATCTCGCGATAGGTTTGGCATGTCTCCATCAGCTGCCGATGTGTCCCCTTGCCGACGATTCGCCCCTCATCCAACACAACGATCTGCTCCGCGTTTTTGATCGTCGAGACCCGCTGGGTCACGACCAGCACCGTGCTCTGCCCCGTTTTCTCCTTGAGCGCCATTCGCAGGGCGTACTCGGTCCGAAAGTCGAGGGCGGAAAAGCTGTCGTCAAAGATGTAAATTGGGGGTTTCTTGACCAGGGCGCGGGCGATGGCCAGCCGCTGCTTCTGCCCCCCAGAGACGTTGGTGCCGCCTTGAGATATTTCGGCATCCATGCCCGCTGGATGGGCAAAGATGAACTCGCTCGCCTGGGCAATGTCGACCGCCTCGCGCACGGTTTCGGCGCTGGCGTCCTCGTCGGCGTAGCGCAGGTTGCTCTCGATGGTGCCGGAGAACAAGATACCGGTCTGCGGGATGTAGCCGATGCGCTCGCGCAGGTCGTGCTGGGTGACGTGGCGGACGTCGACGCCGTCGACGAGGATGGCGCCCTCGGTCACGTCGTAGAAGCGGGGGATCAGGTTCACCAGCGTCGATTTGCCGCTGCCGGTGGAGCCGATAAAAGCGGTGGTTTGACCCGGTTCGGCAGTAAAGGTAATGTTGCACAGCACGTCGTCGAGCGCATCGGGATAGCGAAAAGAGACGTCGCGGAACTCGATCCGCCCGCGGGGTGAGACGGGAAACTGGAGCGGCTGTTCGGGGTCGCGAATCGCGGGCTCTGTATCCAGTACCTCAGCGATTCGATCGGCCGACACCGAGGCGCGCGGCAGGATGATGAACAACATGGTCAGCATCAGGAACGACATCACAATTTGCATAGCATACTGGATAAAGGCGATCATGTCGCCGACCTGCATGTTGGCCTCGGCAACCTGGTGCGCACCGACCCACATGATTGTAATAAAGAGGCCGTTCATGATCAGCATCATCGTCGGCATCATGACTACTATCAAGCGGTTGACAAAGAGACTGACCGCGGTCAGGTCGAGGTTGGCCTCGTCAAAGCGCCTTTCCTCGAACGCCTGGCGGTTGAACGCCCGGATGACCATCATGCCGGACAGGCTTTCCCGCGCTACCAGGTTGATGCGGTCGATCATCTGTTGCAAGGCCTTGAACTTGGGGAGGGCGATGGAAGTGATGATCAGGACCAGGCCGATGAGCACCAGCACCGCCACAGCAATGATCCAACCCATCGAGCCGCCCTTGCCGACGGCGCGGATGACGCCACCCACGCCCATGATCGGCGCGTAAAATACCATGCGCACCAAAAAGATAATGACCATCTGGATCTGGGTGATGTCGTTCGTAGAGCGCGTGATGAGCGATGCAGTAGAAAAAGCGTCGAACTCGGCGTTGGAAAAGCTCTCGACCCGGCGGAACAGGCCCCGGCGCACGTCGCGCGCCGCCCCCGCCGCGGTCCGGGCCGACAGGTAGCCGACGGCGATGGTGCAGAGGCCGGACAGCAGGGTCAGCAGCAGCATCCACCCACCAACGCGCAGGATGTAGCGGGTCTGCAGGCTTTCCGTGTCCATGCCCAGCGCCGCATACTCCGCCAGGATGGGGGCCGCCGCCGCCTGGACGATCATTTTCTCCCCCAGCGCGCCAAACCGCTCGTCGATCATGCCGCCCATCCGCTCCAGCACCGGCGCAGGCAGCTGCTGCAAGAAGGCGAAAACGTCCATGCCCGGCGGGATCATGCCGGGGTCGAACGTGAAATCCCCCCCCATCTCGGCAACGAGGGACGGGTCCGCCACCACGCGCTCGATCATGGATACAACGAGGATCGCCCTGCCCATCACGGGGTTCAACTGCTCGATCGTCTCCTCTTCGACGTCGTTCAGAACATAGACCGCTTCGCTTTCCAGGACGGGATAATCTCGAACGGCGTCCGCATACTGCGGCGCGTCCTGGTCCACCAGGGTGTAGGCGGCGAGCACCTCTGCCTGCTCCTCGGCAGCGATAAAGATCATCAGCCGCTCCATCTGGCTCTGGCGGACGGCCAGCGGAACGGCGCTTTCCACCCCACCCTGCTGAATGCCGACGTTGACAATCCGCGAGAGATAGTCCGGCAGCGCCAGGTCAAAGTTGGCCTGCGCAAACAGGAGGACGATGGCGATCAACACCATGGGCAGATAGGGCCTGAGATACCTGGTCAATCGAATCACGGGCGCACTCCTCTGAATGCTGTACAGTCACAAGATACCGGCGGGTATTCTACCATCAATGGATAGGAGGTCAAGGAGGTACGGCCGAGGGATTTCCAAGCGGAAGCGTTTTGTGGAGCAGGGAAGGGGCTGGAGTTGTACTCCGGCCCCATTATGCTACAATACGCGCTACTATGTCCAATCACCCATTGCAAAAAGCTTTCAACCTCATACCGCGCGTGCTGCGCCTTTTTCTCCTCCCCTTTCGCGATGCGCTGATCGATTTTCGGGGCCTCTCGCTCAGCCTCAAAATCCTGGCACTCCTGGGCTATCTCGGCGTTTTTGTCCTGCTGGGGCTGGCCCTGCTCGTGGAACTGCTGTACGACAACCTCCCAATGACGACCTATCTGCCCACGGAAGAAATCGGCATGCGGCAGATTCCCTTTCCGGTAATCGTCATCAGCGGGCTGTCATTCGCCCTGAGCTGGGCCTATATCCTCACCGGCGCCACCGACTGCCGGCGGCGGGTCTTTGTGCCGCTCATTGCACTCGCCTTCGTCCAGCTGTTTCTCTTTCTCCCCCAGGGTAACGTCATGGTCGTCTGGTTTTGCACCGCTCCGCCATTGGTCATCGGGGTCGTCGTCACCTATTTTCTCACCCGCGGGCGGCGCTACTGGCGCGATTTCCCGTTGGTCGAATTCTTTTTTTGGCTGATGGCGATGCTCTTTTACGTCCTGCTGTTCTTTTTCTCCTACCAAACGAACGACGCCCTGGCCGACGCCCTGCACGCCGTCTCCAGCCTGTTCAGCATGCTCACGATCCCCCTGTGGTTCTTTTTCGGCCTGGCCGTCGTCGACATGGCGGTCAGCGTTGCGCGCGGCGTCGTCACCACCTTGCGCCGCCTCTTCCCCGGCGAGTTCCTGGGCGCCCTGACGGTTTGCCTGATCCTGATCCGTCCCGCGCTGGCGCTTTTTGCCATCGCCATGAACGGGCTGGATACCCGGCTGGGCCAAGTCTTTTTTTTGGACGCCCTCGTCACCGTCCTGCCGCTGACGATGCTGATGATCGTGCTGGCCCTCTTGCGCCGCTGGAACGCGCGGAACATGTCGATTGTCCTCGCTCTCAGCATCGTCATCCCGATTTTTATCCTCGGCTTGATGATGACCGTGGAGGGCCAGGACATTTCCGACCCGTTGGGTCTGGCGCTGGAGAGACTGGGCCTTTTTCCCCCGCTGCTCCTTTTCGTCGCCTTGATGGTCTATGGCGTCTTGGGCACCGTTTCTTCCTTTGCCAACAAGGAGGGGACGATTGTTCCCCGCAGCGGGCGCATCCTGCTCGGCTTTGGCTTTGTACTGCTAATCATCAGCCTGACCCTCTTTTCGGTCAACGTCCGCGACGTCGCCAGCGGGCAGTTGGACCCGTCGTTCGAACAGGCGCTCGACGCCTTTTTTGGGCTCAGCGTGTTCTTGCTGGGGCTGCCCTACCTGGCGTGGATCATCTGGCGGCGGCGCGACCGGCTGGCGGGCGTGGAAAAGGAGCTGGCCGGGAAGGAGCCGCTCTTTGCCTGGTTGGGCAAGGCTTCCGGGCGAATATGGCTGGCGCTGGGGATCACGGCGACGATTTTCCTGAGCTGCGTGATCTGCCTGGTCAGCCTCATCTTTGGCGCGCCGGCAAGCTAGGTCGGTAGAAATCGATCGCCGGTTTCGCGCTCGGCCGGGATCTGGCAATCCCCTATGAGCGAGTGAACCGGGCGAGGATTTCCGCCAGGTTGCACTGGGGATTGCTGGGGATGGGCCAGAGTACAAGAAGCGCGTGGATGGGCCAGAGTTTCACTCTGGCCCATCCACGCGCTTCTACGCCCCTTGCAGCGCCAAATAGATCTTTTCCGCCGTCAGCGGCAGGTCGTTGAAGCGGATGCCCAGGGCGTCATAGATGGCGTTGGCGATGGCCGGCGCGGTGGCGATCATCGGGTGCTCGCCGACGCCGCGCGCGCCCCACGGCCCATCGTCCTGCGGCACCTCCACGAAATCGGTCAGGATCCGCTGCGGCGCGTCGACCGCCGTCATGATCCGGTAGTCGACGAAGGAGGCGTTGACCGGGCGCCCGTCCTGGAACGTCAGCGCCTCCAGCAGTGCCGAGCTGGCTCCCTGCACCACGCCGCCCTCCAACTGGGCGTGGACCTGCTCGGGGTTGATCGCTTTGCCCACGTCGTAGGCCGCGGCGATGCACAGCAGCTCGACGCGGCCGGTCTCCAGGTCGACCTCCACCTCGGCTGCCTGGGCGCCGGTGGTGTAATGGACCACCGCCCGCGCTCCCTGGCCCGTCTCCGGGTCGAGGCCAGTGACGTAGGTGGGCATAAACTTGCCGCGGCCAATGATCGGGCCGCCGATCCAGCCCTGGTCGTCCGGCAGCGGCAGGCCGTAGACGACCAGGTTGCGCAGCGAGAGGGACTGCTCGCTCTTGGACGAGACCACCTCGCCGCCGCGGATGTCCAGGTCGCCGGGGTCCTGATCCCAGTAGCGGGCGACGATCTCGAGAATCTGCCGCCGGGCGTCCTCGGCGGCGGCCTTGACCGCGTTGCCCATCGACCAGGTGATGCGGCTGGCGACGGTCTGCCATTCGTAGGGGCTGTACTTGGTGTCGACGGGGTTGGCGATGCGCACCCATTCGTAGGGGATGCCCAGCGCCT
Organism: Anaerolineae bacterium; assembly: GCA_016931695.1. GTDB lineage: Bacteria > Chloroflexota > Anaerolineae > B4-G1 > DUEL01 > JAFGEI01. The sequence goes on along the minus strand of JAFGEI010000025.1, from coordinate 27,774 downwards.
CGGCGGCGACCTGGGCGGCGACGGTGAACGCCCCCTGGCCCAATTCCTGCCCCCCGACGCCGACGCTGACGGTGGCGTCCTCGTTAAAGCGCACCCAGGCCTCGGAGCCGGGGTTGGGCGGCATCGCCGGCGCCTTCCAGCAGGCGGCGACGCCCTTGCCGCGCCGCTTGTGGGGGGCTGAGGGCACCTCCTTTTTGCCCCAGTCGATGCGCTGCGCGACCCGCTCGATGCACTCGGAGAGGCCGTGGGGGTGCATGGTCATCCCGGTCACGATGACGTCGCCGCCCTGGACACAGTTGCGCTGGCGGAAGGCGACGGGATCGATCGCCAGCGCCTCCGCCAGCTGGTCGACCGACTGCTCGATGCTCCAGTGAATTTCCGGCATGCCGAACCCGCGCATCGGCCCGCCGACCGGATGGTTGGTGTAGAGACAATAAGAGTCGGTCTTGACGTTGGGAATGTTGTAGGGGCCGGTGGAGGAATAGCCGGCGGCGCGGGTGATGTTGACCCCGTACTCGGTATAGGCCCCGGCGTCCCAATAATACTCCACCTGCAGCGCCAGGATCCGCCCCTCTTTCGTGCCGCCGATCTTGACCCGGGCCACCAGGCCCTGGCGCACAAAGCAGCAGTAGAACTCTTCCTCGCGGGTCATGCGCACCTTGACCGGGCGGCCCGGCACCTGGCGCGCCATCGCCACGGCCAACGCCTCCATCGACACGCCGGCCTTGGAGCCGAATCCGCCGCCGATGTAATTGCCGATCACCCGCATGTCGCCCTGGGAGATGCCCAACGTGTGCGCGATCAGGTCGCGCTGGGCAAAGGGGGACTGGGTGCTGCTCCACAGCGTCACCTCCCCCGACAGGTCCCAGCGGGCAATGGCGACGTGGGGTTCGATCGGCACGTGCTGAATGTGGGGGACGCGGTAGGTGTCCGCGACGACCGCGTCGCACTGCGCCCACGCGCCCTCCACGTCGCCCTTGCGCACGCGAAAGACGTTCGATATGTTCGTGCCCGGTTGGGGAAAGATGAAGGGCACCACGTCGTACGAGCCGAGATCGGGGTGCAGCAGCGGGGCGTCGGGCTGGATCGCCTGCAGCGGGTCCAGGACGGCCGGCAGTTCCTCGTACTCGACCACGACCCGCCGGGCCGCTTCCTCGGCGATCTCTTCGCTGGCGGCGACGACCCCGGCCACCGGGTCCCCAACGTAGCGCACCCGGTCGGTGCAAAAGATGTGCCGGTCCTTGAGGTAGAGGCCGATAAAGCCGGGGGTATCCGCGCCGGTGACCACCGCCTTGACGCCGCGCAGCTCCAGGGCCGGCCCCACGTCCAGGCGCTTGATCAGCGCGTGGGGATATGGACTGCGCACCGCGCGTCCAAAGAGCAGCCCAGGGCCAAACTGCAGGTCATCGGTAAACGCCGCCGCGCCGGTGACCTTGTCGTAAGCGTCCACGCGGGGCACGCTCTTGCCGACGGGGTTGGTCGTCTGTTCGCTCATTCTACCCCTCCTTGGGCCGCTTTTTGCACCGCGCGGACGATGCGGGTGTAGCCGGTACAGCGGCAGAGGTTGCCGACCAGCGCCTCGCGGATCTCGTCTTCGGTGGGACGCGGGTTGCGCTGCAGCAGGGCGTGCGCCGAGATGAGCATGCCGGGCGTGCAAAAGCCGCACTGGACGCCCCCTTCCTCGACGAACGCCTGCTGGACGGCGCTCAACTGGCCGTCCTGAGCCAGCCCTTCGACGGTGACGACCGCGGCCCCGTCCACTTCTGCGGCCAGCACCATGCAGGCGTTGACCGGTTCGCCGTCCAGCAGGACGGTGCAGGCGCCGCACTCGCCCGCGCCGCAGCCGTTCTTGGCCCCGGTCAGGGCCAGGCGCTGGCGCAGCATTTCCAACAGGGTCATGTTCGAGGGCACGTCGACGCGTTCTTTGACGCCGTTTACGGTGACGGTGATGGCATGGTTGGCCATTTTGCCTTCTCCCTTCTCACGCCGACCCGGTCGGCGCGGCGATTGTGTCGGCAACGGCGTTCAACCCCCGCCGCGTCAACGTCCGCACCATCGCCCGCCGATAGTCCGCGCTGGCGCGCACGTCATCGATGGGCGAAGCGGCCGCGGCGGCCAAGTCGGCGGCGCGGGCAAAGGTCTCTGCGCCGGGGGGATGGTGGGCCAGCCACTCCTCCGCCGCCGGCACCCGCAGCACGACCGGCGCGACAGCGCCCAGGGCGATGCGGAAGCGGTAGCCGGAAGGGGCACTCGCGTCGGGGAAGCCGAGGACGGCTACGCTGACGATGGCCAGGTCGCCGGCTTTGTTGCGCCCCAGCTTGAGGTAGCGACCGGATGCCGCAGCGGGGGACGGTGGAAAGCGGATGGCGGTCACAAATTGGCCGGGTTGCAGCACCGTCTGGCCGGGACCGCGGAAAAAGTCGGCAATCGCCACCTCTTGCTCGCCGGCGCTGCCGTGGACGACGATTCGCCCCGCGAGGACGTAGCTGGGGGGGGCGGTGTCGGCGCAGGGGGAGGCGTTGCACAGGTTGCCGCCGATGGTGGCGCGGTTGCGCAGTGGGTACGAGGCGACGGAATTTGCCGCCTGTGCCAGGAGCGGGTAGTGGGCAACCACGGCCGGGTGGCGGGCGAGCTGGTTCATCGTCACCGCGGCGCCGACGGTCAAGCCGGCTTGCTGCTGGTACAAGATGTCCCGCATGCCGGGCAGATGCTTGAGATCGACGACCAGCCGCGGGCGGACGGCGCCGTCGCGGATGCGCACCAGCAGGTCGGTGCCGCCCATCATCAACCGCGCGTCGGCGCCGTGCTCGGCCAGGAGTTGAACGACCTCTCCAGGGGTGCGCGCTCGTACATAATCGAACGATACCAGACCGGGTCTTGCCAGCATGGGCTTTCTCCTTCAACTGAGCCTGCCGTGATTCAGCCGGCTATCCCACGTCCGCTCTCCCATCTCCGGCGTGGGAAGGCGTTCAAAGGGCGGCTGGCTGAGTCGTTCCCATTGTACCCGCAACGACTCGGAAAGGCAAGAAAGGGGGGAAAAACAGCAACCCGGTTTGGTTGCGGCAGGGGGCCGCGCTGTGCTATAATGTACGTATGCGGAAAATAGCGCCGTGGTTTTTGGCCGTCGTTCTGGTCACGCTCCTGCTGCTGCCCGCCGGAGCGGAAGGGCTGCCGCCCACCAAGGCCCTTCCCTCTCCCATGGCGCGCGGGTCCCTGCCCCGGCCAACCAGCCCGCTGCCCGCCGCGCCGCTCGAACCCGCCCTGCTCCGCGCACTGGCGGGCGCCGCGCCGGGGGAGATGCTGCCGGTCATTTTCTTTTTGCGCCAACAGCCCGCTCCGGCGGCGGGAGAGGTGCGCGCGCACCTCGTCGCCGGCCTGCAGTCCCTGGCGGAACAGAGCCAGGCGCCGTTGCGGGCTTGCCTGGAACAGCAACAGGCCGCGGGCGCGGTCGAATCCTACACGCCTTTTTGGATCGTCAACGCGATTGCCGTGCGGGCGCGCCCGGCCGCCGTCCGGCTGTTGGCCGCGCATCCCGACGTCGCCCTGGTGCGGCTGGATCATTACCGCCAGTGGATTGCCGACCCGCCCCAGCCGGGCGCAGCCGCCCGTCCGCTTGCCGTCCCCGAGTGGAACGTGGCCCGCATCGGCGCGCCCGAGGTCTGGGCCGCCCTGCACATTTCGGGCACCAACGCGGTGGTGGCGGGGATGGACACCGGCGTCGACTGGCTTCACCCTGCCCTGCAGGCCAACTACCGCGGCTTTTCGCCCCACGGCCCGCCCAACCACATCGGCAACTGGTACGACGCGATCAATGGCTCGCTCTACCCCATTGACGATCATGGACACGGGACACACACGATGGGCAGCGCCGTGGGCCGGGAAGGGATTGGCGTCGCTCCCGGTGCCCGGTGGATCGGGGTCAAGGTGTTTAACGGGGCAGGGTATGCCTACGATTCCTGGATTCACGCCGGTTTCCAGTGGCTGCTGGCCCCGGGCGGCGACCCCGAGCGCGCGCCCGACGTGGTCAATTGCTCCTGGTCCAGTCCCAACAGCGCACTGACGACTTTTCAGCCTGACCTGCAGGCACTGCGAGCGATTGGGGTGCTCCCCGTCTTTGCCAGCGGCAATTACGGCGCGGGGGAAGGCAGCGTCGGTTCGCCAGCCTCGCTGCCAGAGTCGGTCGCCGTGGGGGCCAGCGACGAGTACGACGAGGTGGCGAGCTTTTCCAGCCGCGGCCCTTCGCCGTGGGGCCAGGTTCGCCCCCACATCGTCGCGCCGGGGGTGCACGTCGTCTCCAGCCTGCCCGGCGGCGTCTATGGCTCCGCCAACGGCACGTCGATGGCGGCGCCCCACGTCACCGGCCTGGCGGCATTGCTCCGCTCCGTCAGCCCGACGCTGGGGGTCTCGCGCACCCTCTCCATCATCACCCGCACCGCCGTCCCCCTGACCGACGTGGTGCCCAACAACGACAGCGGCTGGGGGCGCATCGACGCCCTGGCTGCCGTCGCCGCCCTGGCCCAGCCCGGCTACGTCAGCGGGACGGTGCGCCAGGTCGGCGGCTCCCCCATTGGCGGGGCGACGGTCGCCGCCTCGCCGCACGGCGGCGGGGGCGGCGGAACGACCCACACCGACGACGCGGGCGGCTACCGGCTGGCGCTGGCCCCGGACGTCTACGACCTGGCCGTTTCCGCCTTTGGCTACCAACCCGAGACCTGCTGGGGCGTTCAGGTCATCAGCGGGGCGACCACGGTGGAGAACGTCTTTCTGACCCCCCTGCCGAGCGGCGTCCTGCACGGCGCCGTCACCGCCGCCGACAGCGGCGCTCCGCTCAGCGCGACCGTCACCCTGCTCGGCACCCCCCTGGAAACGACCGGCGCGACCTACACCTTTACCCCGCCCGCCGGCGTCTATACCGTGCAGGCGCGGCGCCTGGGCTACCGGGTCGTCACTGCCACGGCGGTCGTCACAGCCGGGGAAACAACCGTGATCGACCTGGCCCTTCCCCCCGCCCCGACCCTCCTCCTGGTCGACAGCGGCGGCTGGTATTACGAAAGCCAGGCCGCCTACTACCGCGCGGCGCTGGACGACCTGGCCTATGCCTACGACGAGTGGCCCATCCGCCGCCTGCCGGGGGACCTGCCCGGCGCGGCGGACCTGCTGCGCTACGACGCCGTCGTCTGGTCCGCCCCCTGGGACGCGCCGGGGTTCATCGGCGCGGCGGACGCCGTGACCGGCTACCTCGACGGGGGAGGCCGGTTGTTGCTCAGCGGGCAGGACGTCGGCCTGCTGGACGGCGGATGGTCTTTTTCCCCCTACTACCGCGCCTATTTGAAATGCTCCTGGGAGGCGGACAACAGCAACGTCTGGACCCTGGAGGGGCTGCCGGGCGAGATCATGGCCGGCATCGCCATCACCATCACCGGCCCCGGCGGGGCCGACAACCAGCACTTCCCCGACGTGGTCGCCGTGGCCGACCCGGACGCCGCCGCGCCAGTGCTGGCCTACCGTGGAAACGGCCTCGGCGGCGTGCGGGTCGGGACCTGTCTCGACTATCGCGTCGTCTACCTCTCCTTTGGCTTCGAGGGCATCGACGACCGGGGCGCCCGCCGCGCGGTGATGGGGCGGGCCCTGGACTGGCTGGTCTCTGCCCCGCTCACCGCCGGCCTGGAGATGACGCCGCCGGCCCAGACGCGGGTCGGCGCAGCAGGGACCGTCGTCACCCACGCCCTGCGGCTGCGGCACGTCGGCCAGGGCGGCCCGGTCGATGCGATCCACCTGGCCGTGGCGGGCGATGCGTGGCCCACCCAGCTCAGCACCGCCGTCCTGACCCTGGAGCCCTGCACTTCTGGTACGGTCGTCGTCAGCGTCACCCTGCCCATCACCGCCGGCTGGAATGACCTGGACGTGATCACCCTGACCGCCCAATCCTCCCTCTCTCCCACGCTCAGCCAGACGGCGGTGCTGACCTCCAAGGTGCCGGCCCCGATCCTGCTGGTGGACGACGACCGCTGGTACGAGCAGAAAAAGGTCTACCAGGTGGCAGCAAAGGAGGCCGGCCTGCCCTACGACCTGTGGCAGACCCACCCCGCCCTCGGCTCTTCCCGCGATCACAGCCCGCCGCTCGACGTGCTGCGCTGGTACCCGGTCGTGGTCTGGTGGACCGGCTACGACTGGTACCAGCCGATCACCGCCGACGAGGAGGCGACCCTGCAGGCCTACCTGGAGAGCGGGGGGAGGCTCTTTCTCTCGGCGCAGGATTTTCTCTACGAGCACGGCCTCGATCCCTTCGGCCAAGAATTCCTGGGCGTGCTGACGTATACCGAGGGCGTGACGCCGACGCTGGTGCGCAGGACGCCGCAAGAGACCGTCGTCGGCATCGACGGGGACTTGCTCCTGGATTATCCCTACCCGAACTGGTCAGACGGCGTGGAGCCGACGCCGGGCACCGCCGTCCTCCTGCGGGACGAACGGCGGCACGGGCTGGGCCTGGCGCGGCGAGCGGGGCAGCAGGCGGCGGTTTTTTTCCCCTTCCCCTTCGAAGCCCTGCCGCGGGAGGCGCGCCCGCAGCTCGTGTCCCAGGTGACGGGATGGCTGTCCTGGATGGGCGGTTCGACCTTTGCCGCCGACCGCGCCGTCGTCGCTGCGGGAAGCGGGCTGACCTACAGCCTGCGCCTGTCGAACGACGGGCCGGAGGCGATCACGGCATCGCTTTCCAACACCATCCCGCTCAGCCTGGCCCTCGTTCCCGGCAGCCTGGGCCCGCCGCTGAATTACGACCCGGCGACGCGCCGGGTTTCCTGGTCGGGCGGGCTCGCTGCCGGAGAATCCCTGGCGGCAACTTATTGCGTCACCGTGGCGGAAGGGCTGGACCCTGCCACGCCCATCGTCAACGTCGCCGCGCTGGGCATCGAGGAGCAGCGAATCCACTTCCAGCGCGCGGCCGCGGTGCGGGTCGGCGCGCCGGACCTGGCGCCGTCGCGGTTGGGCTGCAGCCCTTCGCCAGCCCGCCCCGGTGGGACGGTCACCTGCACGCTGCAGGCGGTGAACGCCGGCTTGAGCGCCGCGCTGTCGGCGACGGCGGTGATCTCGTTGCCGGGCGAATCAATCTTGCTGACGGACACCCTGTCCTGGCTGGGAGGAGGGACAGCAGAGCCCCTGCCAGGAGCAGTCTGCTGGAGCGGGCCCCTGGCGGTCGGGAAACGGGTAACCGTCACCTACCAGTTGACCCTGCCCCGCGCGCCGCTCCATCCCCCGCTCTACAGCGTCGCTTTTCTCGACGACGGGGCTGGGGGGGCGTGGGAGCGAGCAGCGTGGATCAACTTGGAGCCGTGGCGGGTTTTCCTGCCCCTGGTCCGGGCAAGCAGCGCAGCAGGCAGGTAACTGCTGCGACGATGGCTCATTGGAAGCCCAGAGGTGCCAGACACCTTTGGGATAGGCAGTGATTGTCCCTCGAGGTGATGAGATGATGCGGAATCGACAGGCTTTTTTGTTGGCCGTGCTGGCGTTGGTTCTCTTGTCGCTGGCGTGCGGGTTTCCCATCCCCACCGCCGAGCCGCCGCCGGTGTCCCCGACGACCCTACCTCCGACAGCTCTGCCGCCAGAGTCGAGCCCGACACCAGCGCCACTGCCGACGCCGTCACCGGCGGCCGGGCACGGGTCGTTCGTCGTCTACACCGGCGACGGCGGGCTCTGGATTGCGCTGCTTGAGGAACAGGCCCTGCCCCGCCAGCTGACGGCCGGGGCGGACAGCGATCCCTTGATCTCGCCGGACGGCGCGTGGGTGCTCTTTCGCCGCCAGCTGGCGCCTGGCCCGTCCGACCTGCCGCGCCTCGAGCTGCGCGTCGTGGGAACGGACGGGAGCGGGGAGCGGCACCTGGTGGGGCCAGAGGACCTGCCGGGAGAGACCGGCGTGCCGGCGGGGGGGGACGCGGCAGCACCCATCGACCGGCTGCCTCTCCAGGCGATGTGGTTCCCCGACAGCCAGGCGGTCGCGTTCAACACCCACCTGATGATCGGCTACGGGCTGATGCACAACCAGGACCTGTGGCGGATCGACCTGGCGGCGCGGGAGCCGGTTCAGCTCCTGCAGGACGGGGAGGGCGGCAACTTTAGCTTTTCCCCCGACGGCGCCGACATGCTGATCAGCAGTCCCACGGCGGTGGCCGTGTGGAACCTGGCGCGAGGGGAATGGGGGCCGATCGTCTCGTTCGATTTCGTCAACACCGCCAGCGAGTACGCCTACCAACCGGCGCCGGTGTGGTCCCCCGACGGCGCCTACGGACTGGCCGCCATCTCTTCCTCCGATCCCTTCGCGCCGGGCGCGACGGCCGACCTGTGGCGCATCCCCCGCCGCGGCGAAGCGCAACGCCTCAATACGCTCGCGGGACAGTTCCTCTCTGCCACCATGGATGACGATTTCTGGTCGCCCGACCGGGCGCACATCGCCTACACGCTCGCCGCCGAGGAGAGAGCGGCTGCCGCGCGCGACCTGTTCATCGCCGACGGGGACGGCGCTCGCGCCGTGGTCTATGCCAGCGGTGCGCTCGAATTCTTGAGCTGGCATCCCGACAGCCGTCACTTTCTGTTCTGGCAGAACGCGCCGGGCGAGGTCTACCTGGGCGAGATCGGCCAGCCGCCGCAGCGGCTGGTGCCCCCGGCGGAAGCGGCGCGGGTCGAGTCGGTGAACTGGATCGACGACCGGGCTTTTGCCTACGTCGTCGGCGGGCGGGGAACGTACGAGATTCGGGTCGGCGAGATCAGCGGCGCCCAGCGGACCATCGACACGACGATGGCCGGATTCGCCCAAATCGCCGTCTACCCGTGACGGCTCACCTTGCTCCGTTCCTGTCGTGGCCGCTGTGTTCTAGGGGAGTATCCACAGCTCGGGCTGCTCCATCTCGACGACAAAATGGAGTGCCTTCAGCTTGTCCTTTCGTTCCGCCTCGACGGCCATGACGATGAACTCGGCCACCGGGCGGACGTCGAGGGGGGAGAGGGTCACCGGGGCGAACGGCACCGGCTCGCCGGGCTGCAGGTCGGGCGGGTTCAGCAGCATCCGCGCCCCCACGTCGACCAGCACGTCCAGGGGGCAGGAAAAAGCGGGCACAAAAAAGCGCTGCCGGCGATCCCACATTGCAGCCGCTTCTTGCTTTGCCCTGGAGGAGCCGTGATAGGTCTGGCGCTGCAAGCCGACCTGGCCCTTGGCAACCCAGAAGGGACGGCCAGCGGTACCTGGGACGTTGGCCGCAAAGTGGACCGCCAGCGGGACCAGTCCCGCCTCTTCGTCCAGCAGCAGGCCCTGCCCGCACTGCTGGCAGACCCAGGCGACCTCGTCCGGCTGGGCGGGGAGCGGCGTCTCGCAGCGCAGGCAGCGCAGGGGGATCAGTTGCACCGGCGCGGTCATCCCTCCTCCTCCCGCGCGCGCAGGACGGCGCCTTCCTTGCTCTGGCGCCGGCGCTGTTTCCGCTTTTCGAAACCCCGGTACTCGTACTGCTCGCCGTAGCGGAACTTTTTGTATGCCCGGGCCATCAAGGCGGCGCCAAAGCCAATGGCCGCAATCCCGCCGACGATCAACCCGGCCACGCCGTCGTCGTCCATCCGCGTCGCCAGGTAAAAGGCGAGGGCTGCGCCATCGACTATCAGCAGCGCTCCCAGGGCCATCCCGCCCACCAGCACCGCCGCCCGGTAGAGCGTGCTGCCGGGCGCCTTGCCGTACAATATCTCGCCCGAGGCGCCATCCACCACGAGCTGGAAGGCCCGCTCGCGGTAAAGGTAGCGGACCACCCACAGCGGGTAATAGACCAGTCCCATCCGCTGGCGGACGAGGCGGACAAAGACCTGCCCGATCCGGTCAAGGCCCGCCAGATCGCGGACGCGGGTCTCGAAATCCACCTTTGCCGCTGCCTCGGCGTCGCTGACGGAACCGGTAGGCTCAAAGACCAGGCCGCTGGCGTGGAGTGCGTCGGCGGCAAAGGGTTCGACCGCTTTCCCCTTCAAGGGAATTTGCTCGACGCCGAACTCACCCACGTCACAAGCGGCGCCGCTCCAGACCATCATCTCGGCGACCTTGACCTCGCGGGGGTCGTAGCGGACGTTCTTTCCTTGTTGAACGCGCTTCTGACCGAAAATCCAACCCAGCACCCGCGCCCAGACCGCCCAGAATGGAAGATGGACCAGCAAGACTTGCTCCAGCTGCGCCCGCCGGGCGACGTCCCGCGCCACCGCGCTGCGGGAGAAAAAGCTCTCGAGCTGCGCCAGCGCCTGGCTGCGGTCGACACGGCGGGCGACCTGGTAGCGCCGCAGACCTCGCTCCCCTTGCACCAGCGAACACAAGTCGCAGTAGGGGCACTGGACCACGATCTGCCCCTCGGGGATGGAGATAATGCCCCCGCATTGGGGACATCCCAGGCCGTGCAGTGCTTTTTTCTCGCTCATACTCTCGAGGCCACCCAGGCTGCCAGCCCAAGCAGCAGCAGCGCAGCCGGGACTCCCAATGCCAGCAGGAGCAGCAGGCCGATTCCCAGCCCCTCTCCGCCCTCGATCAACGCCCCGGCGACGGGCAAGGTCGCCAGGCAGAAAAAGACCGCGGCGGTCAGCCCGCCCACGAACAGGTACGGCGCTTCGGCCTTGGCCGGATAGATATTGGCAAACACCCTGCCCGTCGCGCCCTCGACGACGGCGGTATACCGCTGGTCGTCGTATTGGTACTTGAAAGCATACAGTGGGACGTGCACCAATGCGCTCTCGACGATCTCGGCCGCATCGACGTTTCGTTCTGCCAGCCAGTCCAGCGCCGCCTGCAGGGGGACCGTCGGCGGCTGCGCCGTCGCATCCAGCACCGGGTCGTAGCGCCGCAAGTCGCCAGCGGGAAGATGGAGGCGCTTGAGTTCGCTCACCGAGGTCGCGGCTGCAAGTTCCAGGAAAATGTTCTCCCGCCCTTCCCGGCGCTGCTTCAAGTACCAGATGGGAAAGTATTGGAATGTGACCGCGACGACGCGGGATTTCTTGTCCAGGTCTTTGACCGTTTCGTTGCCGGCCATCCAGCGCGCAAGAGCTGCCCGCGCTTTGCCCTCGTCGAGCGTGGGGGCCAGGTACCAGTGAAAAACGACGCAGGACTTGTCGAGGTAGACGGTGGAGCTGCAATAGGGGCAGGTGACAAACCGCTGCCCTTCGTCGGGATGCAGCTCTCCGCCGCACTGGGTGCATTTGAACTGCTGAACGGAGACTGGTTTGTCCATGGGGCACTATTATAGCACGTTTGCCGCTGAATGCATGCCAACCGGCCGTGTCTGTTGGCCGGGAAAGCACTTCCAAGGGCACGGCAAAAAAAGTCGCGTGGCATGCGGAAAAGCCACGCGACAGTCTGCTCGGCGGTTATCTGGTTTTGCTCCGCACAGGGCGGAACATCCAGGCCGATTTCCGGATCGTTGCGGTTATTCTACCAACGGCGGCCGCGCTGTCCTTCCCCACGATTGTCTTGCCGGGGGCGAGCTTCGGCGACCTTGATCGAACGGCCATCCAATTCTTTCCCGTTGAGCTGCTCGATGGCCTCCAGGGCTGCGGAATGTTCTGCCATTTCGACAAAGGCAAAGCCCTTCGATTGGCCCGTCATGCGGTCGGTGATGAGGTTGACAGATTCGACTTCTCCGACAGCTCCAAAGAGTTCAGAGAGCGTCGCGTTGGTGGTCGAGTAGCTCAGATTTCCTACATACAGTTTCTTGGTCATATTTCCTCCAGTTGAGGTGAGGCCTGGTTATAGCGGCCTTACGTGGACAGCCTGCAAGCCCTTGGATCCTTGTTCGACGGCGAATTCAACTTGCTGGTTTTCATCCAGCGCGCGAAAGCCATCGCTATCGATGGAAGAAAAGTGGACAAACACATCCCCTCCATTATCGCGGGCGATAAAGCCATATCCCTTGCTGTTGTTGAACCATTTGACGGTTCCGGTTTCTCTTTCAGTCACTCTATCTATACTCCTATATGGATTATGAAGCGGTCAGGCAAATAAAAAAGACCACCCAGTTTCCGCAAGTCTGGGCAGTCATTCTAGCAGCCAAAACCCACTTCACCTACTGGCCTATTGTACCACAACTGCCAAAAACAGCAAGTGCGGGAAACAAAACAAAAACAGAGGCGGCCGCCTCCGTTTTTGTTCCGCCCAGCCGAGACCTAGATTCTTTCTTTTGCCGCTGCTGCAATTTGGGCAAAGGTTCCCGGGTCGCGCACGGCGATATCCGCCAGTATCTTGCGATCCAGCTCAATGCCGGCTTCCTTCAGCCCGTAGATGAAACGGCTGTAGGAAATCCCATTCTGTCGCGCTGCCGCATTAATGCGGGCAATCCACAAACGCCGTAGTTCTCGACGTCGGTTGCGCCGATCCCGGTAGGCATACCAGTGAGCCTTCATCCAGGCTTCATTCGCCCGGCGCCAAAGGCTGTGGCGAGAGCCATAGTAGCCCCGGGTTTGCCGGAGAATCTTTTTATGGCGATACCGCGTCCTGCTTCCGCCTTTTACTCTCACAGTTCCATTACCCCTTCTGGTCCAAATATGGCGCCAGCCGTTCCACCCGGCGCTTGATGCCCGTGGAATCGACCACGATCATCTCGGAAAAGAGCCGCTTGGTGCTGGTCTGCTTCTTGCGCCGGTTGTGGGATTTCCCCTGCTTGGTGCGCATCAACTTGCCCTTTCCCCCTCTCGAACGGCGAAAGCGCTTGGACGTCGATTTATGTGTCTTGATCTTTGGCACGTTCTATCTCCCCTGTCGCCCTACTTTTTCTTGGGCGCAAGAATCATCAACATGGTTCGCCCTTCCATATTTGGCTGCTGCTCTACCACTGCGATATCCGCCAGCTCATCCGCCACTTCGGTCAACTGTTCCTGCGCCAGCTCGGGATACGTAATCTCTCGGCCGCGGAAACGGATGCGCACCTTGACCTTGTTCCCCTCGTCCAACCATCCGCGAGCCTGCTCAATCTTGATCTCGCGGTGATGCTCGTTGGTCTTGGGGCGGAAGCGAATCTCTTTGACCTCAACTTGCTTTTGGCTCTGGCGGGCCTCTCGCTCCTTCTTTGACTGCTCGTAGATGAACTTGTTAAAGTCCATCACCCGAACAACCGGTGGTTCCGCATTGGGCGACACTTCTACCAGGTCCAGATTTGCCTCATAGGCCCGCTCCAATGCCTCGCGGATTGGAACGATGCCAACGTGTTCTCCCTCTGGACCAATGAGCCGAACCTCAGCGGCCTGAATCTGCCTGTTGACTCGATAGACCGCTCTGAGGTCCTTGCGAAACTTTTTAGGGCGTCTTCTTCTGATGGCTGTCTCCCTCGCTTTCGATACATTTGACGCAACTGCCCAGCCCGTCTCCCATAGGTTGCTCCTCTGCTTTGGGCGCGCATCATTACGGCAAGCGGCCCGAGCAGTTACACGTCAAAAAATAATGGCATGTTTCTTGAGGACATGCACGGGGCAATCATAACACAAGTGAGGTCAGGTGTCAAATGCCGGGGAAAGGTGGTATCGCTCAAAACTTGGGGCAGGAACCTGGCCCGTGTTCCGGGCCGGGCGAGCGCAGTGAGGGGCCAGGTAACTGCAATTCATCATATGTAACCAATGTCGTTTGTCACTACGTGCCCGGGCCATTTTCGGGTAGTATAAGAGCGAGGTTGGTGTGGCATACAAAAGCCGCACCGCGCCTCTCCTCCTTTCCTTGGCTGATGGTTCCCCAGGCTCCCCGCCTGGGGAACCAGCTTTATGGGAGCCAGTACGCGCCTCGAGTTCCCCCCGCGGCCGGCAAGAAAGAAGGCATTGAAATGGCTCAAGGGTTCGGCGTCGGTGGGCACCAGAGAGGAAAGACCCAGTGGCTTTGCGAGGAGGTCTGCCCGTCGGCCGACTCGACGGTAATGGTATGGGACACGCCGCCGCATCCGCTCCAGGCAAAAACGAGCGTGTAATCCCGCCCGGGGGAGTGAAAGACTGTCCCCGGCGCAAAGAGCGAGTCCGAAATCCGAAACGGCGGCGCACCGCCGGTGACGTGAATGGCGATGCTCACCTCGTACTGCCCGCCCCCGACGTCCTCCCAGCCGATCGGGTTGTTCGGCGCCTCGAAATTCAGCGGGCCGGTGCTGACAGGCACGGTCGGCGTAACTGATGGGGTGCCGTTCTCGGTCGGGCTGGGCTCGGGAGTGGGAGAACCGGGCTCTGTCGTCAGCTCGGGCTCTTCCACAACGGGAGTGGGTTCAGGGAGAGGCGATGGCGACGGTGGCGGCGCGGACGTTCCCTCCACCTCCGGCACGTAAGGAGTCACTGTCACCGGAGGGGAAGGTTGAAGCGTAGGATAGTTACAGGCCAGGGCTGCCAGCGACAGCGCCAGCAAAGCCAGCACCATTCTCAAGCTTTTCATCCTTCGATTGCTCCTTCTCGCCGCAGGAGAGCGGCCTTGATCTCCAATCCACCGCCATAGCCGGTCAGTGCGCCGCCGGCGCCGACGACGCGATGGCAAGGAATGACGAGCGGCAGCGGGTTGGCGCCAACTGCTGCCCCCACGGCACGGGCGGCCCCGAGCGACCGCCCCAAGCGGCGAGCAACCTCGCCATACGTCGCCGTCACGCCATAGGGGATCAGCGCCACCTGGGCCCAGACCTGCTGCTGGAAAAGCGTACCGTACACGTCCAGGGGCAGGTCGAAAACCTGGCGATCCTGGTTCAGGTACTCGATCAACTGGGCCGCGGCAGCATCGAGCGCCGCAGCGTCCTGGACAATTTTTGCCGGGCGCAGGCGCCGTCCGACCCAGGCGGCCAGTTCTTCCCGCCCCTGGCCAGGCAGGCCAACGCAGCACAAGCCCTTCGGGGTCGCAGCAAGCCACAGTTGCCCAATGGGAGAGTCAATTGTCGCATGTGAGACGATCCGTTGTTCAACCATCAGCGTCCTTCTTATACCCCTCTCTGCCTCAGCCCGAGGGGACAGGGGATAAAGCTGGCAGCGGCGCGGTGTATACGCCGTTCTGGGTCAGGAAGAAAATCCGGCTGCCCATATCGTCCAGTGCCAGCGATTGTACTCCCTGGAGCACGTCCGCGCTGGCCCGCAGTTGGGCCTGGAAATCTCCAGTGTGGTCGAGGATGACAATGCGCGCGTCGACTGCATCGGCCAAGTAAAGCAGGCCATCGACCCGGTCGGGGGCAACGGCGACGGCAACAAAAGCGGGCTGCGGCGGGGGCACGTCCGTCACCGCAAAGGGCATCGGTTCACCATCGAAATACTTGGCGATCTGACCGTCGGCCAACAACACGTAGACATTGCCGTCGATGGCGAGATCGAGGGCAAACTGGAGCGGCTGTGGCGGGCCATCATCGGCAAAGTAAGAATCTGGCGGCTCGGCATACCCTCCACCATGCGGCCAATAGCGCCAGATTTGATCGGCCATCGGGTCGAGCAAAAACAGCCGGCCACCAAAAGTCGACAAGGCGACCGGCACTCCTGCTTCCGGGTTGCTGCCAAGGGGGAGCCGGCAGGTCGCATCCGGCCAGGCCGGATCATAGGCCCACAATTGACTGTCCGCATCGAGGACGACCAGCCGATCAAACGCCCATTCTCCCCCGGGGGGATTCCAGGCCATGTCGACCAGTGCGGCCACCTGTTGATCGTCCCGCTCCTCGCCCATGGCCAGAATCGTAGCGACCTGGCTGCTCCCCCCCACCCCGCCTGCAGCCAGCGCCAGTTGCGCCACAGCCTGGTTCTCAACGTCGAGAAAAAAGAGGCTGGAGCCTCGGGCAACCAGCCGTCGTGCGGACAGCGCCGCGTCAGGAGCCCAGAGCAGGACGGGATCGACGCGAATGACGTGGTCCAGGCGGTCGAGGGCATCTTGCGCCTCTGCCGCCAGTTGAGCCGCCTGGGGATTGCCTTCCACCGCGGCGAGAACCGCCAGGACGGCTTCCCAATGAGCGCGCTGCTGCAGCGGATCGGTGGATTCCCGCGCCTGGGCCGCGTACTGGGACGCCTCGGACAAAACCTGCTGCTCGCGGACCCGGCTGCCATAGTTGAACCACGTCCACAAGGTAACCAATATGGTAATGACCAGAATGGCGATGGCGATGCCGATCATCAGCTTTTTATTTTCCGGTGGGGGTTGGCGCTCTTGTGTCGTGCGGGGCTGAGCGCGCGGGGCCCGGCCGGGCAGCGCGCGCCGGAACAGAGTTTGCAGGCCGCCGCGCACCTCCATCGACAGGCCCAACAGCCAGCCGCCCGCCCGGCGCAGCCGCTGCGCAATGCGCAGGCGTTCGACCAAGGAGGTGCGCGGCGCCCGCGCTGCCATCGCATCCGCCGGGGCTTCCCGCCGGATCACCGGCAGTATGGGTGGGGCAACAGATTCCGCTTCCCCCCCGTTTGGTTCGGGTTCCCACCGCAGGGCGGTGGGAGCAGGCACCCCATACTGCGCGGTCAAATCGTCCGCTTCTGGCTCCGCCCCGCCCAGGGCATCGGAGGTCTGGCCGGCCGCATAATCGGCGGGACGGGCAATCTCTTCCACCTCCGGCGGCAGCGCGGCCTGGGGTAAGAAAACCCGCTTGAGAGCGGAGAGGGGCAAGGGCGGGGCAAGCGATATCCGGCGCCGTCGAGCCGAGGGCGAGGGCGCGCCAGGCGCCTCGTCCGCCAGCCACTGGGCGAGCACGGCAAAAAAGTCCTGTTCCTCAGCAACCTGCTCCAGGCCGTTCCGCAGCGCGTCCGGGTCGGCCAGGGAGAGCGCCCGCTGCAGGGCGTCGTCGGAGGCCGCCCGAGACAGCTCGTGCGAAGCGAGGAGCAACAAATCCCCCGCCTGCACCGGCAAATAGGCCACACAGCTCTCGACGTAGGTATCAGATCCCAGAGCGGGGAGGAGCTGATGGGGAAATTTCTGCAGCCTCCCCCCGGTGACAGCAAAAGCCTGAGCAGGGCCAGCCTGGGCAAGGAAAAACTCGTCCGCACGCAACGCGCCACAAGAAAAGGCGCCGTGGAAGGGCGGGGCGTCGGCGTGATGCAGGTTGTAGGACAAAAGCACCTGATTGGCGGCAGCCACAGCCCGCCGCAGTGCTGCCGTCACTCCACCCGGGGTGTTCCAAAAAGACTGGGCCGCCGCCTCGCGAACCTGGCGGCAAAGGCGGGAAGGCACGGCCGCTTCCACGTCCAGGAGCATGACAAAGACCTGGTCTTGATCTCTTCCCCTGGCCGGCCGCAGCGGAGGGGTCAACACGGCAATACCCGGGGATATGCCCGGCTGCCGTTGCCCGTCTACTCGCTGCAGCGTCTCGGTGTGAACCCGCATCAACTTTTTCTCCCCATGGGACCTCGCCTCGGGCAACTACCAAGGCGCAGGGCTGCCGCCCACGCCGCCCCCTAGCCTACCCCTTGTAGGGGGAGAGCAGCGCGGGGCGGATGGCTGGACGCACACCCCACAATAATATGCTGATGGGCATTACATGTCAAGTCGAATTCTTGTGGGAATTTTTATCCTTTATTGGTGAGAATTCGCAGCGGATTTTTGCCGTTTTACAAAAGAGCGCTCTCCGCCAGCCACTCCTCCTCCCCCGTTCTGCCCAGCCCGGTCAGTTCCCGATACCCCAGGGTCCAGGAAACGGAAAAGAGAACTTCGCGCAGGCCCTCGACGGTCATCCCCAGCAGCCAGAACAGGGAGATGACGGCGGCGATACCGACCCAGCCGACGACGGGTGAGGAGTGAATCAAAATCAGCAGCGGCAGGAACAATGCCGCCGTCGCCGCAGCGATGGGCAGCCGGAAGAACAAGAACAGGCCAACGTCAATCAAAGCCAGGGCCGCCCACAACACAGCGATCCGGCCGGCATTTTCCTTCACCAGGCCCCAACCCCGGGCGATGCCGGCGCGGGGAGGGCGTTTCTCCAGCAGGCAGGCCCGCACCGCCAGCCGCTGCAGCAGGCGAGCAGGAATCAACCAAACCAGGGCCAGGCCGACGGCCGGCAGGGAACAGGCCAGGAAAAAACCCAGGCTCTCCAGCATCCGCCCCAGGCCCTCACCTGAGCCGGCGGGCAGGTAAAAGACGTAGGCGCTGAGGATATACGGTGTGAATCCCAGGGAAAAGACAAGCAGGGCGGGCAGGGCAAGCAAGAAACGGACCACAAAAACCCGCCCCGCCTGCTCCTTCCCATACTTCCATCCAGCCGCCAGGTCAAGTGCGCCGCCATTCTCCACCCGATTGGCCTGCTGCACCAACGCGGCGCGGCCCAGCGCTCTCAAGACTGCCAGGGTCAGGCTAACAGCAAGGGCCAGGAGGGCCGCCAGGACGACAAGAGGAATAAAGGCATCGCTATAGACAACATCCACCAGGCGGTTCTGCACGTCGGGGGGCAGGTCGCGCCAGCTGAGGCCCATCCTGCCCGGCAGCATCAAGGCAGCGAGAAACGCGAACAGCAACAACCGCTTGTGATGGCGCGTGATGCGCAGGGCACGCCGGAAAATGTAGCGATAATCCATCTTTCTCCCACCCTGGAACAACCAGGTCGTTACAACTGGATACTATAGTCAAAATCGCGACAAAGGCAACCGCAACAGGGGGCATCTGTCTTTGGCGGCAACGGCAAATGCACCCGCCGCAAGATCCATTGACAGGCAGCGGCAAATGTGTTATAATCATACCGACCGGTCGGTATCTTACCGGGGAGTATCTGCCAACCGTCGCTGGCGCTGGGGCGCGCGGCAGGAACGACAGCGTTCCCACCGCACCCGGCGAAACGAACGAGCGCCGCGCAAACGCCGCCAGCGGCAACGCGAATGGGACCGCAAAGCGGCCTGATCGCGGCACAACCGAAGGAGGTGGGGAAATGATCGAACGGACCCTCACCATTGCCCACAAGGAACTGCTCCACATTGTGCGCGACCGGCGCACGCTGGCGGTCATTGTCCTCATTCCCGTCATCCAGTTGTTCCTGCTCGGCTACGCCGCCACCACCGACATCGAACACCTGCGCACCGCCGTGCTGGACGCCGATCGCAGCCCTCAAAGCCGCGAGCTGATCGCCGCCTACCAGGCTTCCAGCTATTTTGACATCACAACCTACATCGCCAACGAGGCCGACCTGGGCCGCCTGGTCGACCGGGGGACGGTCCGCGCCGGCCTGATCATCCCGGCCGGTTATGGCGCCGACATTGCTGCGGGAAGAACCGCCCGCGTCGCCTTTGTCATCGACGGCTCTGATCCCAACGTCGCCAACGCCGTCTTTGCCGCCTCGCAGCAAGTGGGACAGGCCCAGAGCATGGCCCTGGTCGAGGACCGCTTGGGTATCTCCCTGGAGGAGATGACCGCGCTGGAGGTTCACCCCCGCATCTGGTACAACCCGGACATGAAGAGCGCCAACTTTATGATTCCAGGCCTGATCGCCATGGTGCTCTTTACCATCACCATCCTGCTGACCGCCATGGCCATCGTCCGCGAGCGGGAGCGCGGGACGATCGAACAACTCATGGTGACGCCGATCCAGCCGCTCGAGTTGATCGTCGGCAAAGTCGCGCCCTACGTCCTGGTCGCCTTTTTCAACGTCCTCGAAGTGCTGGCGATCGGCGTCTTTTGGTTCCAGGTGCCGATCCACGGCAGCGTAACACTGCTGCTGCTCATCTCGGGGCTCTTTTTGATGACCTCGCTGGGCATCGGCATCTTTTTCTCCAGCATTTCCAACACGCAGCAAGAGGCGATGCTGCTCGTTTTTATGACCATGCTGCCGGCGATCTTTTTGGGCGGTTTTTTCTTTCCCATCGAGGCCATGCCGACGTTCTTGCAGCTGGTCAGCTACCTGATTCCCCTGCGCTACATGCTGGTCATCGTGCGGGGGATTATCCTCAAGGGAGTGGGGATGGAAGTGCTCGCCGGGCAGGTCGCGGCGCTGGCGGTCTTTGGGGTAAGCATCATGGTCATTGCCGCGGCCCGTTTCCGCAAGCAATTGGAATGAGCGGGGTAACCTGTTGCCAGATTTTTCTTTCCGTGATATACTTTGATTGACCAGTCAATCAAAAGAGGTGGACATGTCACCCCGAACCAGAGCGCAGTACCAACAGATCCGCCGCCAGCGCCGGGCGCAGATCCTGTCCGCAGCGCGACAGGTCTTTGCCCAACAGGGATTCCACGATACCAAGATGTCCGACATTGCCCAGGCCGCCGAGGTGAGCCAGGGCACCCTCTACCACTACTTTTCCGGCAAAGACGACCTCTTCATGTCCCTCTTCTCCAACTGGGCGGAGCAGCTGGAGGGGACCGTCCAGGAACTGCCCGCGGCGTCTATCAGCGCGGCCGACAAGCTGCGCCTGATGGGCCAGGTGGGCCACGCCTTTCTCGGCAGCGACCGGGAACTGCTGCCCGTTTTCGTCGAATACTGCGCCTTTGCCCTGCACAACCCCAGGGCCGCGATCAGCTTCCGCGATCTTTTCCAGACCATCCAGCACTCTATGGCCCAGATCATTGACGAGGGCATTGCGCGGGGAGAGTTCAAGCCCGTCGACACTGCAACCCTGTCCGCCCTGCCCCTGGTCGTCCTGGACGGCCTCATCCTGGTCGCCCTCATCGTGGGGCGAGACGTGATCGTGCCCGAGCAGGTCATCGACCGGACGCTGGAGCTGGTCTTTGACGGCCTGCTGACCGAGGATGGAGCCAGCCGGCCATGAACGGCTTCCTGGCCGTACTGCGCAACGAGATCACCCTCATTCGCCGCGACGTGCTCTATCTGTTGCTGCTGACCATGGGCGCCATGGTCACCCTGGTGACCATGGCCTACACCCTCTCCGGCGACATTGCCAACGTGCCCACGCTGGTGGTCAATTTCGACCGCGGCTCTCGGGGCCGGCAGCTGGTGCAAGCCTTTGCCAACGACAACTTTTTTGCCCTGGAGATGACGGACCGCGTCGCAGAGGCGGAGCGGCGGCTGCAGGAAGGCTCGGCCAACGTCGCCCTGGTCATTCCAGCCGACTATAGCCGCAGCATCGACCGCGGCGAGCCAGTGCGGGTGCAGGCGCTGATCGACGGCAGCGAACCCGGCGTCGCCGAGCTGGCCTGCCACCACATCGCGGCCATCGCCAGCAACACCACGCAGCGGATCGCCGTCAAAGACATGATCCGCCGCGGCATGTCGGTCGTGCCGCCGCTGGGTTACCAGCCGCGCATCCGCTACAACGCCGGGCTCAGGACCGTCGTCAGCGTGACGCCGGGACTGATGGCCTGCGTCCTCATCGTGCCCGCGGTGGGTGCATCGGCCGCCTTTGCCCGCGAGCGGGAGCGGGGCAGCTTCGAAGTGGTGATCAGCACGCCGCTCGGCCGCTGGCCGCTGCTGCTGGGCCGCACCCTGCCCTACGTCCTGCTCGGCCTGTTCGACATCGGCATCTTTACCGCCGTTGCCCACCTTGCCTTTGACCTGCCGCTGCGCGGCAACCTGCTCCTTTTCACGCTGATGGGACTGCTCTACATCCTGGCCACCGCCAGCAGTGGGGTCTTGATCGCCCAATTCCTGCGCACCCAGCACGCCGCGGCAATCGCCACCTTTATGCTCTTTGGCATCGCGCCCACCTACCTCTCCGACATCTTTTTCCCCATCTCTAGCATGCCGCGCTGGCTGCAAGGCGTGGCGACCGCGCTGCCAGCAACCCATTTCACCGTCGTCGCCCGCGGTATCCTGCTCAAGGGCGTCGGCCTCAAAGTGTTGTGGCCCAACGCCCTGGTGATGTTCGCCACCAGCGTCGTGGCCGGCACCCTGGCCTACTGGCGCTTTCGGAAAACCCTCGACTGACAGATGGACGGACTGTACCGCATCGTGCAAATTGCGCGCAAAGAGAGCCTCGAGCTATGGCGCAAGGCCGGCGTCGTCGCCTTCATCCTCGCCATCCCGCTCGTCGAGATGATCGTGTTGGGGTACGCCACCGCTGGCCGCATCGACGACCTTCCCGCCGCGATCCACGATGCCGACCACAGCCCGGCCAGCCGCCGCCTGATCCAGAGCATCGATCAGAGCCGTGGTTTTGCGGTCACTCACCTGGTCGAGGACGTCGACCAGGCCGAGCGGATGCTGGAGGCGAACCAGGTCAATGCCATTTTCGTCATCCCCAGCCAGTTCGAGCGATCCATCACTGGCCAGGAGAGCGGCGCCGCCGTCGCCGTGATCATCGACGGCAGCAACACCGCCGTGGCCGGCCACACCGCCGCCTACGCCGAAGAAATCGTCGCCCACTTTGCCGCCCAAAGCCTCGGCGGCGACGGCGGCGGCCTGCCGGTCAGCATCGAGCCGCGCATCTGGTACAACCAGGGGCTGCGGCGGGAAAACTTTTACATCCCTGCCCTGCTGGGCGCCATGCTGTCCCTGGTCATCCTCGCCATCACCGCCGTCAGCATCGTGCGCGAGCGGGAGCGCGGCACGCTGGAGCAGCTGATGGTCGCCCCGATCCGCCCTCTTGAACTGATCGCTGGCAAGCTCGCCCCCATCGCCGCCATCGCCTACGCCGAGCTGGGCATGATGCTGCTCGTAGCCATCTGCATCTTTGACATCCCCGTCGCCGGCTCCCTGCCGCTCTACGCCGGCCTGATGTTTGTCTACTTGCTGGCCGAGATGGGCGTCGGCATCTTGATCTCGACCCTCTCCCGCACCCAGGCCCAGGCCCTGCCGACGATCCTGCTCCTGGTGACGACGAGCGCCATCCTGGCCGGCTTTTTCACCCCGGTCGACCTGATGCCGCCGGTCGCCCAGCGCATCTCGTCCCTGGTGCCGCTGCGCTACTTTGTCGCCATCACCCGCGACCTGTTTGCCAAGGGGGCGGGACTAGGCGAGTTGGCACCGCAACTGATCCCATTGGTCGGGATGAGCGTCCTGTTTTTTGCCAGCAGTACCTGGCTGCTGAGGAGGAAACTGGTTTAATGCCGACAAGGGAACCGGGCAAGCGCCTATGAATACCGAAAATGTTATCGAAACCCAGATGCTGACCAAGCGCTTCAAAAAGGTCACCGCCGTGGATCGGCTGGACCTGAGCGTCCGGCCGGGGGAGATCTTCGGCCTGCTGGGACCCGACGGCGCCGGCAAGACGACGACCATCCGCATGCTCTGCGCCATCATGACCCCCGACCAGGGTCAGGCCCGCGTGGCAGGATTCGACACGGTCAAAGAACCGGAAGAGATCAAAAAGCGCATCGGCTACATGGCGCAGCAGTTCTCCCTCTACGGCGACCTGACCGTGCAGGAGAACCTGGCCTTTTTCGCCGACATTTTCGGCGTCGGCCGGCAGGAGCGGCAGGAGCGCACCGCGCGCCTGCTCGAGTTCGCTCGGCTGACCGACTTTCAAGGGCGCCGGGCGGCCCACCTGTCGGGAGGGATGCAGAAAAAGCTCGCCCTGGCCTGCACCCTGATCCACCAGCCGCAAATCATCTTTCTCGACGAACCGACCACCGGCGTCGACCCGGTCTCCCGCCGCGAGTTCTGGGACATCCTGACCGAGCTCCATCTCCAGGGCGTGACCCTTTTCGTCAGCACGCCCTACATGGACGAGGCGGAGCGCTGCTCGCGGGTGGCCCTCATGTTTGACGGGCGGATCGTCGTCTGCGACACGCCCGAGCGGATCAAGGGACTGGTGGAGGGCGAGCTGTTGGAACTGCGGCCTGACCAACTGCGCCAGGCGAGCCAGGTCATTGCACCACTGCCGGGCGTGCTGGAGGTGCAGACCTATGGCGACCTGCTGCACGTCTTTGTCGATGATGCGGAGCGGCAGTCTGCGGCAATCGAGCAGGCCCTGCACGCAGCCGGGATCACCGTCCAGGGAATGCGTCGCACCCGCCCGCGGATGGAAGAGGCGTTCATCTCACTGATTCGGAAGAAGGTAGAAGGCGAATGAGAAAAAAAGAGAATCGCCAAGTCCCAAATCAGACTCAGACCTCGGACTTTGGACTTCAGACTTCAGACCTCGGACTTCAGACTTCAGACCTCGGACTTCAGACTTCAGACCTCGGACTATATACAGTTGAGGTGGCCGACCTGACCAAACGGTTTGGTGACTTTATTGCCGTGGACGGTGTCACCTTTTCCATCCGCAGCGGCGAAATCTTTGGCTTCCTCGGGCCCAACGGCGCCGGCAAGACGACGACCATCCGCATGCTGCTGGGGCTGCTGCGCCCATCGTCGGGCCGGGCCTCGGTGTTGGGCTTTGACGTCGTCCGCCAACCGGAAGAGATCCGCCGCCACATCGGCTACATGTCCCAGCGCTTTAGCCTCTACCAGGACCTGACGGTGGGAGAGAACCTCGACTTTTACGGCCGCACCTACGGCGTGCGCGGCGCGCGGCTGCGCCAGCGCAAGCGGTTCGTCGTCGAGATGGCAGGATTGGAGGGCCGGGAGCGAGAACTGACCCGCAACCTCTCCGGGGGCTGGAAGCAGCGCCTCGCCCTGGGCACGGCGATCCTCCACGAACCACAGATGCTCTTCCTGGACGAACCGACCGCCGGGGTCGACCCCATCTCGCGCCGCGCCTTTTGGGACCTGCTCTATCAGCTGGCGGAGGGGGGTACCACGATCTTGGTGACCACCCACTATATGGACGAAGCGGAGCACTGCCAGGACCTGGCCTTTATCCACGGCGGGCGCATCATCGCCCAGGGCTCCCCGGCCGAGATCAAGCTGCACGAGATGAAAGGCCAGGTGCTGGAAATCGATTGCGACCGGCCCGAGACCGCGATCGGCGTGCTGCGCCAGATCGACGGCCTGGACGAGGTCGCCCTGTACGGCGCACTGATCCACGTCGTCGGCAAGGATGTCGCCAAACGCTGCGTTGCCATCGAGCAGGCGCTGGCAAAGGCGAGCATCCAGATACAGGCTATGGACGTCATTGCCCCCTCGCTGGAGGACGTCTTTATCGCCAGGGTGCGGAGGTAGGCAAGATGAAGAAAAGAATCGTCCCACTCGTTATTGTTGCTGTCGTCATCGTGGCGCTGGCAGTCACCGGCATTTACCTGGCCGCCAACAACGCCGCCTGGCAGCAGTTGCGGCGCGAGATTGGACTGGCGGAACCAGAGCAGGCCGGCATCACCGCCTCCGGGTTTATCGAGGCCGAAGAGGTCAGCATCGCCCCCGAGATCGGCGGGCGCATCGCCGCGGTGCTGGTCGCCGAGGGCGACCAGGTGGAATCCGGTCAGGTGCTGGCCCGGCTGGACGACACCCTGCTCCAGGCGCAGGTCGACCTGGCCCAGGCCGGGCTGGAGGTCGCCCAGGCCACGCTCGACCAGGTGCAGGCGGGCGCGCGGCCCGAGGCGATCCGGCAGGCCGAGGCGACGCTGGCCCAGGCCGAGGCGGGCCGCGACGGGGCATACCAGGCCTGGCAGGACATGCTGGCGCTGCTAGAGAACCCCCAGGAATTGGATGCCCAAATCGCCCTGGCCAGCGCCCAGTTGGAGCAGGCAGAGGCGGAACTGCGCCAGGCCAACGCCCTGCGCGACGCCGCCCAGATCGCCCAAGACAATTTCAGCGACACGATCGCACAATATCCCCCCGGCGAGACGCGCAAGATACTGGTCGCCAGCGGCGCGCTGGAGGACATCCTGGAGGGCCTGCCGCCCGAGCTGATCGAGTTCCTGGTTGGCCTGGGCGACGGGAGCTATACTTACGAGGATTGGGAAATCACCATCGAGGACGGCTACGTCACCATCTACCGCTGGGTCACCTTTGGCTATCCGCTCGAGTTCCACTTGATTCCCACCAACTACTGGCGCTCCTGGGTCGGGGTCAACGCGGCCCAGGCCGCCTACGACGCGGCGCGGCAGACACTGGCCCTGCTCTACGACGTGCGGGACAACCCGCAGCAGCTCCAGGCCCAGGTCGACGCGGCCGAATCCCAATACCGGGCCGCCGAGGCGCTGGTCGAGATAGCGCAGGCCCAGTTGGACGGCCTGCAAGCTGGGGCCACGGACGAAGAGATCGCCGCCGTCGAGGCCCAGGTGCAGCAAGCCCAGGCCCAACTGGAGAGCGCCCGGGTGCTGCTGGAAAAGCAGACCCTCACCGCGCCCGCCAGCGGGTGGGTGCTGCAGGTCATTGGCCACGAGGGAGAACTGGCCGTGCCCGGCGCGGTGCTGGTCACCCTGGCCGATCTGGACCAGGTGCGGCTGACCATCTATGTGCCAGAGAACCGGCTGGGCCAGATCTTTGTCGGGCAGCGCGTGGAAGTGAGCGTCGACTCCTTCCCCGACCGGGTGTTCGTCGGGTGGATCACCGCCATCAGCAGCGAGGCCGAGTTCACCCCGCGCAACGTCCAGACCCAGGCGGAGCGGGTCAACATGGTTTTTGCCGTCCAGGTCGTCATCCCCAACCCCAACCACGACCTCAAGCCGGGCATGCCTGCAGACGCGGTGATCCTCGCCGCAGGAGAGTGAATATGGAAAGACGACAGGCAGCGGGTAACGGGCAGCCGGCAGCGAATGGTTCGCTGCGCCCTTCGACGCGCCATCTACTCATCGCCTTGGCGCTGGCCATTCAGCTATTCCTTGGCGGCTGCAACGTCGGGGAAGTGGCCGGAGAGCCGATCACTGCCTCCGGCTTTATCGAGGGGGAAGAAATCCTGATCGCCCCCGAGGTCGGCGGGCGCATCGAGGCGGTATGGGTCGACGAGGGGGACCAGGTCGCGCCGGGGCAGGAACTGGTGGTATTGGACGACGCATTGCTGCAGGCCTGGCGGGGCGAAGCGGCGGCGGCGGTGGCGGCGGCCGAGGCCAACCTGGCCCACGTACTGGCGGGAGCCCGCCCGGCAGAGTTGGCCGCGGCCCAGGCAGCCCTGCTGCAGGCCGAGGCGCAGCGCGACGGCGCCCGGGTCGCCCTGGAAAACATCCAACAGGCAGTAGAGAACCCCCAAGACCTGGAGCTGCAAATTGCGACCGCCCAGGCCCAGGTCGATCTGGCGGAACAGAACGTGGAAATGGCCGAGACGGACCTGAACGAGGCCGAGGTCCGCTACTGGGCCTATGCCGCCCAGGGAGGGGAGGTAGAGCGAACCTATGCCCTCAACGTCGAAGCGGCGCGGGCGGCGTTGGAGGCCGCCCAGGCGATGCTGAATGGCACCCGCCGCTACCTGTACGCCCTCTACGACATGCAAGACACCCCGCTCACCACGCTGGCAGAGCTGCACGGCGCCGAGGCCGAGCTGGCAGCCGCCGAAGCGGGGGTCGAGATCGCCCAGGCCAACCTCGAACAGACCATCGCCGGCCCGACAGAACAACAAGTCGCCCTGGCCACGGCCCATCTCCACCAGGCCTGGGCCGCCCTGGCCCTGGTCGACGCCCAGATCACCCAGCTGACCCTAGTCTCGCCCGGCGTCGGAATGATCGCCAGCCGCAATGCCCACGTGGGGGAAACGGCCGCCCCGGGCGTCACGCTGTTGTCAATCGTCAACCTCGACCAGGTTACCCTGGTCATCTACATCCCCGAGAACCAGATCGGGCAGGTACAGATCGGCCAGCCCGTACAAGTCACCGTCGACTCGTTCCCCGACCGGGTCTATACCGGCCAGGTCACGACCATAGCCGGCGAAGCCGAGTTCACGCCCCGCAACGTGCAGACCCAGGAAGAGCGGGTCAACCTGGTGTTTGCCGTCCAGGTCACGATTCCAAATCCCGACCACACCCTCAAGCCCGGCATGCCGGCGGATGCCATCATTCAACCATAACGCGTAACTGCTCAGCCGGTTGCCCCTGGATCCAAGTCCGGAAAAGGGGAGGGTGTGGGTGCCGGCACCCACATTTTCCCCCTTCTCTGGCACGGGAGAGCATCCGGG
>JAFGEI010000124.1 GCA_016931695.1 Anaerolineae bacterium | reverse complement strand
CGTGCGGCCCAGCGCCAGGTATCGCTTGGGAATTACCGTTGTGTCGTTCATCTTCCTTGCTCCTCTTGTCGCCTTGTCCCCATATCCCGCACCTTGCAAAACAGAGGGTTCATCGTGTTCTTTCTGTGACCGGCGCCGTCAATCGTCGTGTTCGTTGCCTGCGGTCAGGGCGAGCTGCCCTTCCACGTCCTCCAGCCAGGGGCGGACCCGCGCCGGCGGGACGACGCGGATCATCGGCCCCTGGTGTTGCGGCAGGCCGGGCTGGAGCATCGCCGGTGTCACTCGACGGCTCGACGCAGGCCGTCGCTGTGCAGGTAGTCCCCGTGTTTTGAGGTCGACCGCCTGGTCGCGGGCCGTCGTCCGCTCCTGGTACTCGGGCGGGGCCAACTGCGGCGCGGTCACCTGCCCGTCGTGGTCAATGACCGTGGCCGGTCCCCAGACCCGGTCGGGATCGTACAGCGTCGTCCCCCCGCCCGGCAGGGGCAACACAAAGACCGGCGCATCCCCCCGCTGGTCGCGCTGGATCGCCCGCCCGCGCAGCTCCAGCACCACCGCCGCGCGCCAGATCAGCAGCGCCAGCCCGACCACGCCGACGACGAGCAAGACCCAGGGGCCCCAGGCGCGCACCGGCTGGGTGATCCGCTCCCGCTCCAGCTCCAGCGCCTCCCGTTCCAACACCGCCGCCTGGCGCGTCGCCGCCACTGCGTCCGCCGTCGCCGTCGTCATCGCCCGGTAGGCCTCCGCCGTCGCGGTTGCCATCCCCTGCCAGGCCACCGCCGTCGCCGTCCGTTCGTCTGCTCGCGCCGTCGCCTGCACGTTCCAGGCCACCGCCGTCGACGTCGCCTCCCGGGCCTGCGCGGTGGCGGTCGCATAATTGGCCTGCGCCGTGGCCGTCGTCTGCCATTCCAGCGCCGCCGCGGTCGAGGCAATCGACAGCGCCTGGATGTTTGCCTGCGAGTTGATGGCGTCGGCTGTTGCGGTGGCCTGGGCGCTGTATATCGCCCAGGCACCCTCTGCGGCCGATTCAGCCGCCTCGACCGTCGCCAGGTAAAGGCTGGCCTGCACCGTGGCCAGGTCTGCCGCCCGTTCCAACGCTATGTCGGCGTGTCCGGCAGTCACCAGTGAGGCCACATACGGCTCCAGCGTCCCGGTCGGGGTCGGGTAATACGTCCGCACCGAACTGCCGTCATCGCAGGCGATGACGAGCAACGCCAGAAAAACGATCGCCACCCCGATAAAGAAAAGCCGCTTTCTCATCCCCACCCCCACCCCCACGGCTCCAGGTCGTCCTCTTCTTCGACCGCTGGAAGGACATAGATGACCGGCGGCTGGGCCTGCTGCAGATAGGGTGGAGAGGCATAGGGATACGAGGTCTCCAGGTGACGGTTTCCCACTGGATAGGGCGGCAGTGCTTGAGGGTATGTGCCCGGCTGCGCCATCTGGCCCCAGCGGGCATTGGGGCCGGGCGCCCACTGCCCAGCCCGCCGCTCGGCCCAGCGCAGGCGCAGCAGGAGGTAGCCCACCACCCCACCCGCCCCGGCGACGACGATCGCCAACAGCACGGCCAGCACCGTCACGCCGATGCCAGCAGCAGCCTGGCCCTTGCTGGTCACCGTCGCTGTTTCGGCCACCTGCTGGGTGGCCCGCGCCTGGGCCAGCAGCGCCCAGCCGACGATCCCCGCCACCCCGATCCCACTGGCGACGAGCAGGAAGCGCCCGATCTCTCTGGCGAAGCGGAGCACCAGGATCGCCACGACGAGGGCAGCAACCAGGATCAGGACCAGCTCAGGAGAGAGTTGTACGGTTTCCATTATCGTCTCCTATGTAGAATGACATTTGACATAGACAATTCTATTTGGTATAATAAATTACAAAGATAAGTGGGAGGCAGTGAGATGGAACAGATTACAGTGGCTGAAGCACATAACCGTCTCTCGCGGTGGTTGAAAAAGGTCAAGAACGGTCCCATCACAATTACCCGACGGGGAAAACCTGTGGGGGTCATCATCGATCCCGACGAGTACGAGAGGCTGCGGCGGGTACAGGGGTATCTGCAGATGGTACGGCTCTCGCGGACACTCACGGATCGTGATGTGACAGCTATGGAATTGTTCGATGCTTCGCGGGAGGAGTTGGAGGAACGGCCATGATTATCGATGCAAGTGTTGTTCTGCGGGCCTATTTTCCCGACGAAGAGCAGGTGGAGGCACAGGAATTGATCCGGGACCATGTGGCCGGTCGGGTGGATTTGGTGGCGCCAACGCTTATCCTGTACGAGTTGATCAACAGTGTGCGCCAAGCCGAACGGCGGGAGCGCATCACGACTCAGGAAGGAGAGTCGATTCTGGAATCGTTCGAGCGCCTGGGGATTAAGTTGGAAGCGGTGGAATGGAAAGAGACACTCGTGCTGGCCCGCGAGTTTGATCGTTCGGGCTATGATGCAGCATATTTGGCCCTGGCCAAAGCACGGGGAGAGAAACTGATCACCGGTGACCAGCGACTGTACAATGCCGTACGGGATCACCTGGATTGGGTTGAGTATATTGGAGAGAACGGCCAGACAGCTCAGGATTAGTTCAGGCCTCTGCAGTTCACTCATTCAGCATCTCCTCCAACACACCTAACCAAAAGTGGTGCGGCAGGATCGCCCGGCCAGCGCGGACCTGCACCCCATCGACCTGGAGCGGCTCGTTATCCGCCAGCACGGCAGGCGGCACGAAACAGACGTCGCAAGTATGGCCGTGCCTGGCCCGGTAGTGTTCCGCCGCCCGTCGCACCTTCTCCTCGATGCTCCGCGCCGCATCGTTGTCGAACCAGAGTAATCCTGTCTCCATATTCACTTCCTCCTTGCTTTTCCCTGCCAATGACACAGGGAATGGGATACCTGCACCGTCAGGTTCACCCGGCTGTAGCGGCAGCCGCTGCACAAAGGCCGGGGATCAGCAACCGTATCGGATCCTCACCTTGTTCCAAATAGGGTTGTTGGACAACCGTGTCCATCACAATCCCGTCGTCCTTGTCAGGTGTGACAAACACCAGTTGAGCAACATCGCAAGTTGCACGCCAGATGGCATCTCTCAGTGGCCGCTGCAGGCGATGGACAATCCAATCTCTCGCTGCGCTGTTAGGAGCCTGAATGACCAGGCATTGGCTTTCAAGTGTCTGGGGAGTACAAGGCCGAAAGTTCTGATCAAAAGATGCGCGCGTCATACCCAGTTCCAACTGGGTCAAAATCTGCGCCCATACCCGTTCCGCCTCTGGCACCGGTTGCTCTGCCTCTTCATCTGAAAGCGGAAGGTCAAGCGCTATCCCGGTGAACTGGATTTCCGTCCCCATCCTTGATTCGAGATCTGGTCGGTATTCCTCGACGGCTACACGGGCTGTCAGATCGACCACCTGGATGACGAGGATCTCTTCTGAATACCCCAACGGCTTACTCACATCCCGCCATCGCTCTTGTGAGGATGGGGGCAAGGTGAGCAGCCACTCTCGCCAGGCCTCTTGCCACTTCTCGGGAAGCTCCGGCGGCAGAGGGGAATCGAGCCCCGCCCGAAGCACTCGCTGCTCCCTGGGCCACAATGGCATTGCCTGGTTCGGCAGAGGAAGCTGGTGTGGGTAGCAGTCATAGTACTGGCGCCACAGCCGGGCGAGTTCGTTTTCACCCTTCTCGGGAAGAGGATCATAACCCGCCAGCCGATAGGCCTCCCGTAAAGCACGTGCAGCGCTGGCAGGCTCTCCTTGTTCCAAGCCAAACTGGTCGAATGGAAACGGGGGATTGTGGCGGGTGTCGGGATCGAGTAGCATGTTGATCGCTGCCCCAATGGGATTATGGCTGGCCCATTCCTGGGCAAAGGCCCAGTAGACCCAACCGTATACCTGCCAGCTCTCCGGAAGGGGATCGAGAGCCAGGATCTCGTCCCGCTTTTTGCCGATGATTCCAGCCTCGTGCAAAGCCTGTCGGAGAGCAGCAACATCAACAGAATCCGCCGCTGGCGGTGTTGTTGTTGTTGGTATTGCTTCAAGGTTTTGTGAAGGGTGTTGTGAAAAGGTATTGTTATCTGATCGGGGTTTACATTGTCCGCCCAGCGGTTTACTTTGCCCCTCCAGCGGTTTGCTTTGACCGGACAGCGGTTTACTTTGTCCTGGCAGGGCTGTACTTTTCGACTGATCGGCCCCTTTACTTTGACCAATCAGCGGTTTACTTTGTCCTAGCTTGTCGTCGGATTCACTGCCTAGCCACTGGCCTGTGTCGTCGTCGACCCGCATTCCCTTCAGACGCAGCGCATATTCGCGCTCCTCTCGTCCAATCTCGCGCTCGGCCGGACGCCAGACGAGAAGCTTACGCTCCACCAGCTTCTTGCACGCAGCGACAACGACGTCGCGGGAGTAATAGATGCCGGCATCGTACGTGGTGCCATCCCGTCGCTGCCGCCCGCTGGAGATCTCGGTGGCAGTCAGCCAGCGGACAGGATCGCGCCAGCCAAAGGTGTGGCGCATCAGGTACTCACAACTGAGGATCTCCACCGCACTGCCAATCGGGCGTGTGAGGTTGGTCCAGGCAAAAGGAACCGGAAACCAATCCGAGTCGGGAAAGTCGAAACCGGTAAAGGTATCGAGCGTCTCGTAGAAAACGGGCTGCGATTCGCCACGATCCGGGTGAAGACGCGGCAGGTACCAGTGCTTGACCCGTGCCTTGTCGCTGTCGTCGACCTGGCGCTCGATCAGGCCCAGATCGAGCAGTAATGCGGGAACCTTGACCAACGTGCGGCTTGACAATCCTGTACCCAGGTCCATTCGACTGCCGCGTGTCCCGTCCTGCGTAGCACGGCGGCGGCCGTCCTGGAACTCGTCGTTGGTCAGCCGTACCGGGACGTCAAAGTTGAGGTAGCCCCAGGAATGCTTGAGCAGGTACTCGACCCACTTGATGAGTGCACCGAGCTGATTCGTTCTCAGCCCCAGTGCCTCCATACGGGCACGGATCCAGGCCCATAATTCAAACCAGTTGTTGGGAAGCCGGAAATAGTTTTTCCGGGGTTGTTCGAATCCCAGAAAGGGAGATGCTACTCCATTCTCAAACATGACAAAATCCCTCCGAATGAGTTCCGTTCTCATTCGGAGGGATGGTTTGCCTG
>JAFGEI010000024.1 GCA_016931695.1 Anaerolineae bacterium | reverse complement strand
GGCGGCGCAGATGGACGAGCCGTGGCAGCCCAAGGAGGGACGCGGCGGGCTGGGCGGGCCGATGGGCCCCGGTGGGCCGGGCCGCGGCGGGCGCCAGGGAAGGGGGATGCATGGAGGTCCCTCGTTTGCCCCTGGCGCGGATGGGTAGAATACTCTGATGGTTCGACCTCCCTCTCACTTCAAGAAGGGGTGAGAGGGAGGTCGGCGTGGCAGCTCTTACGTGGAGGATCATGTCGCAAACAATTCTCGTCGTTGACGACGAACCCCAGATTGTCCGCCTGGTCCAATCTTATCTGGAGCGGGACGGTTTCCGTGTTGTGACCGCTTACGACGGCGAGCAGGCGCTCTATGCCGCCCGGCGTGAAAAGCCCGACTTGATCCTGCTCGATATTTTGATGCCGCGCATGGACGGCCTCGAATTCACCCGCCGTATTCGCCGCGAGCGAAATGTGCCCATTATCATGCTCACCGCCCGCGTCGAGGAGCCGGAGCGGATCGTCGGCCTGGAGCTGGGAGCGGACGATTACGTCACCAAGCCCTTTAGCCCGCGCGAGGTGGTTGCCCGGGTCCGCGCCGTGCTGCGCCGCGCCCAGGCGCCTCCTGAACGGCCCGTCGTGCTGCGGGTCGGCGCGATTGTTTTGGACCATTCCACGCGCACTGTGACGGTTTCGGGCCGGGAAGTCGACCTGACGCCGACCGAGTTTGACCTGCTGGCAACGATGATGACGACGCCGGGGCGGGTCTTTGGGCGCTCCGAGCTAATGGAATCGGTGCAGGGCGTTGCCTATGCAGCCTACGAACGGACGGTCGACGTGCACATCAAGAACCTGCGCCGCAAGATCGAGCGCGAGCCGGCTAACCCCCAGTATGTCCTCACCGTCCGTGGCGCTGGCTATCGCGTCAACCCGGAGCCTCCCGATGCGTAGCCTCTTTGGAAAGGGCATGCTCGCGTTTCTGCTGGTCGTCCTCGTCGCCGTGGGGACGGCTGCTTTCCTCGTCGGGCGAATGACCGAGAGCGAGTTCCGCCAATATGCGCTGCTCCATGGCGGGGTGTGGGACCGGCAGGTAGCTGAATTGTCGGCCTATTTTGCTGCCCAGGGATCGTGGCAGGGGGTCCAAGAGATCATTGAGACGGTGTCAGGAGGTGGGGGGCCGCGCCAGTATGGGCCGGGGGGCGGGCCGATGAGGCCGGCGCAGCTCGATTTTCGCCTCGTCGATGCTGCGGGGCAGGTGGTCGGTGACACGCAGTCGCCCCGCCAGGAAGGAACGGTTTCCCCCAACGACCTGGAGCGCAGCTTGCCGATCGAAGTGGACGGCCAAGTCGTGGGCTACCTGCTGCCGGCGCCCGATGCGGTGACGGCGCTGCCACTGGACGCCCCCCAGGCGGCCTTCCTGCAGCGCGTGCGGACCATCCTCTGGGTCGGCGGCCTGGCAGGCCTGGGGGCGGCCCTCGTCGTCGGCGGGCTGTTGTTCCGCTCCATCGTTTCCCCGCTGCGCCGCCTGACCTCAGCCAGCCAGGCGGTTGCCAGGGGCGACCTGTCTGCCCGCCTGTCGGTGCGCGGCCAGGACGAAGTGGCCCAGCTGGCTGCCGCTTTCAACCAGATGGCGGAGGAATTGGACCGCACCGAGACGGCGCGGCGCAATCAGACCGCCGACGTCGCCCACGAACTGCGCACGCCGCTGACCCTGATCCAGGGCACGTTGGAGGCCATGTTGGACGGGGTGTATCCGGTCGACCGGCAGAACCTGCTGGTGGTACTGGACCAGGCAAACATGCTGCGTCGATTGGTGGAGGACCTGCGCGTCCTGGCTCTGGCCGACGCCGGGCAGCTTCGGCTTTATCCTGCCCCCCTCGACCTGGCGGATTTTTTTCGCGGCGTGGAGCAGGCCTATCAGCCCCGGGCGCAGGAGCGGGCGGTTGCGCTCGTCTTTGCCGTTCCACCCGGTTTGCCGATCATCTCGGCCGACCGGGATCGCTTGGCGCAGGTCGTGGGCAACCTGTTGGACAACGCGCTGCGCTACGCACCGGCAGGGGGGCGAATTTCTGTCACGGCGCTGGCGGTGGACGAGGCGCTCGCGATCCGCGTCGCCGACGATGGCCCCGGCGTGTCGCCGGAGCTGTTGCCGCAGCTTTTTGAGCGTTTTTGGCGTGGCGACCCGGCCCGCCGGCAAGAGACGGGCGGCAGCGGCCTGGGGTTGTCCATCGCGCGCCAGATTGTCGAGATGCACGGCGGCCGCATCTGGGCCGAGACGACCCCGGGCGGTGGGTTGACCGTCGTTTTCACCCTCGCTAATCTGCCTGGAAACTCGGGCGCACCGCATAGATTGCCTTCGGGTGTGTTTCAAATAAGTTAGACAAGACTTCCAAAGTCTCTCCGCAACCGAAATGAAACGCACCCATTGCCTTCGCTTGTCTGAAAGCCAAAAAGCTGTATAATCCACCTTGATGAACCCACTACGCATTCTTCTGGTTGACGATCATATCCTCTTTCGGAAGGGGCTGGTGCGACTGCTGGACGCCCAGCCGGACTTTGACGTGGTGGGCGAGGCAGCGGACGGTAACGAGGCGCTCGAGCAGGCCCACACCCTGCAGCCGGACGTAGTGCTGATGGACCTGCGGATGCCCGTCTGCGACGGTATCAAGGCCACCCGGCAAATCAAGCAAGAGTTGCCGTCGGTGCGCGTCGTCATGCTCAGCGTCTCGGAAGATGACCAGGACTTTATGGCGGCTATTCGTTGTGGGGCCGATGGCTACTTGGTCAAGAATATGCGCCCCGAAAGCCTTTTCCAGGAGCTGCGCGGCCTGGCGCAAGGCGAAGCCCCGCTCTCCAAGGCAATGACCGCCAAGTTGCTGCGGGAACTGGCCCGTAGTGGACATGTCGTTGCTGCCCCAGGCGCCCACGATGCCTTGTCGGTCCGCGAACAAGAGGTCCTGGCCCTGTTGGCGGAGGGATTCTCTAATGCCGAGATTGCCGCTGAACTGAGGATTGCCGCGAATACGGTGCGGAACCACGTGCGGAGCATTCTCGCCAAGTTGGGGGCCCGCAACCGCGTCCAGGCAGCGGTCTATGCGGTGCGAGCGGGGTTTTTGCCCTTGGATAGTCCAATACGGGATTAGGGCTGGCAAGGAGGCGGGCAATGGCCGATATGACGGGCGCGACGCTGGGCAAGTACCAGCTGGTCGAGCGGCTGGGACGCGGCGGCATGGCCGAGGTCTATCGCGCCTACCAGCTCGGCCTGGATCGCCACGTGGCGGTCAAGGTCATGCACGGCTACCTGGCGGACGACGAGCAGTTTGTCAGCCGGTTTCGCCGCGAGGCCAAGGCGGTGGCCGCGCTGCACCACCCGCACATCGTCCAGGTGTTTGATTTCGACACCCAGGACGATGTTTATTATATGGTGATGGAGTACATCACTGGCGAGACGCTCAAGGCGCGGTTGAGGGAGTTGGCCGAGAGCGGGGAGCGCTTGCCGTTGGACGAGGTGGTGCGAATCTTTTGTGCTCTGTGTGATGCCCTCGACTATGCCCACGCCCGCGGCTGCGTGCATCGCGACATCAAGCCGGCCAACATCATGTTCGACGAGCGGCGGTTGGTGCTGACCGACTTTGGCATCGCGACGATCGTCGGCGGGACGCGTTACACCGCCAGCGGCGCCCTGGTCGGCACGCCGGCCTACATGTCGCCGGAGCAGGGCCAGGGGGAGCCGGGCAGCGTCCAGAGCGACGTCTATTCTCTGGGGGTGATCCTGTACGAGATGGTCACCGGCCGGCTGCCCTACGACGCCGATACCCCGTTGGCTATTGTGCTCAAGCACCTCAACGAGCCGCTGCCCATCCCCAGCCGCGTTTGCGCCGACGTTGCTCCGGCAGTGGAACGGGTCGTCCTGAAGGCACTGGCCAAATCTCCGGGCGATCGCTATTCGTCGGCGGGGGCCCTGGCCAGCGACTTGGAGCTTGCCAAAACCGCCCCGGCTGTAGAGCCGGCAGCCGCTGCCGCACCACCGCTGGCGGCTGTCGCCCCCTCTCCGTCCCCGCTGGCGGAAACTATCCCCCCGGCGCCGCCCCGCAGGCGGCGGGTGTGGCCCTACGCGGTCGCGGCGCTGGCGGTCGTCGCCATGGTGATCGCAGCGGCCATTCTTCTTTCCCACCGCGGGCCGGCCGTGTCGCCCGAAGAAGCGCTGGCCCATTACGAGGCCGGCGTCGCGGCCTGGGAAGATTGGGAGCTCGAAACGGCGATCGAGGAACTGACCCTGGCGATCGAGGGGGACCCGCGCTTTGCGCCAGCGTACTATCAGCGGGCACTGGCTTATTCCGACGACGACCGGCGAGAGGAGGCAGTGGCGGATCTGAGCCGGGCGATCGATCTTGACCCCACCTTTGTCGCAGCCTATTACGAACGCGGTTCCATCTATCTCTACGATCTGGAAGAGCCGGAACGGGCGCTGGCGGATTTCGACGCTGTCATCGAGCTCGATCCGGAGTATGCCCCGGCCTACGTCGCCCGGGCAGGGTATTATACCTGGTATGGCAATGACGACGAACAGGCCATCGCCAATCTGGAGCGGGCGCTGGAGCTGGACCCCAATCTCGGCGAGGCCTGGGGCATGTTGGGGGACCTCTACTTTTGGCGGGAGGAGTACGCGCTGTCCATCTCCAGCCTCGAGCGGGCGCTCGATCTGGAACCGGACGACAGCTGGTTGTGGGAAATGCTGGGCATGTCCCTTTACGCGGCCGGAAATTATCCCGCAGCGGTCGATGCGTACGACGAGGCGGTCCGCCTGGAGCCCGGCGAGCTAGAGACCTATTACCATCGCGCCTTTGCGCACCTGGCAGCGGAGGATGTCGCGTCGGCGCTGGCGGATTTCGACCAGGTTCTGTTGTTGGATCAGGATTTTGGCGGCGCGTACTATGGCCGCGGCCTCCTTCACGCCCAGGCCCGGCAGTACGACGAAGCGCTCGATGATTTCACCGCCGCCCTCGAGTACGATTACTGGGATTACGAGCACCTCTACTTTACCGGCACGCATCCGTACATCGAACGGGCCCTGGTCTACCAGGCGCTGGGACAGCCCCAGCAGGCATTGGACGACCTGGACACGCTCGTCGCGGCGGATGATGGGTGGTACCTGCCTTACTACTACCGCGGCCTGTTGTACAAAGAACTGGGGCGGACGGAGGACGCGATCCTGGATTTCCAAACGCTGTGGGAGCTGGCCCCCGACGCGGAATGGCAGGACGTGGCGGTGGAGGAGCTGGAGAGGCTCCAGTCCCAACCCTGGTAAGGGCGAGGCGCCGCCTCGCCCTTATTTTACGGCTCGGCCTCGCGCCACACCAGCGGCACATAGCACCGCATCAGCGGCGCCACAGTGACCTGCACCGACGGGCTGTCGCTGCCGCAGGGGCCACTGACGGTCGCCGTGACGGCAAAGTCGCCAAAGGTGCTGAAGGTATAGATGGCCGTTGGCGTTTCAAGCCCGCGCCCCTCCCCCGGCCCGCCAAAATCCCAG
This sequence comes from Anaerolineae bacterium, assembly GCA_016931695.1. Taxonomy (GTDB): domain Bacteria; phylum Chloroflexota; class Anaerolineae; order B4-G1; family DUEL01; genus JAFGEI01. Next base: position 38,525 of record JAFGEI010000024.1, on the reverse strand, counting down.
CTGTAGCTGAAGGGGCCGGTCCCGCTGATGACCGTCGCGGTCAGAACCAGCGCCTGGCCGACCGTCACCGGCCCGCCAGCGGCGATCTCTGCCAGCAGCGGGTTGCAGAGCACCTCGGCGGTCGCGCTGGCGCTGTCGCTGCCACAGGGATTCTCCACCCACACGGTCGCCGTAAAGACGCCATAGTCGGTGTAGGTATAGACCGGGGTGGCGCTGTCGAGTCCGCGCCCCTCCCCCGGCCCGCCCATGTCCCAGGTGTAGGTGTAAGGCGGCGTGCCGTCGACCAGCGTGGCGGTAAAGACCATGGGCTGGCCCAGTTCCACCGGCGCCCCGCTCTCCAACGCCACCGTCGGCGAGATGCACTGACCGATGACGGTAAAGGCGTCGGGCAGCACTGTTTGCTGGCAGTCGCCGTTGTATAGCGTGAGGTCATAGACGCCTGGCGCCATCCCTGCCGGCACCACGGCGCTCAGCAGGGTGGGGCTCTCCTGGGTGACAGAGAGCAGCCAGGTCTCGCCTAACCGGACACTGGGGGTCTCGACAAAGTTGCTGCCCGCGATCTGCACCGGGGTGGGGGCGTAGGGGGTGCCATTGTCCGGGACGATGCTCAGCAGCCCGGGGGCCGGGTTGGGCGGCAGCGGGGCCGTGATCTGCACGTCGTCGATGTACCAGCCGGTGTCGCCGATGGAGTAATCGCAGCCCAGGCGCCAGCGGAACTGGGCCGTCTCGCCGGCAAAGGCGCTCAGATCGACCGTGACTTCGGTCCAGGTGGTCAGGTCGTCGACCCAGGCCTGGCGGCCGCCCAGGGGGTTGTTGCAGCAGGTGCTGATGGTGCCGTTGTAGCCGTTGGCGGTGATATAGGCTCCCAGGTCGCTCCAGGTGCTGCCGCCGTTGGTCGAGATCTCGAGCACCGCGCCGTCGTAGCTGCTCTCGAACTGGTGCTGGTGCCAGAAAGTGAGGGTGCTCCCCGCCCCCACCGCTACCGGCGTGATGTTCCACAGCCGGCTGTCGGTGATCACGTTGTCGTCTGGGACGTGCCAGGCGTGGGTTGGGCTGTGGGACTCGGCGGTGGTGATCTGCCAGTTGTCGGACCCCTGGGCGGCCTCGTGATCCCACTGCCCGTCGCCCGCTTCCATGTCGTCGTAAAAGACCACGTCGAGGGCGACGGTGGCAAAGTGGAAGGGAGCGGCCCAATCGCCCGTGCCGCAGGCGTTGTCGCCCTGGACCTGCCACCAGTAGCAGCGGCCACCTGACAGCGGGCTTTCGACCGTGTAGCTGGTGTCGGCGATTTCGCTGACGTCGACCAGGGGCGCAGCAAAGAGGGGTGTGGTGTCGAGCCGCAGGTTGTAGGTCGAAGCGAACAGCGCCGCCTCCCAGCCCAGCGTCGGCGCCAGGGGCTGGTCGAGCGCGCCGTCGGGCGGCGTGGTCAGCGTGGGCGAGACGGGTGCGTCGTTCACCACCCGCAGGTCGACGACTGCGCTGTGGGTCCAGCTCAGCTGGTCGGTGGCGGTGACGGCGATGGCGTAATCGCCGGACAGCGTGCCCGGCGCCACGTCGAGGGTCAGCACGGCGGTGAAGGGCGCCGGGGCGGAGGGGATGTCAAAGCTGGCGCTGATGCCTGCTGGCAGCGGCCAGGCCTCCAGGTAGACGGTCGCAGAGTAACCGAGAAAGCTTTGGATGCTGACGGTGGAGGTGACGCTGCCGCTGCCGCACAGCTCGTGCTCCCGCGGCGCCACGTCCATGGTGAAAGAGGGCAGGTCCGGCTCGATAAAGATGCGCACCGCCGGGTCGCCCATGACGTTATAGGTCTCCCAGTAGTAGCGGGCTCTGCCGGGATAGGCGGCCTCGGTCATCGCCAGACCGTAATCGGTCATCGCGGCGACGTCGGCGTGCGGCTGGGTCTCGGCAAAGAGCGCGTCGAACATGGCCCGCTCCAGGACGTCGTCTTCGTCCCAGTAGCTGCTGCTCGAAGAGCCCCAAAAGACGAGGGCGCCCTTTCCCTCCTGCAGCACCCAGGTCTCGCAAAAGGCCTCTGTCGCCGCAAAGTCCCCGGTGTTGCAGGCGTGGCTGCCGACGAAGGGGTAGAACCCATAGTCACTCAGGTTGTTGACGTCGCTCTGGGTGAAGCCGATCTGGCCTTCGGCCCAGCTGTAGGTGCCGCCGTGGCCCGAGTAGACGATGGCCCAGCGGCCGTCGTTGGCGGCATTGCGGATGTTTTGGGTCGTGCCGCCGTAGGTGACGCAATAGATCTTGTCTCCGCCCGGCTCGGGGTTGTTGGGAAAGATGCCGCTGTAGCCGTTGGGCGCGGTGTAATTGCCGATGACATAATTGTGCGTGCCTTCGGCGGTCTGCCAGTCATCGCAGGAGGCGATAAAGGCCGCCTTTTTCAGCCACGGCTCCTCGCCGGTAAAGTAGGCATAGGCCAGGTATTTATCCACCATTGCCGTGGTCTGCGCGGCCGAACGGACGGGGAAGCGGCCGCGCCCGATGTCGGGATGCCAGTCATCGCCGCCGTCCATGCAGCCATAGTAGAGATCGGTGACCTCGTAGGCAGAGACGCTGTCCCAACCGGGGATGGTGTTGGTGTCGCCGACCAGCAGGACGTAGGAAGGAGGCGTGGGCCAGCTCCAGTAGGCGTCCTGGATGTAGGCCTGGATGTCGCTGTTGCTGCCGCTGCCGGGGATATCCGAGAGGCGGGTCAGGGTGACGTCGAAACCGCGGCCGGAGCGCAGGTCGGCCAGGGGGTGGACGGCATCGTAGTAGGCGTCGGCGGTGATGATCAGGTAGCCGACCTGGGCCTGGGGGCCGAACCGGGCCGCCGGGCGGCCCTGGTTATAGTTGAGGATCTGCCGCGAGAGCCGGGGTTCGAAAGCGGGCGAGGCAAAGCGCTCGGCGAGGGCGACGGTCCGCTCCATGTCGCTGCCGGTGAGGCGCAGGTGGAAGGTGATTGCGTGGTAGAGGCGCACCGTCCCCGCCGCGGGATCGTAGGCCACCGGCCAGACCTCGACTGGTTGGACGCGGTGGCCGCGGACGACATACTCCTCGCCGAGGGAGACCGGGTTGTTGGGATAGGGCGCGCCGCCGGCGTAGAAATCGCCGTCGATGACAAACGGCGCGTTCTCGACGGCGCCGGGCAGCTTGGGGACGGGCGCCTGGAGGGGGTAGAGGGTCGAAAAGCCCAGCTCCTGCAGGGTATAGTCGGTATATTCGGCGCTGACCACCTCGACGGCGACCCCGGCGCCAAAGGGGACTTGGACCTCGCGACGCAGCACGGGCAGGTCGGGCAGGCCGATGGCTGCCGGATGCCCGTACCCTTCGCCAAGGAGGCGGGTGTACGGGACTCCCGCCACCGTTACTTTTTCGACGGCTAGGCCGGGCAGGTCCGCCTGGAGGGCGACGATGTCGGCGTCGGAATGGAGCAGGCGCAGGGCCGGCGGGACAGGGTCGGGGGCGCCGTCGAAGGGGAGCCATCCTCCAGTCTGAAGGGGCGGTTCGGGCGTCAGCTCCGCCCGTGCCGGCCCGGCGCCGATCATTGCCGCGATCAGCAGCCCCAGGCAGGTCAACCCAAACATCCAGCGATTACTTTTTCTATTCATTTGTTTTCCTTTTGTGCTGCCTGCTACGACAGCAGTTCGATTTGCCAATCCACTACCTGCAGGTCCGGGCGGTTGTGCTCGATCCAGCGCACTGCCTGCTCCAGCACCTTGTGGACCCGCCCGGGGTCGTTGGCCACGGTTACCAGGCCGATGATCGACGACTGCCAGACGTCGTGCAGGTCGATCTCGGCGGCGGCCATGTTAAACTCGCGCCGCAGCCGGCTCAGCAGCGGCTTGAGCTGCTGGCGCTTGTGCTTGAGCGAACCGTTGCCCGGCAGGTAGAGTTCGACGCGACAGGTGCCAATCACCATAGTTTTCTCCCGTTCACCGGTCGACCTGGAGGCGATGGACCGTGACGTCGACGCCGCCAAAGCTGTACTTGTACGATTCGTCCCCGCGGAGAAAATCGTACGCCTCTCGCCCTTCTTCGATCGCCCGCTCGATCAGGTAGGCGGTGAGGATGATCCCCGCCCCCAGCTTGGGATAGGCCTGCCAGTCGAGGCCCGAGTTATAGACCAGCACGCGGTTGTTGTAAACGAAATTGAGAAAAGCGGCCAGCTTTTGCCCCTGCCATTCCAGGAAAGAAAGCTGCAGCCAACCCGCGTCGGCGGCGGCCCGGATCAGCGCGGCGAAAAACGCTCGCATTGCCGGGGTGAGGAAACCGGCCTTGTCGGGGGCGCTTTGGGCCATCAGGTCGAGGAACGCTTCCGTTTCCGTCCCCAGGTCGTGTCCGGGCCCCACCAGGTACCAGTCCAGGTCTGGGTTTTCCGCGGCCCGCCGCATCTTGCGCCGCAGCTCGCGGCGGTCCTTGCCGTCTAAGGATTCGACGTAGGTCTCCCAATCGCCCGGCAGATCCACCACCGGGCAGACCTCTTGCACCGTCGTCGCAGTTGTCCAGCCGCTCGTACGGGCCAGTTCGGGCAGCCAGCGCAGCGTCGGCGAATCGCGGTGAACGTTGCACATGTCGATCCGTTCCCACGGCGGGGCCGCCGGGCCATCCAAAAAACCGACCAGCGCCGCCAGCACCTCCTGCTCCCTTCCCCGGGCGACGATCCAGTCCAGGTAGTCGGAGACGTCGGTGCAGCCCGTGGTCTGGATCACCCGGCCCGCGCCGTCCTGCTCCACGATAAAGAGCGGTGCGACGCCGAGCAGCTCTCCGCCGTCCTCGCGGGCAGCCAGCAGGCAAAAGTCACCGCGCTGCAAATAGCGCCACCACAGCCGCTGGTACGTTGGGGTGATGAAAATCGTGTCAAAGGCCGCGCGGCGCAGCAGTTTGTTCCACTCATCTGCCAGTTGGTCCAAGATTGCCGGGTCCGGGTGCATCTCGACGACGACCGTCATTTTTCTCCAGTTGCACTTATCCGCCCGAGATGACCGCCACCAGTTTGATCGCTGCGTCCGGTTCCAGCATCGTGTCCTCGGTCAGTAGTTTCCCATCCCGCACCGCCAATACAGTTTCGGGAATCAGGCCAGCCGCCTCCACTGCCTGCCGCACCGTCATTCTTCCTTCCATCTCCCACTCTTTATCCCGGTAAGTGACTCTCATACCATCTCCTGCAGTACAAATCCAATTCTCTTTTCGCCCATTGTAACGCAAAAGCAGCGCTGCGCAAGCGGCCCCCTGGCTGGCTGCGCCATTTGCAGCGAGAACCGCGTTATGTTATACTGCTTTCGATGAAATTCTTCGCCCGCTTGCGGAAGCAGTCGCCTCCCGAGGAGTCGCCCTTCGTCCGCCCGGCATTGCTGTACGAACCGGCCGGCAGCAAAATCCGCTGCCTGACCTGCGAGCGGCGCTGCGTCATCGCGCCTGGCGAAACGGGCTGGTGCGGCACGCGCCAGAACCGGAACGGCCAGCTGGTGACGCTGACCTATGGCATGGCCTCGATGGTGTCGGCCAATCCGATCGAAAAGAAGCCGCTCTATCACTTTTACCCCGGCTCAAAAGCGCTGACCATCGGCTCGTATTCCTGCAATTTCGCCTGCCCGTGGTGCCAGAACTATACCAGTTCCAAGCAGCTTGCGGTGGGAGAGGTTTTCTACGCCCCGGAGGACTTTATCGCCGAAGCGCGAGAGCAGTATTGCCAGGGCGTCTCGATCAGCTTTAACGAGCCGACGCTGAGCCTGGAATGGTCGTTGGAAGCCTTTTGCCTGGCGCACCAGGCCGGGCTCTATAACACCTTTGTGACCAACGGCTACATGACCGAGGCCGCCTTGTACCGCCTGGCCCAGGCCGGGCTGGACGCGATGAACGTGGACGTCAAGGGCGGGCCAAAGGCGGTGCGCGCTTTTTGCGACGCCGACGTCGAGGTCGTCTGGCGCAACCTGCGCCTGGCCCAGGGGCTGGGCATCTGGATCGAGGTGACCACCCTGGTGATCCCCACCGTCAGCGACGATCCCGGCGATCTCTCCTTGATTGCCGGCCGCATCAGCCGCGAATTGGGCAATCATGTCCCGTGGCACGTCACGCGCTATTTCCCCGCTTACGAGTTCGACGAACCCCCCACGCCGGTCCTCACCCTGGAGCAGGCGCGCAGCATCGGCCAGGAAATGGACCTGCAATACGTCTACGTCGGCAACGTCCCCGGTCACCGGGCAGAAAACACTTTTTGTCCCAACTGCGGCAAGATGCTGCTCCAGCGCTGGGGAGCGGAGCGGGTTGAGAACTTGAGCCAGACGGGAAAATGCCCGGCCTGCTCGACCCCCATCCCTGGTGTCGGCTGGGATTGGAAGGAATCACGGTGACGACGATGGACCAGCGAATTGTACTCCCGCCCCCCCGAGTCGACGGGCCGCTGTCGCTGGAGGCGGCGATTGCCGCCCGGCGCTCGGTCCGCGCTTACCAGGCGAAAGAACTACCGCTGGAAGCGATCGGCCAGCTCCTCTGGGCCGCGCAGGGAATCACCGGCGAGCGGGCCTTCCAGCGCGCCGCCCCGACGGCGGGCGGCCGCTGCCCACTCGAATTCTACGTCTGCCGGGCGGACGGGGTGTGGCACTATGAGCCCCAACCGCACTGCCTGTCCCGTCACCTGGCCCGCGACGTGCGGCCGGACATTGTCCGGGCCGCCTTGGGGCAGGAATTTCTTGCCGCGGCGCCGGCGGTTTTTGCGCTCAGCGCGGTGATGGCCCGCACTACGGACCGCTACGGCGGGCGAGGGCGGTTCCGTTACGTGCCGATGGATACGGGCCACGCAGCGCAGAACTTGCTGCTGCAGGCAGTAGCGCTGGGCTTGGCGAGCGTGCCCGTGGGCGCCTTTGACGACACGCCGATGGCCCAGGCCCTCTCCCTCCCCGAGGACCAGGAGCCGCTCTACCTGCTGCCGGTGGGATACCCGCTGTAACGTGTCGGCAAGAGCGGAGCAGGGAACGGATGACGTGACCGGGCGCTACCTGGCGCTGCCGCGCGTCCTCTGTTTGATCACTGCCGGAGAGCAGCTGCTCCTGCTGCGTGGCGCGCCGGACAAGCGCATCTGGCCCAACCTTTACAACGGGGTTGGCGGGCACGTCGAGCGCGGCGAAGATGTCCGCGCTGCCGCGCTCCGTGAGATCGCGGAAGAAACGGGGCTGGCGGTGGAGAATCTCCAGCTGCGCGGGGTGGTCAATATCGCCCCCGACGAAACGGGGGTCGGGGTGATCATGTTTGTCTTTACCGCCCAGGCAGTGGGCCGGGCGGTGCGTTCCTCTACCGAGGGGGCGCCGGTCTGGGTGGGCCCCGGCCAGCTGGAGGAATTGGACCTGGTGCCCGACCTGCCGCTGATTCTGCCGCGGGCATTGGGCCTTTGCCAGGGCCTGTTCTTTGGCCACTATTCGTACGACGAGGAGGGGCAGTTGGTGACGTGTTTTTTCCCGCCCCTCTTGCCGGAGGGACGATCATGACCATCAATTTCGGTACGGATGGCTGGAGAGCCGTCATCTCGGACACGTTTACCTTTGCCAACCTGCGCCTGGTAGCGCAGGCAATTGCCGACTTTGCCCGCGAAGAGAGCGACGTCGACGTGCCTGAGGTGGTGGTCGGTTTCGACACCCGCTTCCTCTCCGACCGCTATGCGGCCGAGGTCGCCCGGGTCATGGCGGGCAACGGCATCGTCGCCCACCTGAGCCGCGCCGACTGTCCCACCCCGGCCGTGTCGTACACCGTGGTCCACAAGAAAGCCGCGGCGGGGGTGATGATCACTGCCAGTCACAACCCGCCGCGTTACAACGGCCTCAAGCTCAAGGCCTCCTTCGGCGGCTCGGTGCTGCCGGAGCAGGCGCGGCAGGTCGAGGCCCACCTGGCACGCAACCAGCAGGCGGGCCGTGGTCCCAACGTGATGGATTACCAGCAGGCCCTGGACGAGGGGTGGATTCAGCGCTTTAACCCCGCCTGGGCCTACTACGAGCATCTCGCCAGCCTGGTGGACCTGGACGCGATATCGGCGCGGGAGCTGCGCGTCGTCACCGACGCCATGTACGGCTCCGGCCGCAAGTGCATCGCCGACATGCTGGCCCGCACCCGCTGCAAGGTGCGCGAGATCCGCGGCGAGATGAACCCCGGCTTTGGCGGCATCCACCCCGAGCCCATCGCCCACTACCTGGACGCGCTGGCCGCGGCCATCCAGGCCGACCAGGCTCACCTGGGGCTGGCGACCGACGGGGATGGGGACCGCATTGGCGCGATGGACGGCGGCGGGAACTTTGTCGACCCGCACCACATCTTTGCCCTGGCGCTGCAGTACCTGGTCGAGACGAAGGGCCGGCGCGGGACGGTGGTCAAGACCGTTTCGACCAGCCGCATGGTGGACCGGCTGGCGGCTCGCTACGGCCTGCCGCTGGTCGAAACGCCGGTCGGCTTTAACCACATTGCCAACCACATGCTGAACAGCGACGTCCTCATCGGCGGGGAAGAGTCGGGCGGCTTTTCGATCAGGGGCCACATCCCGGAGGGAGACGGCGTGCTGATGGGGCTGCTGCTGCTGGAGGTCGTGTCCGCCTCCGGCCTCTCGCTGTACGAACTCGTCGCGCGGCTGCAGGAGCAGGTCGGCCCGACGTGCTACGTGCGGCGCGACTTGCGCCTGCAGCGCGCCGTTTCCAAGACCGAGATGGTCGACCGGCTGACCCAGGAGGCGCCGGCGGCGCTGGCGGGCCAAGAGGTCGTCGACGTCCAAACCACCGACGGGGTCAAATACCTGCTGGCGGACGATTCCTGGCTGCTCATCCGCCCCTCCGGCACCGAGCCCGTGCTGCGGGTCTATGTCGAGGCGCGGGAGCCAGGGGCGGTGGCGGCAATCCTGGCCGATGGAGAGAAATTTGCCCGCCTGGAGCGTGGCTAGTCCGCCGCTTCTTTTCCCCGCGCGGGAACGCCATAGACCACGGCGCCGGCGGGGACGTCGTGCGTCACCACGGCGCCGGCCCCCGTCGTCGCCCCTTTCCCCACGCGGACGGGAGCGACCAGCATGGTCCCGGAGCCGATAAAGGCGTCTTCTTCGATGTAGGTCTGGTGCTTGTCCTTCCCGTCATAGTTGCAGGTGACGGTGCCGGCGCCGATGTTGACCCCGGCCTCGACCTCCGCGTCCCCCAGGTAGCTGAAATGGCCCATTTTGGACCCGGCGCCCAAGGTCGCGTTTTTCACCTCGCCAAAGTTGCCCACGTGCGCGCCGGCTTCCAGCCGCGCGCCCCGGCGCAGGTGGCTGAAGGGGCCGACGTCGCTGCCCGCTTCCATCACCGCCTGCTCGACCACGGAGGCCAGGACGCGGCACTCGTCGCCGATGACGCTGTCGACGATCAGGCTGTGTGGCCCGATCAGGCAGCGGGCGCCGATGGTCGTGCTTCCCCGCAGGTGGGTTCCCGGCTCGATGACAGTGTCCTGTCCGATGGCAACTCCCGGCTCGATGTACGTCGTCTCGGGGTCCCGCAGCGTCACGCCGGCCTCCATCCAGCGGCGGTTGATGCGGCGACGGAGGATGGCTTCGGCCTCCGCCAGGTGGACGCGGGTGTTGACGCCCAACACCTCGGCCGGATCGCCAGCCGTCACCGTGGCAATGGGTTGGCCTTGCTGGACGGCGATTTCCACCGTGTCGGTCAGGTAGTATTCCCCGTTGGCGTGCCGGGGGAGGTCGGCCAGGTGGGGCCAGAGCCAAGCGGCGTCGAACGTATAGACCCCGGCGTTCAGCTCGCAGATCGCTTTTTGCTCCGCCGTCGCATCGGCTTCTTCGACGATCTGCTGCACGCTGTTGTCCGGCCGGCGGACGACGCGGCCGAATCCGCGCGGATCGTCGACGACGACGGTGAGAAAGGCGAGGGCGGCGGCGGCCTGGCGGCGCGCCGCGCCGACCCGCTCGAGGGTCTCTGCAGTCAGCAGGGGCATGTCGGCATAGATGACGACGACCTCGTCCGCCGCGCCTTCCAGCAGCGGGCGGGCCTGGAGGACGGCGTGCCCGGTCCCCAGCCGCTCCGCCTGCCGGACGTAGCGCACCGAATCCCCGGCAGTTTCCTGCAGCGCCTCCATCCCGTGGCCGACGACCAGGACGGGCGGGGTGTCGCAGAGGGCGCGCGCAGCGGCGATGGCGTACGAGACCATCGGGCGCCCGCCCAAAGGATGAAGCACCTTGGGCGTGCCGGATTTCATTCGCCTGCCCTGGCCTGCCGCCAGGATGACGATGCTTTGTCGCATGGGAATCTCCTTTTTGAACGTTCCTGGGGCGGATTGTAGCATGCTTCAAGACGCTTGCCAACCAGATACAGGGGAGCGTCACACGTGGGCGGCAGATGCCCCGCCATCATTGTAGAAAAACGAGTTTCGATTTACAATGATGATGACAATTGTGGCAATTTTAGGAGGACGACCAATATGAAGGGGATATCTGTTCAATCCTTGCTGCTGGTGGTCATTCTTGCCAGCTCGTGTACTGCCGGTGCCGTGGTCTCGCCCACTGCGGTTTCGCCAGCGACGCTGTCCCCGTCTCCCACGCCTTTCCTCGAAGAAGCGGTCACCGCCCGGGCGGCGCAGATACTGCAGGCGCTGGAAAGTCGTGACATGGCGGCGCTGTCGTCGTACGTCCACCCCATAGAGGGGGTGCGCTTCTCGCCGTACGGTTTTGTGCGCGAGGCGGACCTCGTCTTTACTGCCGGGCAGGTGGCCGGGCTGCTGGCGGACCCGACCCGCCACGTTTGGGGCGCATACGATGGCTCGGGGCTGCCGATCGAGCTGACCTTTGCCGAGTATTACGAGCAGTTCGTGTATGACCAGGACTTTGTCGACGCGGAACAGGTCGGCTACAACGAGGTCATTGGCGTGGGCAACACGCTCGACAACTGGCGCGAGTTTTACCCTGGGGCCAACATGGTCGAGTATCACTTTCCCGGTTTTGATCCCGCCTTTGCGGGGATGGATTGGGTCAGCTTGCGCCTGGTCTTGCAGGAATATGAAGGAGGCTGGTATCTGGTCGGAATCATTCACGACGAGTGGACGATCTAGATGGGCCGATCCGGGCGGCGCCAGGCGATTCGTTGGGCGGTTGGCCTTGCCGTCGCGGCGCTTTCGATTGTCCTGTTGGCTCACGGCCTGGATTGGGCTGCGCTGCGCGCGGCGCTGGTTCAGGCACAGTATGGTCGCGTGCTCGCTGGGGTGCTGCTGGTTATCGCCAGCTTTTTCGCCCGTACCTGGCGCTGGCGGGCGCTGCTGGGTCGTCCTGCCGGGAGGACCTTGACCCTGATGGGTGCGTTGCTGACCGGGCAGGCGCTCAACAGCCTGCTGCCCATGCGCGGCGGGGACGTGGTGCGGGCGGCCTGGGCCAGCGACCGGGCCAGGATCGGCTTGGGCGAGGCGCTTGCCAGCATCGCGGCGGAAAAGGCCAGCGACCTGTTGGCACTGCTCGGCTTTACGCTGGCCTTGTTCCTGGTTGCCCCGCTGCCGCAGTGGCTCCTCCGTTCGGCCGGGCAGGCCGTGCTTTGGCTGGCGCTGGGAACGGGGCTGGTGGGGGCGGCGCTTTGTTTGGGTGCGTCGCTGGCGCGCGGGGGGGAGCAGTTCCTGGCCCGCCTGCCTGCTGGCTGGGAGCGCCGGGTGGGCGCGCCGCTGCGCCAGGCCGCGCAGGGGTTGCGCCGTCTCGCCCAGCCGCGGCGTCTCGCCGCTGTGCTGCTCTGGACGCTGGCGACGTGGGGGATCGGCGCCGCCGTCAACCTGGCGCTCCTCGCCGCTTTTGGCATCTATTCGCCCGCGGCGGCGCTTTTCTTGCTGGTCGCGCTGATGCTGGGCAACGCGGCGCCGGTGCCGGCAGGGCTGGGCCTGTTCGAGGGCATCTGCGTCCTCTCGCTGGCGCTGTTTGGCGTGCCGCGCGACCGGGCGCTGGCCGTCGGGCTGGTGTTGCACGCGGTCGTGCTGGGCCCGCCGCTGGTCGGCGCCGCGCTGCTCGCCGTTGGATCGGCGCTCAAAAATGCGTGAGCTGGCCTGCTCCGTCGTCGTCCCTGCCTACCAGGCGCAGGCAGAGATCGGCCGCTGCCTGCAGGCCCTGGCACACCAGACAGTTCCCCGCTCGGCGTACGAGGTCATCGTCGTCGACGACGGCTCAACGGACGGGACGGCGGCGGTCGCCCGGGCAAATGGCGCCGACCGGGTGATCGTCCAGCCCCACGCTGGTCCGGCTGCCGCCCGCAACGCCGGCGTCGCGGCTGCCGTCGGCGAACTGGTGCTCTTTACCGACGCCGACTGCGCGCCGGTGGCGGGTTGGATCGCCGAGATGCTTGCTCCGTTCGGCGACCCCGGCGTCGTCGGGGTGAAGGGAAGCTATCACACCCGCCAGCGGCAGGTGGTGGCGCGGCTGGCCCAGTGCGAGTTCGAGGAGCGCTATGAGCGGCTGGAGAGGTGGGAGTCGATCGATTTTGTCGATACCCACGCTGCGGCGTTTCGCCGCCGGGCGCTGCAGGCGGTGGGGGGCTTTGACCCCGCTTTCCCCCGCCCCAACAACGAGGACGTCGACCTCTCCTACCGCATGGCGCGGGCCGGCATGCGGCTGGTCTTTAACCGGCGCGCGGCGGTGGTGCACCGTCACCCGGCGCGTTGGTGGGACTATTTTCGGCTCAAGGTGGGCCGCGGTTACTGGCGCATGCTCGTCTATCGCCGCCATCCCGGCAAGGCGCTGCGGGACGCCTATACTCCCCAGGTGTTGAAGGTGCAGGTTCTCGTGCTGTACGGGATCGCCGTCCTGGTCGGGCTGGCGTTCGCCTGGCGGCCTGCGGCATGGCTGGCTGCGGGCGGGGGGCTGATCTTTTTCCTGACCGCGCTTCCCTTTACCTGCTACGTGTTGCGGCGGGATCGCCAGGTTGCCGCCTGGGCACCTCTCTTTGTCGCCTTGCGGGCGCTCGCTTTCGCCGTGGGCGTTGCGGCCGGTGGAGTGGGGATGGTCTTTTTCCGCTCCGCCAGGGCGGCCCGGAACCTGGTGTCGTGATGTCGAGGAGGAAAAAGATTGCCACGGCTGCCGTGGGGGCGCTGGCTGCCCTGCTGGTCTACTTGCTGACCGCACCCCCCTCTCTCACCTGGGCCCACCATGGCGCCGACGGCGGCGACCTGGCGACGGCCGTGGTGCGCCATCGCCTGCCGCATCCGCCGGGATTCCCCGTCTACTTGCTGCTGGGGGATCTCTTTGCCCGCCTGCCGTGGGGAGACCCGGCGCGGCGGCTCGGCTCGATGTCGGCTGTCGCCGCAGCCGCGGCGGTGGGCCTGCTGTCGCTGGCTGGCTGGCGCCTCGTTGGCGACAATCCGCGCCCGGTGTTTTTTGCCTCTCTCGCGCTGGCCTTTGCACCCCTCTTTTGGTCCCAGGCGTTGATTGTCGAGGTGTATGCCCTCGCCGCCTTTTTCGCCGCGCTGGTGATGTGGCTGGTTCTCCAGCGGGGGCCGGACTGGGCGGTGGGGCTGGCCTGGGGGCTGGGGATGGGGGTCCACCCGACGCTGCTCTTTCTGGCACCTCTGGCCCTGTGGCGGAGCGAGCGGCCGCTGCGGCGCCTGGTTGTGGTCGTATTGTCGGCGCTGGTGGGGTGGGGGATGGCCTATGGCCCGCTGCTGCTGGTCTGGGGGAGCAACCCGTCGCCCTGGGGGAGTGTGAGCACGCCAGGCGGGTGGTGGGATGTCGTTAGCGGGCGGATGTACCACGGCTATCTCTTTGCCCTGCCCGGGGCCGCCTGGCCGCGGCGCCTCCTCGCCGCTGCCGGCTTGCTGGCACGGCAGTTCACCCCGCTGGGAGCAGCGGCGGCAGCGGGGGGCTGGCTGCTGCTGTGGCGGGAACGGCGCTCCCTGGCTGTGACGTCGGGCCTCGCCGCCGGATTGTTCATTCTGTACGCCATCGGGTACAATACGACCGACTCGCTCGTCTACCTGGTGCCGTCGCTGCCGCTGGCCGCTCTCTGGCTGGCTGTGGGGGGGGAGTGGGCGGCGGCCTGGGCGGATAAAAAGCTGCGGGGCGCGGGCTGGCTGCTGCTCCTGCTGCCCCTGCTGCAGCTGCTGTTCTTTTGGCCCGCTGTCGACCTGCACGGCGACCGCGAGGCGTTGTGTTGGGCGCAGGAGCAGCTGCGCTCTGCGCCGCCGCAGGCGATCGTGTTGAGTGGGCAGGATGCGCACACTGCCGCCCTGTGGTACGTTCACGATGTGCTGGCGGAACGGCCGGACGTCGTCGTCGTCGATCGCCACTTGTGGGGCCGGGCGGCATACCAGGCGCTTGTCGCCGGCGACCTGGGGCTTGCCGTACAGGAACGTTCGCTGCAGGCGGCCTGTGCGCTCACCGGTCGCCCGGTTGTTTCGCTGGCGGATGAGTGAGGGCTGTTTTTGGCGTAGGAGGGAACGCAATGACGCGAAAAAGGTGGATCGGCTGGCTGTTCGTTCTGGCAGGCCTTGTGCTGCTGGCGCTGTGGGCCTGGCAGCTGGGACGGACCGCCCAGTCGCTGCGCGGACACGTCGCCCAGGCGCAGGCGCTGACCGATGCGCCCGGCCCGATCGATCCGGCAGCGGCCTGCGAGTTGGTCCAGGGCCTGCGGGGTGACGTGGTCGACCTGCGGCGGCAGGCGGGTGGGCTGACCTGGCTGGGGCCGCTTTTCGGCTGGCTGCCGGAGGTCGGCGGGACGCTGCGGGCGGCGCCCCATCTCCTCGTCGTCGCCGACGGCATGACCGAGGCCGGCGCGCTGGCCTGCGGCGCCCTGGACCCGCTCCTGGTTGACTTGAGCGACGGCGGGATGGACGGCCTGGCCATGGAGGAAGTGGGCGCCCTGCTGGCCGGGCGCCAGGCGGAGCTGGAGCAGGCGCGGGCCGCGGTGGACCGCGCCCGGCAAGCCTGGGCCCGCGTCGACGTCGACGCGCTCCATCCCGTGATCGCAGAGCGGGCCGGCACGCTCGACCGCGGCCTGTCCTTCTCGCGCGCCGGCCTGGCCGCGCTGGTCCTGGCGCCGGAGTTGATGGGTATGGACGGCCCACGCACTTACCTGGTCGTCGCGCTGAACGAGGACGAGCTGCGCCCGGGCGGCGGGTTCATCAGCGGCGTCGGCGAGGTGCAGGTCGAGGGGGGCGAGCTGGCTGCCATGACCTTTCGCGACAGCTATGCCGTCGACGACCTGAGCCTGCCCTATCCGCCTGCCCCCGAGCCGATGCTGCGCTACATGGGCATCGACCTGATGGGATTTCGCGACAGCAACTGGTCCCCCGACTTTCCCACTGCAGCGCGGCAGGCAATCGCGCTCTACCGGCCGGGCTATCCGCTCGCAGTCGACGGCGTGGTCGCCCTGGATCAGCGGGCGGTGCAGGAGCTGGTGGCGGCGCTCGGCCCGCTGGAGGTGGAGGGAGCGGACGCGCCGGTCACCGCCGCAACGGTCGTCGCCTACGTCCGCCAGGCCTGGGCCCCGGTCTCGGGTGAAGCGTCCGGCCTGACCGAAGAGTGGTGGGAGCAGCGCAAGGCGTTTATGGGCGCGCTGGCTCGATCGGCCTGGGAGCAGCTGCGCGGCGGCGACTATGATTGGATGTACTTTGCCCTGACCCTGCTCCAGATGGTGGAGGAAAAACACCTGCTGATCTACCTGGAGCATCCCGGCGCCGAAGCGCTGCTGGCCGAGCAGGGCTGGGATGGCGCGCTGCGGCCGGGGGACGGCGACTTTTTGTTGATCGTCGACGCCAACCTGGGTTACAACAAGGCCAATGGGCGCGTCCGCCAGGCGGCGCACTATGCGGTCGATTTGCAGTCCTCCCCGCCGACGGCCCAGCTCACTCTGGTCTATACCCACACCAGCACCGCGGCCGTCCCCTGCCAGCCCGAGATCCGCCAGGACCCGCTCTATGAACAGATGATGGATCGCTGCTACTGGGACTATTTGCGCGTTTACATCCCCCAGGACAGCGAATTACTGGAGGCGGAGCGCTTTCCTGTACCGGGCGAGTGGCTCTGGTTGGGCGTGGCCGAGTCGGGGGAGGTGGCGCGCTACCCGGCGCCGGAAGGGCCGTGGTCGACGCTGGGGGTGATGGACGTGCTGCCCACCGCCAGCAGCCGGAGCCGTTCTTTTGCCTGGACACTTGCGGCGGATGCGGTACAATGGGAGCCGGGTGGGGGGGTGTATTTGCTGCGGCTGGTCAGGCAGCCGGGCGCCCCCGCTTATCCACTGACGGTGCGCGTTCGCTTGCCGGCGGGCAGTTCTTTGCTGGCTGTCGAGCCGGCGGATGCGCGCATTGCAGGCGACGAGGTGATATTGCAGATGATGCTGGAGCGCGACCGGGACATCTGGCTGCGCTGGGGGAGGGAGTGATGAAAAAAGCCCTGTTTTGGCTCGTTTTGTTGGGGCTGCTGGCGACCCTCTCTGCCGTCGACGCCGACCTGTGGGCCGCGCCGGGCCAGGATGCCCGCCGGCAGACCTTTCCGACGCGGACGCCGACGCCGGGGGCGGCAACGAACACGCCGTTGCCCGAGCCGACGTCCCCGGCCCCTCCGGCGCCGCCGCCTCCCGCGCCCACCGCGACGCCGCTGCCGACCGCGGGCCCGGGCACGCCGACCGCATCTCTGACACCGTCTCCGACCGCTGACCCGGGCACGCCGGCCGTGTCGCCGACGTCAGTGCCGACTACTGGCCCGGGCACGCCGACCGCGTTGCCGACGTCAGTGCCGACCGCGCTGCCGTCCACCCCGGAGGGCGCTGCCGAGCCCGGCACGCCGCTGCCGCCAACCGCCCGGCCGACGGGCGTTGCCCCCGTCACTCCCGGCGCGGCGCCGCCCGAAGAACTCCCGCCGCTGGCGACGCCCTCGCTACCGGGGAATGCCGCTGCGCCGTCGCTGCGGGAGGGGCTGGAGGAGACGGGATGTGTCTCTTCCCTCTGCTGCCTGGGGGCGGTCCTGCCCTTGCTGGGCCTGCTGCTGCTGTTCCTGCTGCGGAGACGGCGTGAGGAATAGGAACTGGGGATTGCTGTGGGGCAGCGGGCTGCTGCTCGCGCTGTCCTTGTTCGCCGGGGCCTGTCAGCCCTCGCCGGCCAGGCCGGCGGTGGTGGAATCGCACCCCACCTACCCGCTGCCGCCGACTGGCACCGCGGAGCCGATCGTCCCTACGCGCACGCCGGGCGGCGGGGCGGCGGGGAGCGCCGTGCCGGGCGGCGGGGAGATCGCGCCCACGCTTTTTCCCCTTTCCACGACGGCGGATTGGCAGGGAGATCCCCGCTGGGGGGTCGGCGTGGCGGTGGGGCCCCTGTCGCGTTACGGCGTGTCTGCTTTGGGCCTGGGATGGTACCTGAACTGGACGATCTGGTCCGACGACGGCGCGCCGCAGGGGGTCGATTTTGTGCCCATGATTCGCCTGCGGGATGGAGTCCTGTTTCCGGACGCCGCGGCCATCGCTGACGTGGCGCGGGCGAACCCCGCTTCGCTCTGGCTGGTGGGGAACGAGCCAGACGTGCGCTGGCAGGATAACGTCACGCCCGATGCTTATGCCGCGTTGTATCACCAGGCCTATACAGCCATCAAGGCCGCCGACCCGACGGCCCGGGTGGCCATCGGCGGCGTTTCCCAACCGACGCCGCTGCGGCTGCGTTACCTGGACCAGGTCCTGGCCTGCTACCGGCAGCAGTTTGCCGGCGAGATGCCGGTCGACGTCTGGAACGTCCACAATTTTATCCTGCGCGAGGAGCGGGATTCGTGGGGGGTGGATATTCCGCCCGGCTTTGCGGACGAGGCAGGGATGCTCTACGAGATCGACGACAGCGACGACCTGGCGATCTTTGCCCGCCAGATCGTCGATTTTCGCCGCTGGATGGCCGAGCGGGGTTACCGGGACCGCCCGCTCGTCGTGTCCGAGTACGGCATCTTGATGCCCGAGGACTATGGCTTCCCCCCGCAGCGGGTGGTGGCTTTTATCGGCGGCTCGTTCGACTTTTTTCTCGCTGCCGCCGACCCCGCCCTGGGCTATCCGGCCGACGACGACCGCCTGGTGCAGCGCTGGTGCTGGTACAGCCTGGCCGACGTCACCTATCCAACCGGCAACCTGTTCGATCCCCAGACGGGCGAGATGACGGCGGTGGGGGTGGGGTGGGTCGACGGGGTGCAGGCGCGCTGGGAACGTTGAGAAAAGGAGGATGTGATCTTGCCGCGTACGCGACATTTATGGCCCCTGGTGCCGCTCTTGATTTGCTTGTGGGCAGCCTGGGGGACAGTGCCACAAGTGACGGCGGCGCGACCGTCGGAATCTCGACTTGATCCGCGCCCTTTGCTCCTCTCTGGCGCGCGGGCCCATCTTCCCGTGGTCGCCTACTGGCCGGATGACCCGGACCCGGTCGTTCTCTGTCGCTACGGCGTCGCGGTGTGGCCTGCTTACCTGTCGCAGTTTGACATTGTCGATAACTTGAACGTCGGCTGGTATCTCGATTTTGGCGCGCATCTGGCCCCGCCCGGCCCACCTGCGGTCGAGTTTGCGTTCATGGTCCGTCTTGCCCAGGACCGCGGCGGCAGTGACGTGTGCGGCCCCGATTACGGCTACACCGTGACCCCGCCGCTGACCGACGATGGCCTGGGGCGAATGGTCGATCTCAACCGCGGCGCGCTGTGGGTCGTCGGCAACGAGCCGGACCGCATCGGCCAGGACGGGGTCTGTCCCCAGCAGTACGCCGAGGCTTACCATGACGTTTACCATTTCGTCAAGTCCCGCGACCCCACCGCCCGCGTCGCGATCGCCGGCCTGGTGGAGGTCACGCCCGGCCGGCTGCAGTATCTCGACATCGCCTGGGATACCTATGCGACCCGCTATGGCGAGACGATGCCGGTCGACGTCTGGACGATGCACATCTATATCCTTTCGGAGACGGGAGAGGGGGATGCCCATATTGCCCTGGGCACCGATCCCGACCTGGCGATTCCTTTCAGCTTTGACTGTGCCGACCCCGCTTCCTACTGCCACGCCGAGCACGACGACGTTGCCCTTTTTGTCGCCCAGGTCGTGCAGATGCGCACCTGGATGGCGCAGCGCGGCGAGCAGGAAAAGCCGCTGATCATTACCGAGTATGGCATCCTGAAGCCGTACCATTATCCGACGCCGGAGAACCCGGAAGGGATGTGCGCGGTGACGGATTGCAGCGGCGATTTTTCCGAATGGCAGTACTGTTTCTGCGACGAGAACGGCGAGACGTTTCACCCGCAGCGAGTGGTCGGCTTTATGCACCAGACGTTTGATTACCTGATGAGCAGCACGGACGTCGCCCTGGGCTGCCCGCAGGATGGCTACCGCCTGGTGCAGCAGTGGCTGTGGTACAGCCTGGCGACAATTGCGCCGTGGGATTTGGGGCACGCCAGCAACTTGATGGACCCGGGTGGGGGGTACGCCGTGACGGCCCAGGGCCAGGGCTGGCAGGATTACGTCCAGATCCTCGGCCCGATGGTCAATCTGTTCCCCGTGGGGGAGCTGCGCTCTGCCACCTATCTGCCGCCGGGGGCCGGCGTGGTCGACGTGCCGCTGGCGGTCGGGGTGGCCAACAACGGCGAAACGACGCTGGGGCGGAACGTGACGGTGACCTTTTACCGCGACGCCGGCCTGTCGCTCCCGCTGGGCTCGACGGTCATTGGCGACCTGCCGGGCTGTATCCAGCGCCAGGCCGTCGCCCGCGTCACCTGGCCTGGCCTGGGGGTGGGCCAGCACGCCTTTTGGTTCAAGATCGACAGTTCGGACGGGGTGATGGAGAGCGACGAGACGGACAACGTGGGGACGGGGGTGGTGACGGTCTATCCCTACGGCCAGCGGCTGCCGCTGGTCTGGTCCGCCTTTGCTCGTCCGTAGAGCCTTTCCCATCCCCGTCGCAGCAGGTGCAGGGCGGCGAGGACGCCCGCCAGCAGCCCAAGCTGGCGGATCAGCTCGGCCGGGGGAGCGCGCAGGGGGGCGTCGGGCAGAAGCAGCGTCTGGAGCGGGTGGCGGACGGCCAGCGGCAGGTAGCCGACCAGCCGCTGCGCGAATTCCGCGCCGCTGCTGGCCTGCCATTCCCACTGGTACGATGGATTGCTGCGAATGACCTGGCCGCCAATGTGCTCGGTGAACCCGTAGCGCAGGATGAGCCATTGGTGCAGGATCAGCAGGAGGCTCGGCGCCAGGAGAAGCAGTCGCTGCCACCTGCTCTTCCCGCTGTCGAGGAAGGCGGCGTACCCGGTCAGCAGGATGACGAGGGTGCTGGAGAAGCGGCGCGGCCCGTACCCGCCGCCGCCGTACCACTGCAGGATGCAGCCGTTGACATAGACCTGCAGCAGCAGGGCCATTAGCAGCAGGATGGCCTGGTGGGGAAAGCGGCGCGCCAGCAGGGCCAGCCCCACCAGCGCCGGCAGGCAGACCGGCATCCAGGGCAGCAGGCCGTTGAAGGGCGAAAAGAGCACTGCGCCGGCCCAGGGAGCGCGCCAGTCCATAAAGCCTGCGCCTTGGGGGATCGTCAGCGGCTGGCCGTAAAAGAGTTGCCACACGGCGAGCTGGGGGCTCAGCACGACCAGCGCGCCCAGCCCCACGAGCAGGGCGTATCCGCCGCAGCGCCGTGCCGTTCGCCATTCGCGCTGCCGCAGCGCAGACCCGGCTGCGAGCAGCGCGGTCAGGACGGGCAGCGCCAGGTAGGCAATGTTCTGCGGGCGGACCAGCGCGGCCAGGCCGCCGGTCAGGCTGAGCAACAGGGCAGAAGGGACGGTGTATTTTCGTTTTGCGGCGACCTGCCACCAGGCGGAGATGAACAGGGCGACGGTCAGCGCCGAGGCGGCGTGGGCGTAAAAAGGCTCGCGGAACTGGTAATAGACCAGGGGGGTGGTCAGCATCAGCGTAGCGCTGGCGGCCAGGGCAGCCCAATTGCTCACCAGCCGCCGCGCCAGGCGGTAGGATACAAGCGTGCCGAGCCAGCCGTAGGCGCAGGTGACGGCAGCCATACCCCACACGAACGGCCATTCGTAGCCGGTGAGTGGGCCGGGCAGCCAGCCTGCCAGGTTGGCCAGCCCGTAGATGAGGGCGAACCAGGGCAGCCACAACAGCGACGTCCCGATGGCAAAGGGACTGTCGACGCGGCCGGTGGGGGTTCGCCGCTGTTCCAAATGTGCGGCGGCGAAATCGGGCGGGGTGACGGCGTAGGAAAGGAGCAGGTCGTTCTCCAGTTCCAGGTCGCCGTCAAAGAGGATGGAGCGGGCGTAGGCATAGTAAAAGGCGCCGTCCCAGGCCAGTGCCGCCGGCCGGAAAGAGACCAGGAACTGGACCAGAAGGAGGACGAGCAGCAGCCAGTGTTGGAGAGTTCTGGTTGTATTCATCTCTTGCAAAGCATGAGCAAGTGTATCACAAGGGGGCGAGTTGTCCAAATGGAGGTGCGATGGCCGCGGTGATCATTCCCGTCTGGAACGGCGCCGGGTACTTGCCGGCCTGTCTCGACGCCTTGCTGAGGCAGGAAGGCCTGGCGGTGATTGTCGTCGACAACGGCTCGGCGGACGGCTCGGCGGAGCTGGTGCGCCGGCGGTATCCGCAGGTGCAACTGGTCGAAAACGGGCGCAACCTGGGCTTTGCCGGCGGCTGTAATGTCGGCCTGCGCCTGGCGAAAGCGGAGACGCTGTTTCTGGTCAACCAGGACGTCGTGGTTCAGCCGGGCTGGCTGGCGGCGCTGCAAAGCGCCCTGGCCCAGCCCGGCGTGGGCGTCGTCGGCTGCAAGCTGCTCTACCCCGACGGGACGATTCAGCACGCCGGCGGCGCGCTGCGCTACCCCCTGGCCCATCCCGACCATTTCGGCTACCGCCAGCCCGACCGGGGCGAGTGGGACGAGCCGCGCGACGTCGAGTACGTGAGCGGCGCGGCGATGGGCTTGCGGCGGGCGCTGCTGGACGAGATCGGCTTTCTCGACGAGGGCTTTTACCCCGCTTTTTACGAGGACACCGATTTCTGTCGCCGGGCGCGCGCGGCGGGCTACCGGGTGGTATATGTCCCGCAGGCGGTGGCGCTGCACCACGAGACGACGACGGTGGAGCGGGAGGGGGTCGAGTACCACCGCTGGATGGGGCGGGGACGGCTGCGCTACGTGTTGAAGCATTACTCCCCCGAACAGTTTCCGGCCGATTTCGTGCCCGCCGAGCGGGCCTGGCTGGCGGCGCTCGAATCCCCGGCGATGCGGCAGGGGATGTGGATGGCCTACCTCGACACGCTGCTGGGGCTGCGGGAGGCGCTGCGCGCCGGCTGCCTGGCGGCGGTGGACGAGGAAGATGAGGTGGCGGAACTGCTGCTGGAGCTGCGTGCCCAGTTGATCCGTGCGCCAGCCCCCTCCCGGCCGGAGGAGCGGATCGCCGGCATCGACTGGCGCGTTGAGGAGCGGCCCTTTGCTTCCCGCGTTCCGCTCGTCGGCCCCCTCGTCGCCGCTTTCCGCTCGCTGTGGAACGGCGTCTCGACGCGCTGGTACGTGCGCCCGCTGCTCGAGCAGCAGAACGCGGTCAACCGACAGTTGGCCGAGGCGGTGGCAGCGCTGCAGGAGACGATGGTCGAGCTGGACCGCGAGGCGGTCGATGCCCGCCGGCTGAATGCCCGGTCGATTCACCGCTTGCGGGAAGAGTTGGAGCGGCTGCAAGCACGGGAGGAGATGACGTGAACCTGGCCTACGTCAGCCCCCTGCCGCCGCTGCGCTCGGGCATCGCCGACTATGCCGCGGCGCTGCTGCCCCATCTGCGGCCGCACGTCGCGCGGCTGACCGTCGTCACCGACGGGTACGTGCCCCATCTGCCGGCGGGCCTGGCCGATGCGTGGTGCGGCGTCGATGGCGAGGCGTGGGGCCGGGACTCGCTTCCTCTCTACCACATGGGCAGTCATCTCCAGTACCATCGCGCCGTCTACCGCGCGCTCTGCCGCCATCCCGGCGTCGTCATCCTGCACGACGGGAACCTGCTGCCCTTTATTCACGAGCTGACGTTGTCGGCTGGGAACCGGGCCGGTTTTCTGCGCCAGGTGGGTCTGGAGAGTGGGGCGGCGGGGATCGCTGACGCCTGGACGGCGATCCAGGCCGGGACGCCTTTGTCGCTGGAGCGCCACGCCTTGCTGTCCCGCGTCGCGCGCGCCAGCCTGGGCGTCGTCGTCCACAGCCGCTGCCTGCAAGAGCGCCTGCGGGCGACCGCGCCCCAGGCGCGGGTGGCGGTGCTGCCGCACCTGGACCTGGCGCCTCCTGGCGCCGCACTTTCTTCGCGTAGCCAATACAGGGCGGAGTTGGGGCTGGACTCTAGCAGCCTGATCGTCGGCCTTTTTGGCTACATCGCCCCGGTCAAGCGGCTGGAACCGCTTCTGGCCGCCTTTGCGCGGCTGCGAACCGCTTTTCCCCACGCTCGCCTGCTGTGCGTTGGCCAGGTTGTTGATGGCTATGACCTGGCGGCGGTGGACGAGCTGGGCCTGCAGGACGTCGTGCGGGTGACGGGATACGTGCCGCAGGAGCGGTTCCTGCGCTACCTGAGCGCCGTCGACGTGGGGGTCAACCTCCGCTACCCGACCTGGGGCGAGGCTTCGGGCGCCCTGCTGCGCTTGATGGCCTGCGGCGTGCCGACCCTGGTCACCGATGCCGGGGCGTTTTCCGAGCTGCCGGACGACGTGGTGCTCAAGGTGCCGATTGGACCGGACGAGGTTGCGGCGATCGAGGTGGCGCTGCGGGCGCTGCTGGGCGACGCCGGGCGGCGGAGCCAGATCGGCCGGGCGGCGCGGGATTTCGTCGCCGCCAACTGCTCGCCGCCCGAAATCGGTCGCCGCCTGGTCGGCTTTCTCCACGCCGCGATTGCCGGCGAGGAGGAGACGTGCACATCCTTCACGTGACCCACCGCGCCTGGCCGGCGGTCGGCGGATCGGAGCGCTACGTGCACGAGATTGCCCGGCGGCAGGTGCTGGACGGCCACCGGGTGACGGTCCTGGCTACCGACGCCGACGACCTCTCTGCCCTGTGGGATCGACGGGGCCGTCGTGTGGACCCTGGGACAGCCGGGATGCACCAGGGGGTATCCATCCGCCGCCTACCTGTCCGCCACCTGCCGCTGGGACGGCTGGCGTTTCCTGCGCTGCGCTGGCTGTCCTGGGGGCTGAGCCACCTGTCCGACCGGCCGGCGCTGGCGTTGGCCCGCTTCAGCCCCTGGCTGCCGGGGTTGACGCGCGCGCTGCGCGAGGCGCAGCCGGACCTGCTCTTTGCCTGGAACATTACCCTGGAGGGGCTGACGGCGGCGGTCGCCCGCGAGGCGGCGCAGCGGCAGGTTCCCTGGCTGGCGGTGCCGGTGCTGCACCTGGGCCGGCTGCGGTTCTATACGATGCCGCACCAGTTGAACCTGCTGCGCCAGGCCGGGGTGGTCCTGGCCCAGACGCCGAGCGAGCGCGCATTTCTCTTGTCCCACGACTTTGCGCCCGACCAGGTTCGTATCGTCAGCCCGGGCGTCAACCTGGCCGAAGGCTGTGCGGCGGATGGCGGTCGTTTTCGCCGCAAGTACGGTGTCGAGGGGCCGCTCGTGCTCAGCCTGGCCATGCACTGCTACGAAAAGGGCACACACCACCTGCTGGCGGCGGCGCAGCGCTTGTGGCGTAATGGAGAGCGGCTGACGTTGGCGCTGCTCGGCCCGCAGGACGCAGGCGTGCGCCGCTTGTTGGCCCGGCTACCCCCCGCGCAGCGACGGCGCTGCATCTATCCGGGTGAGGTGCCGGAGGCGGAAAAGTGGGATGCGCTGGATGCCGCCGACGTCGTCGCCATGCCTTCCTGCACCGAGTCCTTTGGCATCGTCTTTCTCGAGGGCTGGATGCGCGAAAAGCCGGTCGTCGGCGCCCGGTCGGGCGCAATCCCCGACGTGATCGACGAGGGCCAGGACGGCTTGCTGGTCCCCTTTGGCGATGTGGCCGGCCTGTGCCGGTCGATTTCCGCGCTGCTCGACGACCCGGCGCTGGCAGCCCGGATGGGGCGCCGCGGGCTGGAGAAGGTGGAGCGGTTCTACACCTGGGATCGGCAGTACGGACGGTTGAGCCGCATTGTCGACGCGGTTGTCGGGAGGGAGTGATGAGCTGGTTTATCGTCGAGACGGCGGCGGACGACGTGGAAGAAGTGATGGCCGCAACGGCTGATGCCCTGCGCCGCTGGGAAGCGGGCGAGGATGGAAGAGTCAACCCTGGCAATTTGCCGTTGGCGGACGAGCGCTGGCGGCAGCAGGCGCAGCAGCTCCGCTTCCAGTGGCGGATCGATTCGCAGGCTGTCATCCACTCGACGCGCCCGCACCTCGGGCCGTGGATCGTCCGCTTTCAGCATCTCGTGCGCCGGCTGACGTGGTGGTTCCTGGAGCCGATCCTGCTGCAGGTGCGCCTCTTCCAGCAGAATACTGCCGCGGTGATCGAGGGCCTGGCCCGGGAGCAGGCGTTGCTGGCGGCGCAGATTGCGCGCCTGGAGGCCGAGGTGACGGACTTGCGCGGCCGGCTGGGGGAGAGCGGTGAGCGGGACGATTGAGGTCTCGATCGTCATCTTGACCTGGAACGGCCTCGACTATACCCGCGCCTGTCTCCAGTCCGTCCGTGACCACACGCCCGTTGGCCGCGGTGTGTCCGTCTGGGTCGTCGACAACGGCAGCCGCGACGGCACGCTGCCCTATCTTCGCCGCCTGGAGTGGATTACCCTGATCGAGAACGGCCGCAACCTGGGCTTTGTACGCGGTAACAACGTCGCCATTCGCGCCGTGCCGCCGCACCACGACGTCTTGCTGCTGAACAATGACACAGTCGTTTGCCAGGATGGCTGGCTGCAAGAGCTGCAGCGGGTCGCCTACTCGACGCGGGACATTGGCATCGTCGGTTGCCGCCTGCTGCTGCCAGACGGGCGCCTGCTCCACGCCGGGACCTATATGCCGCAGGGGAGCTTTTGGGGCCAGCAAATCGGCAGCCTGGAAAAGGAGGTCAACCAGTACGCCGCCGACCGGGACGTCCAGGGCGTCGTCGGGGCTTGTATGTACGTCAAGCGGGCGGTGCTGGAAGCAATCGGCCCGCTGGACGAGACGTTTTTCTCCTATTTTGAGGACACGGACTATTGCCTGCGGGCGGCGGAGGCCGGTTTTCGCACTGTCTGTGCCGGCGGCGTCACCCTGCTCCACTACGAGAACGCCAGCACGCGCGTCAACCGGGTCGATTTTTCCCGCATTTACCGCCGCTCGCAGCGGATTTTTCGCCAGCGATGGGAGGAAAAGTTGAAAGGACGATACGAGGCAGCGCTGTTGTGGCAGTCGGAGGTCGGCTCCCCGTCGGGTTACGCGCTCTCGGCGCGCGAGCTGCTGCTGCAGCTGGATGCACTGGACGTCGATGTGCGCCTGGCTTACCTGTACGGCACCGATTGGATGGACACCGGGCGGGACGACCACCGCATCGCCGCCATGCGCCAGCGGGCCAAGGACCTGGCGCTGCCCCAGGTCGTCTATGCCCCGGCCGAACTGTTCAGCAAGAACAGCGGTCGCTACCGCATCGGCTACACCATGCTGGAGGTCGACGGCATCCCCGACGAGTGGGTCCGTCTCTGCAACGCGATGGACGAGGTCTGGGTGCCCAGCACCTTTAACGCGGCGACCTTTCGCCGCAGCGGGGTGAGCCGGCCGATCCACGTCATGCCGCTGGGGGTCAACCCCGACTATTTCCATCCCCGCGTGCGCGGCTTTCGCGCCACCGCGCGCTACACCTTTCTCTCGGTTTTTGAATGGGGCGAGCGCAAAGCGGTGGGCACGCTGCTGCGGGCCTATTGTCGCGCCTTTGGCCGCGCCGACGATGTGCTGCTGCTGCTCAAGGTGACCAACCGCGACCCCGGCGTCGACGTCCGGGCCGATCTCGAGGGCCTGGACCTGTCAGCCGACGGCCCGCCGGTTGCGCTGCTCTACAACTGCGAGCTGCCGGCCCACCAGATGGGCGCGCTCTATCGCTCCGCCGACTGCTTTGTGCTCCCCACGCGGGGCGAAGGGTGGGGCATGCCGCTCCTGGAGGCAATGGCCTGCGGGCTGCCGGTGATCGCCACCGCCTGGAGCGCGCCAGTCGATTTCATGACCGCGGAGAACAGCTATCTACTCTCCTACCGCCTCATCCCGGCCCGCGCCAAGTGTCCCTACTACCACGGTTTTCGCTGGGCCGACCCCGACGAGGAGCACCTGGTCGAGCGCATGCGCGCCGTCTACGAGCATCCCGAGCAGGCCCGCCAGGTCGGTGCTCGCGCGGCGCGGGATGCAGCGGAGCGCTGGACCTGGCGCCAGGCGGCGGAGCGGATCAAGGAGCGGCTGTTAGCGATCGGCGACAGGGGGACGGGTTTTGCTCGTTGGCTTTGACGTCACCGCGCTTCACGTCGCCCAGGGCGGGGTTTTTACCTACGATTACTCCCTGCTGCGGGCGTTGTTGGAATTGGACGGGCAGGACGATTATGTACTGTTGGATTACCTGCCTCTGCGCGGGCGGCGGCCTGCGCCGCCCGAGTTGGCCGAGCTGGCGGCGCGGGGCGGGCGGATCGTACGCTGCCGCGGGGTGCGCCACCGGCGGCTGGCCCGCTGGAAAGCGGCGCAGGCGCCGCTGTTGCAGGCGCCCGCTCGATGCATCGACCGCGCCCTGTCCGGGCCCTGGTCGGCAGCAGCGAGGTGGACGATGCGCCGCGCGCTCTCTCGCGCCCTGGCCGGCGTCGACGTCTTTCACTCCTCCGACGTCCTCCTGTGGCGGCAGCCGGACGCGCGCAACGTCGTCACCATCTATGACCTGACGGCGCTGCTCATGCCCCAGTTCCACACGGCCGAAACCGTCGCGCTGCAGCAGCGCAAATTCCGCTTTGCGCGGGAAAAAGCGGACGTCGTGGTCGCTATCTCAGAGATCACCCGGCGCGACGTCGTGACTCATCTCGGCATCTTGCCGGACCGCGTGCGCGTCGTGTACGGCGGGGTCGATCCGGCTTTTTGCCCCATCGCGGACCGGGAGGTGCTGGTGCAGTCGCTTGCCCCGTTGGGTCTGGTTCCGGGGGGATATATTCTCTACGTGGGCAACGTCGAGCCGCGCAAGAACCTGGTCTGCCTGGTGGAGGCCTATGACCGGGCGCGGCAGACCCTGCCGCCGCCGCTCCCGCGGCTGGTCCTGGCCGGGGCAGCGACGTGGAAATCGGCGGCGGTGTTTGCCCGCGTCGAGGAATTGGGGCTGCAGGACAGCGTCCTCTTTGCCGGGCGGGTTCCGGGCCGGATGCTGCCGGCTCTGTACAACGGCGCGCTTTTGTTCGTCTACCCTTCGCTCTACGAGGGCTTTGGCCTGCCGCCGCTGGAGGCGATGGCCTGTGGCGTCCCGGTCATCGCCGCGAATCGCGGCGCGCTGCCGGAGGTCGTCGGCGAGGCGGGGTTGCTGTTCGACGCCGCCGATGGAGAGGCGCTGACGGCTGCCATTGTCGAAACCTTGGGAGACGCCCGGCGGCGCCAGGCCCTCGGCCGCGCGGGGTTGGAACGGGCGCGCAGCTTTACCTGGCAGCGCGCGGCGGCGGCAATGCGGGCGGTGTACGAGGGAGCTTAACCCAGCCGCACATGGACTTGGTGCCGCTGGCCGTCTTTTGACAAGGGGATGTCCTGTCCTGCCAGTGGCTGGCCGTCCAGCACGAGTTGTGCGACGCCGCGGTTGACGCCGCCGGGGTTTTCCACCCGGATGTGATACAGGCTCCTGCCGTAGCGGTAACTCGTCTCGAATCCCGGCCACGCCTGGGGGATGCAGGGGTCGATGCGCAACGTCTCTCCCGCGCGCTGGATGCCCAGGATCGCCTCCAGGGCCAGGCGGTACATCCAGGCGGCGGAGCCGGTGTACCAGGTCCAGCCGCCGCGGCCCACGTGAGGCGGTACGCTGTAGACGTCTGCTGCTACGACGTAGGGCTCTACCCGGTAGCGCAGCAGCTTCTCGGGCCCGTCGCCGTGGTGGATGGGGTTGAGCAGCCGCAATAATCCCTCGGCCCGGTCGCCATCGCCCAGTTCGGCAAAGGCCCAGGCGACCCACAAGGCGGCGTGGGTGTACTGCCCGCCGTTCTCGCGGATGCCGGGCAGATATCCGCGGATGTAGCCGGGGTCGCGTGCCGTTTTGTCAAAGGGAGGGTCAAAGAGCAGCACCAGTCGATCCTGCTCCCGCACCAGCCGCTCGACGACGGCCTGCATCGCCTGCTGTGCCCGGCCCAGGTCCGCCGCCCGGGAGAGAACGGCCCACGACTGGGCCAGGGAGTCGATCTGGCACTCGGTGCTCTCGGCTGATCCCAGGGGGGTGCCGTCGTCGTAATAAGCTCGGAGATACCACGCGCCGTCCCAGGCGTTTTGCTCCAACGCATGCTTTAGCTCGCCCGCTTTTTCCAGGCACCGGGCGAGGCGGTTGCTGTCCTCCATTTGCTCGCAAAGGGCGGCGAAACGCGTCCACGTGGCATGAAGGAACCATCCCAGCCAGACGCTTTCGCCCCTGCCCTCGATTCCCACCCGGTTCATCCCGTCATTCCAGTCGTGGCTGCCGATCAATGGCAGGCCGTGTTCCCCGGCGGTGGCCCCCCGTTCCAATGCCCGGCAGCAATGTTCGTAGAGCGTTGCCCCCTCGGTCGTGCTTTCGTATCGACCGTATCGTTCGTGCTCCTCCGCGGCCAGCGGCGCGCCGCGCAGGAACGGCACGCGCTCGGTCAGGATCGACGTGTCTTGCGTCGTCGCTACATAGTGGCTGGTGACGAAAGGCAGCCACAAGAGATCGTCGGAGCAGCGCGTCCGCACCCCCCGCCCAGAAGGCGGGTGCCACCAGTGCAGCACGTCGCCTGCTTCGAACTGGCGCCGCGCTGCTTGCAGGATGTGCGCTCGCGCCAGCTCCGGTGCGGCGTGGGCGAGGGCCATCACGTCTTGCAGTTGGTCCCGGTAGCCAAAAGCACCGCTGGACTGGTAGAGCGCTGAGCGCCCCCACAGGCGGCAGGCCAGGGCCTGGTAGAGCAGCCATCGATTGAGCAGCAGGTCTAGTGCGGTTTCGGGTGTCTGTACCGTGACCGCTCCCAGGATGTCGTCCCAGAACCAGGTCGTCGCATCCCAGGCCGCCTGCACTGTCGCTGCATCCCGGTATTGCCCGACCATCCGCAGCGCCTCTTGCCGATCCTTGCCCTGGCCGAGGAGAAAAAAGACCGTCTGGGTCTTGCCGGGAGCCAGCCAGAGTTGGACCTGCAGTGCGGCGCAGGGGTCGAGGCCGGCGCGGACCGTTCCCGTCAGGCCGACGCGCTCCAGCGCCGCCGGTTTACCCACGCTTCCCCGCTGTCCCAGGAACTCGGTGCGGTCGGTGGTCAGGCTGTGGGGTTCTTTGCTCGCTGCGAGGAAGGCCACCCGTTCACCGAACTCTTCGTTGTAGGGGTTGCGCGCCAGTAGCGTGTTGTTGATGGCATCGAACTCGGGGATGACGAACGCCTGGTGGGTATCCCGCTCCGTGCCCAGCACCCACTCGGCGTAAAAAGTGGCCGTGATGCGGCGGTTTTCCTGGTGTATATTCTCCAGTTCCAGGCGGATAATTTTGACTGGTGCGTGCGGGGGGATAAAGAGGCACAATCGCTGCTTGATGCGATGGCTGTTGTGTTCGAAAATCGAATAGCCGGCGCCGTGTCGGACCAGGTAGGGCACGGGGGCGCCGGCTGGCAGCGGGGTCGGCGACCAGACGTGCCCCGTTTCCTCGTCGCGCAGATAAAGGGCCTCGCCGGGGGCGTCGGTCACGGGATCATTGCGCCAGGGCGTCAGGCGGTTTTCGCCGCTATTTTCGGCCCAGGTGTACCCCGCCCCCGCCTCCGAGATCAGAGAGCCAAACTCTGGATTGGCGACGACGTTGGCCCATGGCGCCGGCGTCCACTGCCCTGGCTCCAGGTAGATGACGTACTCGCGCCCGTCGGGGCTGAAACCTCCCAGCCCATTGTCAAACAGCAGCCCGGCGGGGCGAGGAACTGGCGGCGTGCCTTGTTCGTCCTCGAAGGTGGGCAAAGTGGCGACGAAACGGGGCGGGTAAGTGGGGCGCTCGTCTAGCCGCTGCAGGTGTTCGGCCAGCCCGCCTTGCCCGCCGTCCAGAACAGCTCGGGCGGCGGTTTCTAGCAGTACCCGCTCCCCATCGCCGAGCTGGTCGGCGCGCAGGAGAAAGATCCCACCTCGCTGGTTCATCCAGGCATCGCCGCCGGTGCGGACGATCAAGCGGTATAATTGCCCTTGCAGTTCCTGGTCGTACGCCGTTTCCCGCTTGTTGAGAATGACCAGGTCAATCTTGGTTTGCCGGCTGCGCCAGTAGGCGTGGGCCTGCAGCAACTCGCGCACCAGGCCCATCTCCTTATCCTCGCTGATGCGTACGACGAGAATTGGATGGTCGCCTGAAATGGCGTAGGGCCACAGCCCGGGCTGGCCTTTCTGGTTTGCCGCCAGGGTCTTGGGGCTGGCGCGCAGGGCAGGATGGGGATAGAGCAGTACAGAGAGCAGGCGCTGAAAGCGTTCGACGTCTGCGGCGGCGAGGCCCAGCTGGTGCAGCTCCAGTTCGCTGTGCATGCGCGCCTGCTCGAAAGCTCGTTCGACGGCTGTGCGAGTCCGGTAGCGCCGGGCGAGGGCGAGCGCTTCTGCGCGCGATTCGGCCGCCAGGGTGAGGTAGGCGAACTGCATCTCCACGTGGGGTTGCAGCATCACGTCTTGACCGATGCTCATAATGGGATCGAGCGTTGCGCCGGTGGTGCCCGAGAAGTCTCGTCCTGCCTCGACCAGGGCGAGTGGAGAACGCGGCGACCGCCCGCGCCCCAAAAAGCGTGCCCGATCTCCTTCATAGATGCTGGGGGCCCGCTCTTCTCGTCCTACGATTAACATGTGCAGCGCATAGACCGCTTTTTCGTCTGCCGAGCGTGGGCGGCGGCGAAAGAGAAGGGCGTTCAAATCGGACATGTACTCGCTCTCGATGAACAGCCGGTTGAAGGCAGGATGCCGCCGGTCGGCATGCTGGGGGGCGAGCACCACCTCGCCGTAGGAGGTAATTCGCAGCAAACGGGGGCGGTCGCTTTCGTTGACCAGCCGGATGCGCCGAATCTCGACGTCGTCGCCTGGGGGGATAGTGACCTCCATCCGCAGGACGATATCGTGATCGCGGCGGTGAAACTCGGCGTGATGGGTGGAAAAGAGCACCGCCCGTTCTTCTGCTGCTGCACCGACCGGCTGGTAGCAGGCCGACCAAAGGGCGCCGCTTTTCCTGTCCTGGACATAGATCCATGTTCCCCAATTGTCGAGAGTTGCGTCGGGGCGCCAGCGCGTGAGATCGATTCCCTGCCAGGAGCTGTAACCCCCACCGCTGGCAGTGATGAGGAGGCTGTACCGCCCGTTGGAGAGCAGGTGAGCCTGGGGGGTCGGCGCATCAATCGGCACGCGCCAGGGACCCAGGTCGACCCGCGGCCGGGCCGGCCGGACGCCAACCGCTGCTTCCTCGGGCAGTTGTTCGATCGGCACCTGGCGCGGTACCTGCTCCTGGAGGAGAAGCTCGACGCTCTGCATGCGGGGATCGCCGTGGAAGCGACGCAGCATGATCTCGTCCTGGAGGTAATTCACCAGGGCGAGCAGGGTCATGCTCTGGTGGTGGACCATGTAGGAGTGAATCACGGCGTGTTCCTGCCCCACGGCGAGGCGGGAACGCGTAAAGTCGATCGCTTCGTAGAAACCGTAATGCCCGAGCATGCCCTGATCGATCAACTGCTGCACGTTGCTTAGTACAGCCTGGGGGCGGAAGGGTAGGGCGAGCAGCGAGGCATATGGCGCGATCACCAGGTCCTCGCCCAGGCCGCGCTTCAGCCCCAGTCCTGGCACGCCGAATCCCCGGTACTGGTAGTTTTGATTGGCGTCGAACCGGTGGTAGCCGGATTCGGAAACCCCCCAGGGAACTTTTTTCTGGCGACCGTAGGCGATTTGCTGGTCGATGACCGCCTGGCAGGTCTGGTCGATCAGCGTCCCTTCGTAACTGCGCATCAACAACGAGGGCATCAGGTACTCGAACATCGAGCCGTTCCAGGAAAGCAGCCCGCGCGTGCCGTCGACGTGGACCAGCGGGCGGCCCAGGTAGAGCCAATGGCGCTGGGGAATTTCCCCTTTGGCGATTGCCACGAGGCTGGCGATCCGCGCTTCGGATGCCAACAGGTCATAGTGATTGGCGTCCGGCCGGCCCGCTTCCAGGTTGTAACCGATGTAGAATACCTGGCGCCGTGAATTGAACAGGAACCGGAAATCCATGGCCTGGAAGTCGGCCTCGATTTGCTGCTCCAAGTCCCGAAAGCCGATCAGAAAGGTCTGCGCAGCCATCTGGGTCGCGTACAGCTTTTCGGCCAGTTTCGTGCACCAGGTTTGGGCTGCCTGCACTTGCTCTGTCGGGTCTTTTTGGTCTGCCAAGAGGTCCTGCAGCCGCTTTAATTGTGTTCGCCCCGCTTTGCAGTGGCTGGCGAGCATCTCGATGGATGGGTTGAAGGGCAGCACCTCGCAGAGCTCCTGCCACGCATCGGGCAGGGCCGGGTCGGGATTCGTTTCCAGGAATATCGCCGGTGGGCTGCTGAGGGGGATCAGCCACGGCAGGAGCATTTCCGCTTCTTCTTGCATGCTGTGCAGATGTTGTCGCAGTCGTTCCAACCACAGGCGCAGGTCCTGTAGGGTTGCGGTATCCAGCGGACAGGGGCTGTTCTCAAAGAGCGCCACCATCCGCTGATCCAGTTCCGGCATTCTTTCGCCCAGTGCTTTCAGCAGTGCGCCCCACTGCTCCGGTTTATCCCCCGCCGCCAGGATTTGCTCCTGAAAATGCAGCAGGTAATCCTTTAGCTGCGCCTCGGCGGCGCCGGATTGCTGGCCCCCAGGTCGTTCCACGCTCTCGATAAGCACGCCCAATGTGTCCAGTAGGCCCTCCCAGCGCCGCCAGCTCAGGATGGGATCGGAGGGCAGTGCTAACAGGCCCTGTCCGAGAGCCAGGAGACAGCCTGCCAGGTTGCCGCTATCTACTGTGGAGATGTAAGGAGGAGGCAGCGGGGACAGGGTGCGGGTATCGTACCAGTTCAACAGGTGTCCGCGCCACCGTGTCAGCTTGCCGATTCCCTCAAATGAAGCGCGCAGCCGCAGCATCAGGTTCACCGGCCCAATGTAGCCCATGTCATACGCCGCCATCGTAGAAAGGAGCATCAGCCCGATGTTGGTGGGCGAAGTGCGGTGGGCTACCAGCCCGCGCGGGTTTTCTTGAAAGTGATCGGGAGGCAGCCAGTGATCGTCCGGCCCGACGAACTGCTCAAAGTAGAGCCAGGTGCAGCGCGCCAGGTGGCGCAGTTGCTGTCGTTGGTGGTCAGAGATCGTTTCCCGGTCGAGTTTCGCGGAGCGGCCAAGCCAGTGGATGAGCTGGGGGGATAATAACCATACGAGCAGCAGGGGGGCGGCGGCGGGCAGTGCAGTTCTGTCGATCCAGCCGATCAATAAGCCAAGTATGATGGCGATGATGGAGGCAAATCCGAACTGCCGCCAAAGTAACCCCACGCCCAACTCCCTGCCGAACAGTCGCACGGTATGCGCGGCGGTCGTCCATTGCAGCAGTCTTTTGCGCGTGATCGCCAGGCGCACCAACGTGCATCCAATTGCGTCCACCATGCTGGCAGCCTCGCAGGGGATCAGGGCCAGGGCAATGAGCCAGTGCCACCATCCCATCACAAGAGGGCGCCGGCTGCCGCCGCGGGGGCGGCGGCGCATGGCCTGCGATAATCGGGCGCCGAGATTGATGATCAGTGGAGTTGCAGGGATAATTGCCGCTGCAATCGTCCATACCCAGGCCGAGCCGGGCAGCCAGAGCCAGCCGGCAATCAGTAAAGCCAGCAGTGCTGGCGCCAACAGGCTGCGGCGCAGATTGTCGACGATCTTCCAGCGGTCGAGGGGGGAAAGATCGTTGGGGATCGAGTTCCCGCCTGCGGTGGGAACTCTGGGGAGCAGCCAGGGCAGCAGCTGCCAGTCGCCGCGCACCCAGCGGTGCAGGCGGCGGATGTAGGTCAAGTAGTTGGGGGGGTAATCTTCAAAAAGGAATATGTCGGTGACGAGGCCTGCCCGGCCGTGGATTCCCTCGAACAAGTCGTGGCTGAGCAGCGTGTTCTCGGGCGCCCGCCCTTCCAGGCAGCGTTCGAATGCGGCGACGTCATAGATTCCTTTCCCGGTATAGTTCCCTTCGCCGAAAAGGTCCTGGTAGACGTCCGACACCGCCCGCGTGTAGAGGTCCAGGCCGGTATCGCCGGCAAAAATCTTGGTGAACCGGGTTCGGTTTGCGCTTGCGGGGCGAATCTCGACCCGCGGCTGGAGCACGGTATAGCCGCTGACCAGGGTTCCATCCCGTGGGTCAAATTGAGCCTGGTTTAGGGGATGGGCCAGGGTGGCGACGAGACGCCGTGCGCCTTCGAGGGGCGGCAGGGAGGTATCTGCGTCCAGGGTAATGACGTAGCGGATATGTGACAGGACGTCCATGTTCCCCTCTTGGACGCTGTAGGAGGTTTCCTGGCTGCCTTGCAGCCGGCGGTTGAACTCGATAAGCTTGCCCCGTTTACGTTCCCAGCCCATCCAGCAATTCTCACCCGGATTCCACAGCCGGTGGCGGTGGAAGAGGTAGAACGGGCCGCCAGTTTTGCCCCCGTGCTTCCTGTTGAGCCCCTGGATGCCGGCCCGAACCCGATCGAGCAGCGCAGCGTCACCGGGCATGTGCTCTTGCGGGGCGTCGGTAAAATCGGTGAGCAGGGCAAAGTAAAGATGGGGGTCCGTGTTGCCGAGAAAGTGGAGCTCGAGCCGTTGCAGCAATGTGTCTACCTCGGCGGCGTCGAGCAGGAGGCAGGGAACGACGACCATCGTGCTGTGTTCGGCCGGAATCCCGTCGCGAAAATCCATCCGCGGCAGTGTCCGCGGGGGGACGGTGTGGGTGATCAGCCAATTGACCCAGTTTACCGCTATCGATGTCGCGGGAAGGGTGGAAAAGAGGATGGCGCCGACGAACTGGAGCACTGTCCCACCAGTCGCAAGGGCATATCCTGCCAGGGCTGACACCAGGATCAGGGTGAATAGGGTGATGAGGCCCAAGTAGAGGGGCAGGGCGTGGCCGGTTGTCCAGCGGCCCAGCCGCTCGATCTGCGGGGGGCGATAGCCCAAATGTTTTTCAAGCTCTGCCCGCCCCATGCCCAGGAGGTAGAAACCGATATGTGCCGACTGGAGAGATGCTCCCGCGCTGTCCGCCGCGCAATTTTCGCGGGCCAGTTCGACGACCGCGCGGGCAACTTGTTCCTCGCTCTGCCCCACTGCCAGGGCCAACTTCTCGACCACCTTGCGGTATCGATCGCGGGCGTCAAAGTCCATGCATGGATAGACCCCGGCGGGGTCCAGGCGCAGCACCTCTTCCACGCGGCTGACGGTTTCAAAAAACACTTTCCAATCTTGAGCTGCCAGCAGCCGCAGGCTGAGGATGCAGTTGGCGACAATCTTGTCCTGTTCTCCTTCTTTGAGGAGGGGCGGTGATACGCCGTCTTTTATGCTTTCCACTGCCAGCCCGGCGCCAAGAGCCGATGCGTAGGCAAGACACTCGAGGGCGCCGAAGCGGAGCATCGTTGGTATTGCCCACAGTTCTCCCATCGTCAGCGGGGTCACTTGCTGGTAGGCCTGGACGAACCGGATCACCTGATCGATGTTGAGATGGCGGTCGCAGCAGCCCAGTACTTCCCAGGCCAGGGCGTAAACACGGGGATTTCCTTCCAGCGGCGAGCTGTCCAGCCTGGGAAGCTGGCGGTAGTAGCTCTCCGGCATATCCTCGCAGACCTGGCGCAGGGCTTGTTGGATCACGTAAAAGTTGTCCAGCACCCACTCTCCGGCGTAGGGAAGGGGCTGCTGCGCCTCTGACATCTGCGCAAAATGCTCGTGGGCCTGCTGCAGGGTCGCTTCGTGTCCGCGCAGGCGGTCGCAGGGGGCGCGTTTGAGGCTGGGTTTGAAGGAGACGGTATGGTTCTTTGCCAGTTGGGATGCCAGGTTCTGCAGCAGGTCGACGTCGGAAGTGTCTTGGCTCATCACCTCAATGCCCTTTGTATTGCGCTGTGGCAACCTCGGCCCGGGTTCGTTCGATGTCCTCTGCCGAAAGGTCTTGGACG
This sequence comes from Anaerolineae bacterium, assembly GCA_016931695.1. Lineage (GTDB taxonomy): Bacteria > Chloroflexota > Anaerolineae > B4-G1 > DUEL01 > JAFGEI01. The sequence goes on along the minus strand of JAFGEI010000024.1, from coordinate 1,352 downwards.
ATCAGCAGAGGCGTCGTCCCGTAGGCGATCAGGTTTAGCGCCACGCTGCCGTACGGCCACTTGGTTCCGCCGGAATAGCCATGGGCGCTCAGTGCGATCAGGTCCACCGCTTCTCCCTCGGCCAATTCCTGAAGCGCCATTGCTGGAGAATCGTCGACGAGCAGGTGGATCTCGCTGTCGGAAGTCAAGCGAGACCGGATTTCTTCCAGGTATCGCGCTGCCTCCGCCCGGTTGCGTTGCGTAAATTGGTCGAGCAGCTTGGCATCTTCCGGCGTGGGGGGGGCGCGGCGGGGCATTTCTGGCCGGGAAACCACGTGTGCCAGCAGGAGCTTTGATTTGTGAAAGCGCGTCAGCTTTGTGGCCAGGGAGAGGACGCACTCGGCCCGCTGGGATCCGTCCAGGGGGAGCATCACCCGCTGGTAGTGCAGCTCTCCCAGTTCGCTGGTGATGGGTTGATAGGCCCGCACGATCATTGTCGGTACACAGGCCCACAGGATGATCTTTTGCACGACGCTGCTGATGTTCCACCCGCTCAAGCCGCTCCGACCGTGGCTGCTGAGAACGATGAGGTTGACCTGTTGGCTGTGAGAAAACTCGATGATCTGCTTTGTTGCCTGTCCCTCCAAGAGAACGACCTCTGCTTTTAGGCCGACCTGCTGCAAGCGGCTCGCCACGTCATTCAGATACGCGGTTGCCTCTACCTTGCGAATGTGCCAGCTCAGGGGATCAGTCGATGGATCGGCTCCCGTGCTGCGCTCCAGCACGCGCAGTAGTGTGACGCGGGCATCGAGCGCGCGGGCAATTGCCACGCCGTGAGCAAGTGCACACTCTGCCAGGGAGGATCCATCCAGCGGAATCAAGAGGTGCTCAATCATCGTGCTCCCTCCTTTCGCGTCAATGAGTCGTCTTTGCCTTGGCGGGGGCGATTGTTGTGGGATTCGAAGTTTGAGCAAACCGCGCGATAGCCGGGTTTTCCGCCAAAGGCAAGTCGATCGGCTTGACTGCTACCTTGGCTGAACTGGATGCAAGATTATCTATCCTGCTGTTTATATTTTCAGTATAGCACAGTTATACATGGATGTCAATAATTGCATCTTTAATAGCAAAATATGGATAATACCCAAATAAAAATTGTTGCTCAGAAACTATGGATATTTCTGAGCCATCCCATGCAAAGCTGAGCAGTTACTGTTCAGAACTGAATCACCCCCGTCAGGCGACAAGTTGAGCGATTTGACGGGCTGTGCTATAATCTTTCCCTGGTGGAACGTAATTTTTTTCATCGACTCCCACGCCCGCCAGGGATGTGGGAGTCTCCCTGACAGAGGGCTCTGCCGATATTTAACCAAAAG
>JAFGEI010000123.1 GCA_016931695.1 Anaerolineae bacterium | reverse complement strand
CGGTACTCCGGGACAAAGCCCCGGTACTCCGGGACAAAGCCCCGGTACTCCGGGACAAAGCCCCGGTACTCCGGGACAAAGCCCCGGCGTACCGGGACAAAGGAGCGAACAGGTCTGGGTCCGGGTCGCGGACACGGGGGTTGGCATCCCGCCAGAAGCACTCCCACACCTCTTTGAAGAGTTCTATCGCGCACCCAACGTCCGCGCCTCCGAGATTGCCGGCACGGGGTTGGGATTGGCTATCGTCAAAGACCTGGTGGAGCGTTACCAGGGGCAAATCGAAGTGAGCAGTGAGCTGGGGAAAGGGACCACGTTTACCGTTACCTTTCCCAACTATCGCGGCAGCGACGGCACATGCGCGTCGCCGGACCCCGCCGGACAAGCAGCAGACGGCGCATCGCCAGAATAACCAGGTCTACAGTTGGCAGCAGGGAGAAAGCAGTTGAACGATATCGGTCAAAAAATACGAGAAACGGCCCGCCAGCTCTTGCAAGAGGGCCAGGTCGACTGCGTGATCGGGTACGAGGCCAGCCCTCGGGGAGGCGTGCGCCCGGCGTTCATCTACGACGCGGGCGAGGCGGAGCGGCTGGTCTGGAGTACGCGCGCCGTACACAACCTGGCGACCTATCTCCACGACAAGAAAAAGCCCGCCCGGCGCGGAGAGGCTCCCCCCCGCGTTGCCGTCGTCGTCAAGCCCTGCGACAGCCGCACGATCAACGTGCTGTTGGCCGAGGGGCAGATCGAGCGGGAGCGGACCACGGTCATCGGCGTAACCTGCGACGGCATGGTCGACGAGAGCGGCGCACCGCTGCCGCGCTGCGTGCACTGCGCCGAGCGGACGCCGGTGGTCTATGACGTGCTGATCGGCAGCCCGCCCGACGTCGACGTTGCGGCGGACGACGACGCCGACCTGGCCCACGTCGAGGCGCTGCCGCCGACGGAGCGGCTGGCCTTTTGGCTGCACGAGTTCGACCGCTGCATCCGCTGCTACGCCTGCCGCCAGGTCTGCCCCGGCTGTTATTGTACCACCTGCATGTTCGAGCGGGACGACGGGCTGTGGGTCGACGCCGGCGTCGAGATGCCAGGCAAGTACATCTTTCACCTGGGCCGGGCGCTCCACCTGGCTGGCCGCTGCGTCGGGTGCGACGAGTGCGAGCGGGTATGCCCGATGGGCCTGCCGCTGCGCCTGCTCAACCGGCGGCTGGCGCGCGAAGTCGAGACGTTGTACGGTTACCGCGCCGGGCGGGAAGAGACCCTGGCCCCGCTCCTATTTGAGCTGGGCGAGGAGGGTTCGCCGATATGAAATTCGTGACGCAAGATGCGCTGCGGGTCTGGCTCGACCAGCTGGCCCAAGAGGTGGACCTGGTTGCCCCTCGCGACGTGGAGGGGCACGTCCTGTACCGTCCCGTCGCCTCCAGCGCCGGAGTGCTGTTCGAGTACCAGCGGCCCGAGATGTCGGCCAAGGACTATTTGTTCCCGGCGACAGAGGTGCTGCTGCAGATCGAGCAGCGGGGCAAAGAAATGACGTTAGAGGAAATAGTCCCAGAGAGAAAACAGGTCCTCTTTGGCCTTCGCCCCTGTGACGCCCACGGCGCGGCGGTGATCGACGCCCTGTTCTTGCAGCAGGAGCCGGTCGACGCGGCCTACCGCCGCCAGCGCGAGCGCACGACGATGGTCGGCCTGGCCTGCCCGCGCATGTGGGAGGGCTGCTTCTGCACCTCCGTCGGCGGCGCGCCGGATGCAGCGGATCACCTCGACCTGCTGCTGCGGGAGGTCGATGGCGGCTATGCCGTGCAGGTGGTCACCGAAAAGGGCGCGGCGCTGCTGGCCGGGCTCGAGCTGCAAGAAAAAAAGGGGGAACCGCCGCCCTCGCAGGCGGATGGCGAGATAGTGCCGGTGGCCCCTCCCCAAGCCTGGCGCACGCTCTTTGAGGACGAGATGTGGCAGCGGCACGGCGAGCGCTGCCTGAGTTGCCGCATCTGCACCTACGTCTGCCCGGCCTGCCGCTGCTTCGACGTCGTCGACCGCGTCACGTCGGTGCAGCCGGGCCTCACTTGCTCCGAGCGCATCCGCGTCTGGGACGCCTGCACCAGCACCAACTACCGCCGCGCCGCCGGCGGGCACAACTCCCGCCCCACCAAGCCGGGCCGCATCCGCAACCGCTTCTTTTGCAAGTTCTGCTACTACCCCGAGGACTTTGGGCCGCTGGGCTGTGTCGGCTGCGGGCGCTGCATTGTCTCCTGCCCGGTCGACATCGACATCACCGAGGTGATGCGCGGCGTAGCGGAAAGGAGTGACGGATGAGCGGAAATGGCAGCAATCCGATGCGCCCGTTCATCGGCCGCCTGGCTGGGATTCGGGACGTGGCGACCGGTATCCGCCTCTTCCAGGTCGAGATGGCCGAGACGGAAGGGCAGGCGGCGGCGGCCGGGTACAGGCCGGGCCAGTTCGCCTTCCTCTCCGCCTTTGGCGCCGGCGAGGCGCCCTTTGGCCTCGCCTCCGGCCGCGGCCCCTACCTCGAGTTCGCCGTCAGCGCCCTGGGCCACGTCACCCACACCCTGCACGGGCTGGAGGTGGGCGACCCGGTGGGGGTGCGCGGTCCGCTGGGCAACTGGTTCCCAATGGAAGAGATCAAGGGCCGCAACGTCGTCATTCTGGGCGGCGGCATCGGCGGCGCGCCGCTGCGCCCCGTCATCCACACCATCCTCGACAACCGGGACGATTACGGCCACCTGACCATCCTCTGGGCCGCGCGCAGCCCCGACCTGCTCGTCTTTACCGACGAGTTCGACGAGTGGCGCGCCGCGCCCGATACCGAGTTCCACGTCACCGTCGACCGCGGCGACGAGAACTGGAGCGGCAACGTCGGCCTGATCACCCAACTGTTGGAACAGGTCGCGCCACAGATCGACAACACTGTCACCATCACCTGCGGCCCGCCGATCATGATCCACTTTGCCTTCCTGACGCAGCAAAAGCTGGGCTTTACCCCGCAACAGATGCTGACCACGCTGGAGGCGCGCATGCACTGCGGCATCGGCAAGTGCGGTCGGTGCAACATGGGCGAAAAGTTCGTCTGCATCGACGGCCCGGTCTTTTGGCAGTACGAGATCAAAGAGTTTTTGGAAGGATTTTTATAGTTGAATTCTCTAGCTTCCCTAGACCAAACCAACAAGCGCGTGCTCATGTTCGGCGGCAAGGGCGGGGTCGGCAAGACCACTTCCTCGGCCGGCACGGCGCTCCACTATGCCCGACAGGGGCGGCGGACGTTGATCATCTCCAGCGACCTGACCCCCTCGCTGTCGGACATCTTTGAGACCGAGATCGGCTGCCAGGAGACGCCCGTGGCGGGGGTGGAAAATCTCTTTGCCCTCGAGATCGACCCCGACGAAGTGATGCGGCGCTGGAAAAAGAAATTTGGCCCCGAGGTCTATGAGGCGCTGTCGGCGATGATCGACATGCCCTACGACGAGGTGGTCGATTACGTGGCCATGGCCCCGGGCATCCAGGAAGAGTTCATGCTCGACTATATCCTGGAGCGCATCCACAAGGATTATCAGATGATTGTCTGGGATACCGCGCCCGCCGGCGACACGCTGCGGCTGCTGGGCCTGCCGCAGCGCTTCCTGGAGCACCTGCGCCTCGCCCCGCGCGTCTACCTGGAGGTGCGGGATACGTTCAACCTGTCCAAGACCCCCTTCACCGAGATCATTGCCGGCTGGACAGAGCTGGCACGGCAGGTGATCGACTTTTTCAGCGACCCGGACAATGTCGAGTTTATCCTGGTTACGATTCCCGAGGCGCTGGGGGTCTATCAGAGCCGGCGGGTGATCAGCGAGCTGGCCCAGCACGGGCTGGACGTCCGCCACATCGTCGTCAACGGCGTCATTGCCCAGCCGGACTGCGATTTTCACCGCCAGCGGATGGAGATGCAGCAACCCTACGTCCAGATGTTGCGCGAGGAGTATGGAGAGCGGGCGACCCTGATCCAGATGCCATCCCTGCCCTACGAGGTCAAGGGAGTCGAACGGCTGCAAGAGATCGAGGCGTTCCTGTTCGGAGGAGAGGACGGATGAAAGTAGGCGTCTATATTTGCCATTGTGGGAACAATATCGCCGGGATGGTGGACTGCGCGGGAGTCGCCCAGTGGGCGGCTGGCCTGCCGGACGTCGTCGTGGCCCGCGATTACGAGTTCATGTGCTCCAGCCTGGGCCAGGAACTGATCCAGCAAGACATCCGCGAGCAGGGCATCGACCGGGTGGTGGTGGCCTGCTGCACCCCGCGCATGCACGAACCGACCTTTCAGCGGGCAGTGGCGGCGGCCGGGCTCAACCCCTACTACTTCGAACAGGCCAACATCCGCGAGCAGTGCTCCTGGGTCCACGACGACCGGGCGGAAGCGACAAAAAAGGCCAAGGCCCTGGTCGAGGCGGCAGTGCTGCGGGTGCGCCATCACCAGGCGCTGACTGTCAACACCGTGCCCATCCAGCCGGCGACGCTGGTCGTCGGCGGCGGCATCACCGGCATCCAGGCCTCCCTGGAGCTGGCGAACGCCGGCTACCCGGTCTACCTGGTGGAACGGGAACCGACCATCGGCGGGCGCATGGCCCAGCTCGACGAGACCTTTCCCACTCTCGACTGTAGTGCCTGAATTCTCGGCCCCAAGATGATGGATGCCGGTCGGCATCCCAACATCACGCTCCTGACCTACAGCGAGGTAGAAGGTATCTCGGGGTACGTGGGCAACTTTACCGTCCGCATCCGCAAGCGGGCCCGCTCGATCAAGGAGGACCTGTGCACTGGCTGCGGCGCGTGCGAGGAAAAGTGCCCCAAAAAGGTCGTCGACGACGTGTTCGAGGTCGGCCTGGGAAAGCGCAAGGCGATCTATCGCCCCTTCGCCCAGGCGGTGCCCTCCTACCCGGTGATCGACCGCGAGAACTGTATCTTTTTTACCAAGGGCAAGTGCAAGCTCTGTGAAACGGTCTGTCCCACCGGCGCCATCGATTACGAGCAGCAGGACGAGATCATCGAGGTCGTGGTAGGCAACGTCATCCTCGCCACCGGCTACGATCCCTTCGACGCCCGGCGCATCACCGCCTACGGCTACGGACGGCTGCCCGGCGTATTTACCAGCATGGAGGCCGAGCGCATGCTCAGCGGCTCCGGCCCGACCGGCGGCAAAATCGTGCTGCGGGACGGGAAGACGAAACCAGAGAGCATCGCCATCATCCACTGCGTCGGCAGCCGGGACGAAAACTATCACGGCTACTGCTCCAAGGTCTGCTGCATGTACTCGCTCAAGCTGGCCCACTTGGTCAAGGGCAAAACCGGGGCCCGCATCTACCAATGCTACATCGACATGCGCACCGCGGGCAAGGCCTACGAAGAATTCTACAAGCGCCTGCAGGGCGAGGGAGTCATTTTCATCAACGGGCGCCCCTCCGAGGTCCTGCCCGAGGAGGGCCGGCTGGCGGTCTATGTGGAGGACAAGGCGCTGGGCCGACAGATGCGCCTGCCGGTCGACATGGTCATCCTCAGCGTGGGGCTGGAGCCCCGCCGCGACGCGCCCGAGGTGGCGCGCCTGTTTGGCATCAGTTTCGACGCCGACGGCTGGTTCAAAGAAAGACATCCCAAGCTCGACCCGGTGGCGACAATGACCGAGGGGGTCTTTATCGCTGGCTGCGCCCAGGGGCCGCGGGACATTCCCGATTCCGTTGCCCAGGGCTCAGCGGCAGCGGCGCGCATCCTCTCCATCATCCGCCAGGAAGAGGTCAAGGTCGAAGCCGCCACCGCCGTAGTCGACCCGATGATGTGCGTCGGCTGCCAGCAGTGCATCCAGACCTGCCCCTACACCGCGATCGAGTTCCTGCAAGAACAGGGTGTAGCCCACGTGGTCGAGGTGCTGTGCAAGGGCTGCGGCACCTGCACTGCCACCTGCCCCTCTAAGGCGATCACCCTGCGCCACTTTACCGACCGGCAGTTGATCGCAGAGATGCTGGGGGCGATGTACACGATGAAGTTGGAAGAGACGATTGAACTTTGAACAAGGCCAATACGGTCTAGTACCTTTTCAACATGGTTTTGATATGTCATTCTGAGCCCGGCTTTTTTGGTCATCACTCATGATAGACCATATCAGGGCGAAGAATCTCGTTTTTCTCTAGAAAACACGCTGTTATGCCCAAAACGAGATTCTTCGTCGCCCTTTGGGCTCCTCAGAATGACATGGGTGTGTTTCAAACAAGTTAGACAAGACTTCGGAAGTCTCAAAAATACTCTATCCAACGGCTTTTGAGGTGATTTCAAGTCGCTTTTGCCAAGTCCTGGCTGAAGATGAAGACTTCCAAAGTCTCTCCGCAACCGAAATGAAACGCACCCGAATGACATATAGCTGATGTTTGCACTCAGGCAAGTGACAAAAGTGCCAAACTCGAGATTAATGGGGGAATTATGACCTACGAACCCAAAATCGTCGGTTTTCTCTGTAACTGGTGCAGCTATGCCGGAGCGGACCTGGCAGGAGCCTCGCGGTTTAAATACCCGCCCAACATCAAGATCATTCGCGTCCCCTGTTCGGGGCGGGTGGCGCCGGAACTGGTCATCCGCACTTTCCGCGAAGGGGCCGACGGGGTGATGGTGCTAGGCTGTCACATCGGCGATTGCCACTATGCCACGGGCAACCACCGCACCGCGCGCCGCATGCCGGTGCTGCAGGCGCTGCTCTCGTTCACAGGTATCGAACCGGAGCGTTTTGTGGTAAAATGGGTTTCGTCTTCGGAGGGGGAGCTGTTCGCCCAGACCGTGCGCGAGTTTACCGAGGCGCTGCGCGGGCTGCCCCCAATGGAGACGGTGTGGAAGAACCAATCAAAGTTCTAGGAGGTATGACATGAATATCGCTGGCATCGAATTCCCGGACAATCTCTACTACGACAAGCTGCACAACTGGGCCCGCGTGGAGGGCAACGTCGTCGTGCAGGGCCTGACCGACTTTGGGCAAAAGATTGCCCAGGAGATCGTGTTTGTCGAGAGCCCGCCCGTGGGGCGCGACCTGGAACAGGGGCAGACCTTTATGTCCATGGAGTCGGGCAAGTGGGTCGGCCGCGTGCCAGCCATGGTCAGCGGCAAGCTGCTCGAGGTCAACGAGGAACTGGAATGGGAACCCAACATCATCAACGAGTCGCCCTTTGAAGACGGCTGGCTGGTCAAGATCGAAATGACCGACGCGGGTGAACTGGACAACCTGTGGAAAGCCGACTCGCCAGAATTCAAGGAATTTATCGAGGGCGAGGCGGAAAAGTTCAAGGACCTGATTGGCTAGATCGGACCCATGCGCCTTCTGAATCCCTGACTATTTTCGACTCTACTGAGAGACAAGAAAACAAGGTGACAGGGAGACAAGGCGACAATACTAACAGCCTGTCACTGTGTCTCCATATTGCCTTGTCCCCTTGTCTCTTCAGCAGGGTCGTTTTTGTGTGCCAAATCTTGGAGAGGTGAGTTATCGTAATGAACGCAGAGAACATTTTTTGGCTCATTCACCTGCCGCTCATGGGGCTCTTCCTGCTGGGAATGGCCGACGTCATCGGCGTCTGGCTGCGGGGGCGGGTGGAAGGAGCGGGACGCAGCAAGGTGGGCGCGCTGCTCCAAACGACGCTGGCGACCATCTTTAGCGCCCAACTGCCCCGCTTGGTCAAATCCTTCGTCACCGAAGCCTGGTTCAACCGCCGCCTGTGGCAGACCAACCGCTGGCGCTGGTTGAGCCACTTTTTGCTGCTCACCGGCTTTATGCTGTTGATGTCCATGTCGGGCATCGCCGCAATTGCCGACAAGGTGTTGTACCACGTCTTTCACCTGGGACACATCCCCTGGGTCTCGATGTGGTACACCGCCGATCACCCGGTCACGGCGATCTTGAACGAAGTGGGCGGGGTGATGATGACGGCCGGTTTTCTCTTTTTCGTCATCCGCCGCTACTTTTCCCGCACCTCCCAACTGCGCACCGGCCCTATGGACAACTGGATGGTCATTGGATTGGGGCTGATCCTGCTCTCTGGTTGGATCGCCGAGATCGTCCGCCTCAACTCCAGCCACGCCGAGGGGCTGCTCTACCTGTCCTTCGTCGGCTATCCGCTGGCGCGCCTGTTTGCCGGCCTGCCGCTGCCGTGGGACCTGCTGGTCGAGTGGCTGTACGTGGGCCACGGCATCTTGACCTCGCTGGTCATTGTCACGATTCCCTACTCCAAGTTCATGCACGTCATTGCCGGCGGGTTGTCGGCGACGGTGAACCACTTTCAAGCCGAGACAGCCCACGGCACGGCGAAAGGAGGCGCCCATGTCTAGCCCCGAGCTTCGATATACCTTCCAGCAGTTGATGGAACTGGACGCGTGCACGCGCTGCGGCGAGTGCGTGACCTGGTGCCCCACCTTTGAGGCCAAATCCGAACTGGACGCGATCACTCCTCTGCGCAAGATCGAAACAGTGCGCCGCTTTGTCCGTCGCGAGCGGGGGCTGCTGGCGCGCCTCTTTGGCGCCCGCGAGCCCGACCCGGCGGCGCTGGAGGGCCACTCCCTCGGCACCTACGACTGCACCCTCTGCGGGCGCTGCGCCATCGTCTGCCCGGTCCACATCCGCACGCGGGACATGTGGATCGCCATGCGCGCGGAACTGGTCGACCGGGGCGTCTATCCCCCGGCGCTGGACCACCTGCGCCAGACGCTGGCCGCCCACTATAACATTTCGGGGGACGATAACGAGAACCGCCTGATCTGGAGCCAGAACCTGCCCGAGATTCCCGCCGGCGTGGGCGGAAAAACGCAGGCGGAGACGGTCTATTTCGTCGGCTGCGTCTCTTCTTTCTACCCCCAGTCCTACTCGATCCCGCAGAGCCTGGTCAAGGTGATGGAACGAGCCGGGGTCGATTACATGACCCTGGGCGGGAAGGAATGGTGCTGCGGCTTTCCGCTGACCATCGCCGGGATGGGAGACGCGACGGCAGAGATGGCCCGCCACAACGTCGAGGCGGTGCGGCGAACCGGCGCCAGGCAACTGGTCGCTACCTGCCCCTCTTGCTACCACACCTGGAAGGACGAGTACCCGCACCTGCTGGGCGAGCCGCTGGGCTTTGAGGTCCTCCACGCCACCGAGCTGCTGGCGCAGATCGTCGACCGACTGACCTTCAAGCCGCTGGAAGAGACAGTGACCTATCACGATCCCTGCGACCTGGGGCGGACCAGCGGCATCTATGACGCGCCGCGCAACGTCATCCGGGCGATTCCGGGGGTCAATTTCGTCGAGATGGAGCATCACCACGAATACTCTCTCTGCTGCGGCGGCGGCGGCGACGTGGAGATGGCCGACAAGGAACTGTCGGCGGCGGTGGGCAAGAACCGCATCGCGCAGGCGGCGGCGGTCGAGGCCAAGTACCTGCTCTCCGCCTGCCAGCAGTGCGTGCGCACGCTGGCCGGAGCCGCTCGCCAGGAAAAGGTCCGCGTCCGCACGATGGACCTGGTCGAGTTCGTCGCGCGGCAGATGGAAGAGTAGCTAAAGGTAGAACAATGAAACTTTACCGACTCGAAACCGTCACATGGCAAGATTCGCAACTGCTCTACCACGCCCTGCCGCGGCTGGACCGGGAAGGGCTGATCCTGCTCTCGCCGGCTTCGCCCTACGTCTGCCTCGGCTACTTTCAGGACGCCGAGCAGGAGGTGGACCTGCCCTTTTGCCGCGAGGCGGGCATCCCCGTCTTTCGCCGCGAGGTCGGCGGCGGCGGCGTCTATCTCGACGGCCAGCAGTTGTTCTGGCAGTTGGTCATCCACAAGGAGAACCCGCTGGTCCCCACCGGCAAAGAGGCCTTTTACCGCCGCTTCCTCCAACCCCCCATCGAGGCCTACCGCGCGCTGGGCATCCCGGCCGAATACAAGCCGGTTAACGACATTGTCGCCAACAACCGCAAGGTCTCGGGCACCGGCGTGGCCGAGATCGGCGACTATATCATTTTTGTCGGCAACCTGATCGTCGACTTTGACTACGAAATGATGGCCCGCGTGCTCAAGGTGCCCGACGAGAAATTCCGCGACAAGGTCTACAAGACGATCTATGAAAACCTGTCGACGATCAAGCGGGAGGTCGCGGACGTGCCGCCGACGGAGGATCTGTGGACGCTGATGGCGGACAAATTTGCCGCCCTGCTCGGACCGATGGAGGAACAGCGGACGGTGGACGCAGCGTGGCGGGCCAAGGCGGACGAGCTGGCGCCCCAGTTCCTCTCCGACGAGTGGCTGCTCCGCCGCGGTCGTCCCGGCGCGGGCCGAACGGTCAAGGTCCGCGAGGGCGTCGAGGTGCGGCACAAGATGCACAAGGCGCCCGGCGGCCTGATCCGCGCCACAATCGAGGTGGAGGAAAAGGTCATCCGCCACGTCGAGATCTCGGGCGACTTTTTCTTCTTCCCGGCCGAGGCACTGCGCGACCTGGAAGCGGCGTTGGCGGGGAAACGGATCGACCAGGTCGAAGAAACCGCCGCCCGCTTTTACGCCGAGCAGGCAGTCGAGAGCCCGGGCGTGACCCCGGCCGATTTTGCCCAGGTGGTTGGATAAACGACCCTCAGCGCGTTCCGGTCGCTGCGGCCGCGGCGCGGTCAAGTGTAGCGCACCAAGAGGTATAGCTTATGGCTGACGTACTTGATCTGACAACCCTCGATCGTTCCCTGGCCCAGCAGGTGACGCCGGGACGCTGGGAGGAGATGCTCTCCTGCATCCAGTGCGGTACGTGCTCCGCTTCTTGTCCTGCCGCCCACGCAATGGATGTCAGCCCACGGCGGATGTGGCGCATGGTCAACCTGGGCCTGGTCGACGAGATCATGCACTCCAAGACCATGTGGCTGTGCAGCCTCTGCTACCAGTGCCAGGTGCGTTGTCCGCGTGGGATTCCGCTCACCGAGACGATCACCCGGCTCAAGGAGATGGCGATGGAGCGCGGGCTGGTCCGCTCGCGGGCGAGCGCAGCCTTTTACCGCTCCTTTGCCTACGTCATGCGCCACTATGGGCGCATGCGCGAGATGGAGTTCATGATGCGCTTTATCCTAAGCTCCAATCCGCTGGGCGCGCTGGGCTATATCAAGCTGGGGCCCATTCTCTTCTTGCGTGGCAAGGTCAAACTGGAGCTGCCTACCTTTGGCAAGGGGCGCCTCGACCGCCTCTTTGAACGGGTGGCCGAGCTGGAGGGACGGAAATGAAATACACGTTCTATCCCGGCTGCTCTCAAGAAGGAACGGCGCTCGAGTATCTCCACTCGACGCTGGCGGTGTTGGAGGCCTTGGGCGTGGAGTTGGAAGAGTTGGAGGATTGGACCTGCTGCGGGGCCAGCGTCGCCGCGGTGATGAGCGACCTCCTGGGCGCGGTGATGCCCGCCCGCAATCTGGCCCTGGCCGAACAGATCGCCGATGGACGGGATCTGCTCACCGTATGCAGTGCCTGCTACACCAACTTTTGTCGTACTGTGGAGGCCGCCGCTGATCCCAAAAGATTGCAGACGATCAACCAGGCATTGGAGGTGGAGGGATTGACCTATCACGGTACAATCCGGCCACGTCACCTGATGGACGTCCTGGCAAACGACATCGAACTGGAGGCCATCAAAGAAAAAGTTCAGCGCCCGCTGGAGGGTTTGACCGTTGCGCCCTATTATGGATGCCAGACTGTGCGCCCGTTCAGCCCCTTTGACGACGATCAACGCCCGACATCGATGATCGCTCTGCTGGAGGCACTGGGAGCGACGGTCCACCGGCACGCCCGCGAGGCCTCCTGTTGCGGCACGTCGCTGGTGATGACCAAGCAGAAAGTGGGATTGTCTATGGCGGGGGCGGTGTTGGAGGCGGCCCTCCCGGCCGATTGTATCGCCGTCGTCTGCCCAATGTGCCACGTTAACCTGGACAGCTACCAGGACAAGGTCTCTGGCGCTTTGGGCAAACCCGTGCGCATCCCGGTGCTATTCCTGCCCCAGTTGATGGGGTTGGCGTTTGGGCTGCCGGAAGAGAAATTGGGCCTGCGGCGGCTGGTCACGCCAGCGCGGCCGGTGCTGGAAAAGATACACAACGCGCACCACGCAACACGTGACACGTAGTGCGCGTTTCGTGGTGCGTACTTGCCTGGTCGTTGAGGAGACGGTGACGTATGAAAAGTGACGAACCTCGAATCGGTGTCTATATCTGCGAGTGCGGCATCAACATCTCGGCCACGGTCGACGTACCGGCGGTGGTCGAGATGGCGGCGGCGCTGCCCCACGTGGTCGTCTCCCGCCAGTACAAGTACATGTGCTCCGAGCCGGGGCAGGAGATGATCCAGCAGGACATCCGCGAGCACGGCATCAACCGCGTCGTCGTCGCCTCCTGCACGCCGCGCATGCACGAGCCGACCTTTCGCCGCGCGCTGGCAGGCGCCGGGCTCAACCCCTACTTTTTCGAGATGGCCAACATCCGCGAGCACGTCTCCTGGGCGGTGCGCGACAGTGAAGCGGGCACGGACAAGGCCCAGCGCCTGGTACGCGCGGCGGTGGCGCGGGTGGCCCACCACCAGCCGCTGGAAGCGCGCCGCGAGCCGGTGGAGCAGGCCGCATTGATCGTCGGCGGGGGCATCGCCGGCATCCAGGCCGCCCTCTCTATCGCCGACGCCGGCTACCCGGTCTACCTGGTCGAACGCGAACCGTCCATCGGCGGGCGCATGGCCCAGCTCGACAAGACCTTTCCCACCCTCGACTGTAGTATATGAATTCTCGGGCCAAAAATGATGGATGCCGGTCGGCATCCCAACATCACCCTCCTGACCTACAGCGAGGTCGAAGAAATCTCGGGATACGTGGGCAACTTTGCCGTCCGCATCCGCCAGCGGGCGCGGTCGGTAAACGCGGACCTCTGCACCGGCTGCGGCCTGTGCCAGGAAAAGTGCCCCAAAAAAGTGCTCGACACTGCCTTCGGGGCCGGCATGGGCCAGCGCAAGGCAATCTATACCCCCTTCTCCCAGGCCATCCCCAACATCCCGGTGATCGACCGCGAAAACTGTACCTTTTTCACCAGGGGCAAGTGCAAACTGTGCGAGAAAACCTGTCCCACCGGCGCTATCGACTATGAGCAGCAGGACAAGCTGCTCGACGTGGCCGTGGGCGCCATTGTCGTCGCCACAGGCTTTGCCATGTGGGACCCCACCCTGCTGCCGCAGTATTCCTACGGCCTCTCGCCCAACATCATCACTGGGCTGCAGTTCGAGCGGCTGAGCAGCGCCACTGGCGCCACCGGCGGCGAGATCGTCACCGCCGATGGAGAGAAACCCAAGCGAGTGGCAATCCTCCACTGCATCGGCAGCCGGGACCACCACGCGCACGAATACTGCTCCCGCTTTTGCTGCATGTACTCGCTCAAGCACGCCCACCAGGTCCACGACAAGACCGGCGCCGAGGTCTATGATTTCTACATGGACATGCGCGCCTTTGGCAAGGCCTACGAAGAGTTCTACGAGCGCGTGCAAGAAGAAGGGATCACCTTTGTGCGCGGCCGCGGGGCCGAGGTGGAGGTGCTGGCGGACGGCAAGCTGCGGGTCAAGGGCGAGGACGCGGACCTGGGACGGTTGGTCGCGGTCGACGTCGACCTGGTAATCCTGGCCTCGGCCGTCGAGCCCCAGCCTGACGCCAGCCGGGTCGCGTTTCTCTGCGGCCTGGGCCGCACGCCCGACGGCTGGTTCGCCGAGGCGCACCCCAAGCTGCAGCCGGTGGGGACCGCCACGGCAGGGGTCTTTTTGGCCGGCTGCTGCCAGGGGCCGCGGGACGTGCCGGATACGGTCGCCCACGCGGGAGCGGCGGCGCTGGAGGTGGTGCGCCTGTTCAACCAGGGCGAAGTGACCATCTCCCCCACCGTCGCCGTGGTGGACGCCGCGCAGTGCGTCGGCTGCGGCGAGTGCATCCTGACCTGTCCCTACGGCGCCATCGCCCGCAAC
The DNA here is from genome assembly GCA_016931695.1 of Anaerolineae bacterium. Classification (GTDB taxonomy): domain Bacteria; phylum Chloroflexota; class Anaerolineae; order B4-G1; family DUEL01; genus JAFGEI01. The sequence goes on along the minus strand of JAFGEI010000123.1, from coordinate 27,826 downwards.
GCCGACGGCAAGGCCGAGGTCAATGCCGCTCTCTGCATGGGCTGCGGCACCTGCGTCGCTACCTGCCCGTCGGGCGCCATCACCGCGCTGCACTTTACCGACCAGGAGATTGTGGCGCAGATCGATGGACTGTTGCAAGAGTTTGCCACAGTACAAGATACACACTACGCAATACGCAATACGTAGTAAGTGTATTCCGTAGTGCGTATTGCGTATTTCGTATTGCATAGAGGTAGCGGGATGAACTACGAAGAGTGGCTACAAAGTGTTCCGGCAGAGCTGACCGCTGATCCGTTATGGCGTATGAAGGTGTATCGCCTGGCTCTCTTTGCGGGCGATTTGGGATGGAATGATGTCTCCAGGTTGATGCAGGATCAGCGAACTCGCAGTCTGGCGGATCAGCTATACCGGGCTCTTGGATCTATCGGTGCGAACATTGCTGAAGGGTACAGCCGGCGCTCTCGCAGAGATCAGGCCCGGTTCTACGAGTATGCCTTGGGCTCCGCGCGCGAGGCTCGCACGTGGTATTATCAAGGGCGTCATGTCCTGCCTTCCCCTGTTCTCACGCACCGCCTCGATCTGTTGACCAACATCATTCGCTTGCTCTTGACCATCATCCCTAGCGAGCGGGGTTTCAAGGCAGCCGAAGGGGACATCACTTACCAGGTGGTCCCTTCCTATTCGCTGGATGATAGCAACGCAAGACTGGCCGGCTTGCTCATTGACGTACCAATGACCTAATACGCGCTACGCAATACGCAATACGCAACATACGAGGTATCTATGACCGACACTTTCGAACCTAAAATCGTCGCCTTCCTGTGCAACTGGTGTTCCTACGCCGGGGCGGACAACGCCGGGGTCGCGCGCATGCCTTCCCCGGCCAACGTGCTGCCAATCCGGGTGATGTGCTCGGGACGGGTGTCGCCAGAGATGGTGCTGCGCGCTTTTCGCTCCGGAGCGGACGGGGTGTTGGTTTTGGGCTGCCACATCGGCGACTGCCACTATATCAGCGGCAACCACCGCACCATCAAGCGCATGCCCCTGTTGCACAACCTGCTCAGCTACGTGGGCATCCACCCCGACCGCTTCCGCCTGGACTGGGTCTCGTCGGCCGAGGCGCCCAGGTTTGCCCAGGTAACCCAAGAATTCGTCGAGGCGGTACGGGCGCTGGGCCCGCTGGCAGAGGATGGCTGGTAAGTGGAGTTGAGGATGCGCGAACAAATATGCAAGCTCGTAGCAGAAAAGCTGCCGGAATTGGCCGGGGTCGTTGCGCTGCGACAAACGGCGGTGGGAACGGCCCCCTATCTCTTCCGGGAGGGCGACGACCTTTCCCAGCTGGTGCTGGAACCCCGTTATCCGCTGCCCTCCGTCGTCTCCATGTTGCAAAAACGCTACCCCGAGGCGCGCTTTGGCGTCGTGGCCCGCGGCTGCGACGCACGCGCCCTGGTCGAGATGGCGAAACGGAACCAGATCGACCCGGAGCGCCTGTACCTGGTGGGATTTACTTGCAGCGCCGAGCAGGCGGCGGAATGTTACTGCGCCGCTCCGGCGCCGGACACCGCCGGCTGGCCCCAGGCGATGGTCGTGGGTGTGCCGGTGGCGGGCGCGCCGCCGAACCCCCTCGTCGCCCAATATGAGGAAATGTCGCTGGCAGAGCGGCGCGCTTTCTGGCAGCAGCAGTTTGCCAAGTGCATCAAGTGCTACGGCTGCCGCAATATCTGCCCGGAATGTTTTTGTGAAGCCTGCGCGCTCGAAGACCCGCTGTGGGTCGAAGCGGGAATGTTGGCGCCGCCGTTCCCAATGTTCCATCTCGTCCGGGCCATGCACATGGCGTCCCGCTGTGTCGCCTGCCGCCAATGCGAGCTGGTCTGCCCGGCGCACATCCCGCTGACGGTGCTCTACGACCTGATGCGGCGGGACATTGGCGAGCTGCTGGGCTATGAACCGGGGGCCGACATTGCCGCCGCCCCGCCCCTCTCGCTGACGCTGGCAGATGGGATGGTGCATGGCCAGGATCAATTGCTGTAAACGGCGCGGGAAGGAGCACGAGTGATGCAATACGAGAACGTACGGACCACCTGTATCTATTGCGGCTGCGGCTGCGCGATCAACCTCCAGGTGCTGGACGGCGAAATCGTGGGGGTTTTCCCTGACCCCCAGCATCCGATCAGCCGGGGCAGCCTGTGCATCAAGGGCTGGAACGTTGCGTCGTTCGTCAGGCACCCCGACCGGCTGGCGACGCCGCTCGTCCGCCAGGGAGAGGGGTTCCGCGAGGCCTCGTGGGACGAGGCGCTGCAGCTGGTAGCGGAGCGGATGGGCGCCATTTACGCCGCATCCGGCCCGCAGAGCATCGGCTTTCTTGCTTCGGCCAAGTGCACCAACGAAGAGAACTATTTGCTGCAAAAACTCGCCCGCACCATCGTCCGCACCAACAACATCGATCACTGCGCCCGTCTCTGACACGCCCCCACGGTGGCCGGTCTGGCCGCCGCCTTCGGCAGTGGGGCAATGACCAACTCGGTGCCCGAGTTCAGCGCGCACACAAACTGCTTCCTCATCATCGGCTCCAACACCACCGAGGCCCATCCGCTCGTCGCCAGCCACGTGATGGAAGCCCAGCAGCGCGGGGCCAAGGTCATCGTGGTCGATCCGCGCCAGACCCAGATGGCCCGCCTGGCCGACCTCTACCTCTGCCCTCGTCCGGGCACCAACGTCGCCTGGCTCAACGGCCTGATGCACGTCATCATCGCCGAGGGGCTGCAAGACGCGTCGTTCGTCCAGGAGCGGACCGAGGGGTACGAGGAACTACGCCAGGTGGTGATGACATATCCGCCGGAAAAGGTGGAGGAAATCAGCGGCATCCCGGCGGACGACCTGCGGGCAGCGGCGCGGCTCTATGCGCAGCACAAGCCAGCGGCGATCCTCTACGCCATGGGCATCACCCAGCACACGACGGGGACCGACAACGTCAAGTCGTGCGCCAACCTGTCCATGCTCACCGGCAACGTCGGCATCGCCGGCGGCGGCGTCAATCCCCTGCGCGGGCAGAACAACGTCCAGGGCGCGTGCGACCTGGGCGGGCTGCCCAACGTCTACCCCGGCTACCAGGCCGTCACCGCGCCAGAGGTGAAGGAGAAATTCGAACAGGCCTGGGGCGTGGCGGGATTGGACGACCAGGTTGGGCTGACGGTGACAGAGATGATCGAAGGGGCCGGGCAGGGGAACGTCCGCGCTCTCTACGTGATGGCCGAGAACCCCCTGCTCTCCGATCCCGACATCAACCACGTGCGACACTGCCTGGAACAGCTCGACTTGCTGGTCGTGCAAGACATCTTTCTCACCGAGACAGCAGAGCTGGCCCACGTGGTCCTGCCCGCGACGTCGTTCGCCGAGAAGGATGGCACTTTCACCGGCACCGACCGGCGCGTCCAGCGGGTGCAAAAGGCGGTGGAGCCGCTGGGCGAGAGCAAGCCCGACTGGCAGATCATCTGCGAACTGGCACAGATGATGATTTCAGGTTCCAGGTTCCAGGTTCCCAACCTACAACCTGAAACCTGGAACTATGCCTCTCCTGCCGAGGTCATGGACGAAATTGCCCCCGTGACCCCCATCTATGGCGGGGTGTCGTACGAGCGCCTGGAACGGGAGGGTTCGCTGCAGTGGCCCGTGCCGACGGCAGACCATCCCGGCACGCCCTACCTGCACAAGGGCAAGTTCAGCCGCGGCTTGGGCCGCTTCCACGCCATCCACTCCCAGGCGGCGGCCGAGCTGCCGGACGAAGCGTATCCCTTCACCCTGACCACCGGGCGGCTCATGTTCCACTTTCACACCGGCACAATGACCCGGCGGACCGAAAAGCTAGCGCAGGAGGTGCGCGAGGCCTACGTAGAGATGCACCCCGACGATGCAGCCAGGATCGGCCTCGACGGCGCGGAACGGGTGCGGGTCGCCAGCCGCCGCGGCGAGATCGAGCTGGCGGTGCGCGTCACGCCCGCTATCCGGCCCGGCGTTGTCTTTATCCCCTTCCACTTTGCCGAGGCCGCCGCCAACGTGCTGACCCACGCCGCGCTCGACCCCGACTCGGGCATCCCAGAGTTCAAGGTCTGCGCGGTGCAGGTGGAGCCGGTGACGTGATCCGCAATACGAAATACGCAATACGAAATACGCAATACGAAACACGAAATATCTCGTATTGCGTATTGCGTAGCTCATTTAATGCACGAACTCTCAGTAACCCAATCCGTGCTCGAGATCGTCCTGACCCACGCCGAACAGGCCGGGGCAAGCCGGGTTCAGCGGGTCAATATCGTCATCGGCGAACTCTCCGGCATCGTCGGCGAATCGGTCCAGTTCTACTTTGACTTTGTCAGCAAGGACACGCTGGCTGAAGGGGCGGAACTGGTCTTTCGGCGGACGCCGGCCCAGTTTCGCTGCCAGGCGTGCGGGGCGACGTACGAGCCGCAGGGCGCCGATTGGACCTGCCCGCTCTGCCACCAATTGCGCCCCGAAGCCATCGGCGGGCAAGAATTGTTGATTGAAAGTATCGAGGTCGAATGAGCGTGGACGAACTGCCCGTGACCGGGGTCGTGCTGGCCGGCGGATCCAGCCGCCGGATGGGGCGCAACAAGGCCTTTCTGGAGCTGGATGGCCGGACGCTGATCGACGTCGTCGTCGAACGGATGGCCCGGGTCTGCGCCGAGGTGCTGGTGGTGGCAGGGAACGCGGAGCTGTACGCGGGCCGGGGCGTTCCGGTGGTGGAGGACCGCTTCCAGGGGGTGGGCGTGCTGGGCGGGCTGCACGCCGGGCTGGCGGCAGCGGCCTACGAGGTGACGCTCGCCGTCGGCTGTGACATGCCGTTCGTCGACCCGGCGCTCCTAAGCGCTTTTGTCGGCTGGGCCGAAGGGGTCGACGCGGCGGTGCTGCGCCGCGGCGAGTGGGTCGAACCACTCCACGCGGCCTACCGGCGCACCTGTCTCCCGGCAATAGAGACGGCGGTCCGGTCCGGGGCGCGCCGCGTCGTCTCTTTTTTCCCCCAGGTACGAGTGCGCTACGTGTCCGTCGACGACCTGCGCCCGATCGACCCCGAGCTGCACTCGTTTCGCAACGTCAACACGCCGGAAGAATGGGAAGCAGCACAAACCCTCCTGGCTGACCGCCGCTAAGGCCCAGGCACAAGAACATTGCCGTCCCCGCCAGGTTCAACGCGGTGAGCAATTCCCGCTACACGCCCCATCCTTTTCCCGACCCATTACATGTGGTAGAATAGTGGCAACGATGGGCTCGGCCCGCGATGAACGTATGGGAGTCTGAATATGGCCAAGAGCAAGAACAATACGATCAGTTACGAAGCAGCGGACGTTCAGGTGCTGGAAGGGCTGGAAGCAGTCCGCCGCCGGCCCGGCATGTACGTCGGCGGCACCGACATCCGGGGGCTGCACCACCTGGTCTATGAGGTCGTCGACAACTCGATCGACGAAGCCCTGGCCGGCGTCTGTGACGAGATCGACATCATCATCCACAAGGACGAGAGCATCACCGTCCGCGACAATGGGCGGGGGATTCCCACCGCCCCCCATCCTCAGAAACAGGTCTCGACCCTGGAACTGGTCATGACCACGCTGCATGCCGGGGCCAAGTTTGGCGAGGGTGGGTACAAGGTTTCGGGCGGCCTGCACGGCGTGGGCGTGTCGGCGGTCAATGCCCTCTCTGAGTGGATGGAAGTCGTGGTCGACGATCCCCGTGACGGGAAGCAGTACTTTCAACGATACGAGCGCGGTCGCCCGCAGGAAGCAGTCAAGGCCATTGGCAAAGCCAAGCGGCCAGGTACAAAGACCACCTTTCGTTTTGACCCCACCATCTTTCGCGACGTCTCCTACCGCTTCGAGACGCTGGCTCAACGCATGCGCGAGATGGCCTTTGTCACGCGCGGGGTGACCATCCGCCTGGTCGACGAGCGCCCGGACGACTTTGCCCACCAGATGACGTTCTACTTTGAGGGCGGCATTCTCTCCTTCGTGCGCTATTTGAACCGCAACCGGGACCCGCTCCATCCCCCGATCTATATCGAGCGGGAGGTGGACGGGCTCGGCGTCGAGGTGGCAATCCAGTACACCAACTCCTACAGCGAGTCGGTCTATCCCTTTGCCAACACCATCCACACGATGGACGGCGGCACACATCTGACCGGCATGCGCGCGGCGTTGACGCGCAGCATCAACGATTACGCCCGCAAGGCGAACCTGCTCAAGGAGCGGGACCCAAACTTTTCCGGCGACGATGTGCGCGAAGGGCTGACCGCCATCGTCAGCATCAAGCATCCCGACCCCCAGTTCGAGTCGCAGACCAAGGTCAAGCTGATGAACGCCGAGGTCAAGGGGGTTGTCGAATCGGTGACCGCGGAGGCGCTGCTCGAGTTTATGGAACGGGACTCGTCCTCGGCGCGCAAGATCGTCGACAAGTGCCTCACTTCTTCCCGGGCGCGGGCAGCGGCGCGCCAGGCGCGGGACCTGGTGATCCGCAAGAGCGTGCTGGAGAGCCTGACCCTGCCGGGCAAGCTGGCCGACTGCTCGGAGCGAGACCCGGCGCGGACCGAGTTGTTCCTTGTCGAGGGCGACAGCGCCGGGGGAAGTGCGAAACAAGGCCGTGACCGGCACTTTCAGGCCATCCTGCCGCTGCGGGGCAAAATCCTCAACACGGAGCGCGCTGGGATCAACAAGGTGCTGAGCAACAAAGAAGTGCAGGCGTTGATCTCGGCATTGGGGGTTGGGATCAGTGACCAATTCGATCTGGGCAACCTGCGCTACAGCCGCGTCATCCTGTTGATGGATGCCGACGTCGACGGCGCCCACATCCGCACGTTGTTGCTGACCTTTTTCTACCGCTACATGCAAGAGCTGGTGGAGCACGGGCATCTCTTTATCGCCCAGCCGCCCCTCTACCGCATCGAAGCGGGGCGCCAGGTGCAGTACGTCTACACGGAGCAAGAAAAAGATCGCGCCTTGGAAAAGCTGGAGGGCAAGAAAGCGAACCTGCAGCGCTACAAGGGGCTGGGCGAGATGAACCCCCAGCAGCTGTGGGAGACGACGATGGACCCGGAGCGGCGCACGCTCCTGCAGGTGACGGTGGAGGACGCCGCAGAAGCAGACCGCACGTTTACCATGTTGATGGGCAGCGCCGTTCCGCCCCGCAAGCGGTACATCCAGAGCCACGCCAAGGAAGTGCGGAACCTGGATGTGTAAGTATTTTGACAATGGCACATTGTCGAGGTATCTTTAATTGACAGATTCCCCATCGTGTGGTAGGATAATTGTGCCCGTGGGGATGAAATGGCTTCGACGGGGAAGGCTAGTCAGAGATGGCGAGTCGGGGGGCTCCGGCCCCGTTAACAACAGAGCAAAAACCCAAAAGTGCCAACAATTGGGCAGCAATTCCCGTAGCCGCCTAAGGCGGTGAAAGGAAAAAGGAGCGCTTGCGAGCGCTCCCGCCCCCTCCGGCCTCGCGCTGGTGGGTCGGGGGTCGGGTGTCATAAATGCCAGCGTGCGGCTGCCGGACGCCGATAGAGCGGCTCAAGACGCATCGGCTGGGCCTGGGTGCAGCGCGGTCGGCCGCGACTCCCCAGGCAAGAAAAAAGCGCCGACTATACTCGTAGAAATCTCTGAACGAATTCTTCGGACGCGGGTTCGACTCCCGCCATCTCCACCAAAAAAGGCCGGCGCAGTTGCGCCGGCCTCTTGGTACCCCCGGCAGGACTCGAACCTGCGACCTTCTAGTCCGCAACCAGACGCTCTATCCATCTGAGCCACGGGGGCACGTCAGCGGGGAGGCAGGGATTCGAACCCTGGGTGGAGTTTCCCCCACAACTGCTTAGCAGGCAGCCCCAATCAACCGCTCTGGCACCTCCCCCGGCTATTCAACTATCTGCGGAGGGAGAGGGATTCGAACCCCCGGTGACACTTGGTCACAGCGGTTTTCAAGACCGCCGCCTTCGTCCACTCGGCCATCCCTCCGAGTGCGGGGGATGGCACCCCCCGGCATGTTCATTCTACCACGGCACTGGCAGGCTGTCAATCTGAAGATGTTCGTCCCGCTGCAAATTGTTGGCTGATTTTGCCAAATCATGGTACAATAAACTCTCGCTCTCCTGAAAAATGACTTTCACCGCAAGGACGTCAAGGCTTCACAGGAGTGTAACTGCTCAGGCCGCTCGTACTTGATCCGTTGGATCAGGGAGCCCGTTGGATCAAATACTCGCCTGGATGTTCTTCCTCGACAAGGAGAGAGCGCATCCAGGGGCGACCGGCTGAGCAGTTATCTTTGCGGCAGACTGCCAGCCTTTTCAGTCGAGCCCTTGATTACGCTGGAGGAGGTTAGAATGCGAAAAGTATGGATTCCAATGATTGGAATTTTGCTCGTTGCCCTGGTCGGCTGCAGCGGCTCACCTGTCACCCCCGAGAGCAACGTCCCAATTACCCTTCCGACTTTGCCGCCGACCGAGTCGGCGACGGAGGAGGAGGCCACAAATCTCCCCAATGATACGGCGGCCCCCAATGAACCCAGCCTGGCGGGCTGTCGGGCAGCCCCTTTCTTTGGCCAGCCGATCGACGGCTTTCCACCCGTCACGGAGGACGATTGGAGCCGGGGCCCTGACGACGCGCCGGTCACAATCGTCGTGTATTCGGACTTTCAGTGACCGGGCTGCGCGGGCGTCGAGCCTGCGATCGCACGTCTGTTAGACGTGCATGGCGACAACCTGCGCGTTGTCTTTCGTCACTTTCCGCTGATCAGCATCCATCCCCAATCTCGCATTGCCGCCCAGGCGGCTGAAGCGGCCGGCGCCCAAGGGGCATTCTGGGAAATGCACGACACGCTCTTTGCGCGCCAGTCCGAATGGAGCCGGGCGCCCGCCGACCAGGTGATCGACATCCTGGCTGGATACGCGGCTGAACTGGGCCTGGACGCCGACCAGTTTACCGCCGACATGGAAAACGGCACCTTTGAGGAAAAGGTCCTAGCCCAAGATCAGGATGCCCGGAACATGGGACTGGGCGGCACCCCAACGCTGATCATGAACGGCTACATGTACCCCAGCGGTCAGTGGGGCCTGAGCTACCAGGGGTTTGACGCCTATATCCGCTTGCTGCTTCTCCAAGACCGGCAATACACCAGCCCGCCGCCCCAGGTGATCGAGCCGGAAAAAACGTACATCGCTACGATCCGGACCGAGCAGGGCGACATTGTAGCCGAACTGTACGCCAGCAGCGCCCCGGCCAACGTCAACAGCTTTGTCTTTCTGGCCCAGGAAGGCTGGTACGACGGCGTCACTTTCCACCGCGTCATTCCCGGTTTCGTCGTCCAGGCGGGCGACCCGACGGGAACCGGAGGGGGCGGGCCAGGCTACCAGTGCGACGACGAGATCGATCCCAACCTGAGCTATACCGACGTCGGCGTCATCGGCATTGCCAACGCCGGAAGCAATACCGGCAGCAGCCAGTTCTTTATCACGCTTGCTCCGCAGGAGGGATTGGATGGTCGCTACACCATCATCGGCCAGGTGATCGATGGGTTCGACGTGCTGCAAAGTATCTCTCCGCGCGATCCCGGCGACCCCAACGCGCCTCCCGGCGACATCATCGTGACCATCGTCATCGAGGAGCGATGAACAGGGCGGGCCTGGAGAACGGAGAACAACGGATGATCCGGTTAGAGGAGGACGGCGGGGGAGTCACCCTTCCGTCCTCCTCGCCTTCTCTTCGCCAGACCCTCGGGCTGGTAGCGGCGATCGCCGGCGTCACCATCGCCGCCTTGATCCTGGTCACGAGTCCGCTGCTGTTGGTGATTGTGTACCTGCTCCGCGACGGCGCGCTGGACGGGCCGACGATTCAGCAAGGGTTGGCGCTGACCGTCCTCGGCACCGGTCTGGGAAGCGCATCGTTCGTCGTCGGCTGGCGGGTGTGGAAGAACCTCCCCTCCTACCCCTTCAACCCGCGGCGGCCGGGGCTGTTGTGGCTGATTTTTATCCCCCTGCTGATGGCCGGCTTTACCCTCTCGCTCCTCGACCTGTCGCTGAATTTTTTGCTTCCACCCCTCAACACCCTGGTCATGATCCTTTTGCCGCTGCTGGTCTTGAGCATCGTGGGCAAACTGCTGCGCGGCCGGGGGGGAACACTGCGGGACGTCACCGCCGGGCTGGTCGGCGGCGCGTCGCTCGGCACCTCGCTGGCCTTGGTGCTGGAACTGGCCGCAGTGGCAAGCCTGGTCGCCGCTGCCATCGCCCTCGGCCTGATCCCCGGCGGGATGGGGGAACTGGAGGCACTGCTGGAGCAATTCCAAGACCCGGGCATTCTCGACGATCCGCAAGCGCTGCTCGCCCTGCTGTCTCCGGCGGCGATGATCGCCGCCCTGCTCTTTGTCTCCACCCTCACGCCCCTGATCGAAGAAGCTACCAAAACGCTGGGCGTCGGCCTGGCTGGCCGGTGGCTGCGTCCTACCCCGGCGCGGGCCTTTCTCCTTGGCGTGGCATCCGGGGCCGGATTCAGCCTGGCCGAGAACCTGATGAACGGCGCGGTCATCTCCGAGATCTGGGGGCCTGGCGTGCTGATGCGGCTGGCCGCAACGTTGATGCACTGCGCGACGAGCGGCTTGATGGGTTGGGGATGGGGAGAGTTGTGGGTCCAACGACGGCCGCTGCGGACGCTCCTCGCCTTTGTGGGCGCGACGGGCATCCACGGCACCTGGAACGGCCTGGCCTTTGGCGTCGCCCTGGCCGGTATCGTCGGCATCGGGTTTGTAGACAACACTGTCCTGATGGGCGTACTCGGCCTGCTGGTCCTGGCGATGGCTTCGACCCTCCTGCTCCTGGCTGCCGCTACCCTGGTCGGCATCCTGTGGGCCGCATGGTCGATGGGTAAAGCACCCAACCCCTCGCAATATCGCGGATAATTCACGGAAAGCGCCCTACCACTAGCTCCCGCTCTGTGCTACAATAGGGGGGATGGTCGAACAGCGGGAATGGCGCTGGGTTGCCGTTTTTGCACTCGCCATAGTGATGGCGTTGTGGCTGCCCTACCTGGTCGCCTGGCTCGCGACGCCGCCGGATGCCCACTTTACCGGCCTGGTCTATAACCCCCTGGACGGACACAGCTACATCGCCAAGATGCAGTTGGGCGCTGCCGGGTCGTGGCGCTTCCAGCTGACCTACACCCACGAAGCGCACGCGGGGGCGCCGGTCTATCTCTTCTACCTGCTGCTGGGACACCTCGTCCGCTGGACCGGGTTGCCCCATCTCGCCGTCTACCACGGCGTGCGGACAGCCGGCAGCATCGCCTTTCTCTTTGGCCTCTACCGCCTGGTCGCGCATCTCGGCGAGACGGTGCGCCAGCGGCGCCTGCTCGTCCTGCTGGTCACCCTCGGCGCGGGCCTGGGGTGGCTGATCGCCCCCTTGGGGCGGGAAACGCCCGACCTGTGGGTGGTCGAGGCCTATCCCTTTGCCGCCGCACTCACCAACGCGCACTTTCCCGTTGCCATGGCGCTGCTGGCCTGGGCCGCTCACTGGGGCCTGCGGGCCGACGCCGACCATCGCGCCGGCCTGGCCATGGTCGGCGCGATGGTCCTGCTGAGCGCCATCCAGCCCTTTGCGCTGGTTCCCCTGGCGGGCGGGCTCGGCGGGGCGTGGCTGGCCCGCATCTTGCGCACCCGGCGGGTTCCCTGGCGCGGTATCATCTGGGCGGGACTGGCGGTCCTCCTCGCCTTGCCCTACTCCATCTATGCCCTTTGGGCCCTGCAGGCCGACCCCCTGCTGGCAGCGTGGAGCGCCCAGAACCAGACCCCTTCGCCGCCGCTGTGGGACTGGCTGTTGGGTTGGGGGCTGGTCGGCCCGCTGGCGCTGGCGGGGACGATCGGCGCCTTTCGACGACGAAAGGACGCCGACGGACTGCTGTTGGGCTGGCTGCTGGCGACGGTGGTGGGACTGGCCTTGCCCATCGACCTGGCCCGCCGCCTCAGCCTGGGGCTGGGAATCGCGTTGGGGTCGCTGGCGGGATTGGGCTGGGAACACCTGGCACGCCGCTGGCGGGGACGGTTACGGTCGCTGTCGACCGTGCTGCTGGTCGCCCTCGCCGCCCTCACCCCTCTCTTTTTGCTCCTCCTCGGCGTCGGTGCAGCAGTGGGGGAATACCCGCTGCTCTACCTGAGCGACGGCGAGTGGGAGGCCATGGCCTGGCTGCGCGACCACGTCCCCCACCATGCCGTCGTCCTCTGCGCTCCCGAGACGGGGATGTTCATCCCCGCCTGGGCAGGCCAGCGGGTCGTCTACGGCCATCCCTTCGAAACAGTGGACGCAGCACGGCGAGAAACGCAGGTCAAGCAATACTGGGCTGGAGCGCGCAGCGATGCCTGGCTCGAAACCGTGGGGGTGGATTACTTTTTCTACGGCCCGCGGGAGCAGGCGCTGGGCCTACCCCCTGCCGGCGAAATACTGTTCGCCACTCGAGACACGACGATTTACCGGCGATGAGCAAGGAATGGAAGTGGGTCCTGGTCGTGAGCGCCGTCGCGCTGCTGCTCACCTCGATCCCCTACCTGCTCGGCCTGGTCCTCCAGACCGAGACGCGGGTTTTCGGCGGCTTTGTCATCGCCGTCGAGGATATCTATTCCTACCTGGCCAAGATGCGGCGCGGAGCGGAGGGGGACTGGCTGTTCCACGTCTCCTACACTCCCGAGCCCCATTCCGGCACCCTTTTCTATCTCTTCTACCTGCTGCTGGGAAAGGCCGCGGCATGTCTGCCCGGCATGGACTTGACCAGCCGCATCGTTTGCACCTACCACGCGGCGCGGTGGCTGTTCGGAACCGGGCTCCTGCTCACCGTCTACCGCTTCCTGGCCGCCTTTACCGCCGACCGGCGCGAGCGGCAGATGGCTTTTCTGTTCGTCGCCTTTGGCGGCGGATTCGGCTGGCTGCTGATGCTGCTCGGCCAGTCCGGCTGGCTGGGCAGCCTGCCCCTCGACTTTATCCTCCCGGAAGGGTTCACCTTTCTCGTCCTCTACACCCTGCCTCACATCGCCCTGGCGCGGACGCTGTTCCTGTGGGGCATCCTCTTTCTCCTGCGGGCCTGGGGGCTCCTTTCATTCTCCCCCACAAGCCGCGCTGCGCGGTTTTCGATCCTGGCCGGCCTGGCATGGTTCTTGATGGGCCTCATCCTCCCCTTTTACCTCGCCGTGGCGTGGGCGGTCACGGGCGCGATGGGCCTGGCGCTGGCGCTGCGGCAGCGCCGGCTGCCGTGGCGGGAAGCGCGGCTGGCCCTGCTGCCGCTGCTGATTCCCGCCCCGGTCGTCCTCTACAGCGTCTGGGTCTTTGCCAGCGACGCCGTCTATGCCTCCTGGGCGGCGCAAAACCTGATCCGCTCCCCCCACCCCTTGCACTACCTGGCCGCCTTTGGCCTCTTGCTGGCGCTGGGCGCGCTGGCCGCTCGCCGGACCTGGCGCGAGGAAGGGCCAGGCTGGACAATGCTGGCCTGGATCGCCGTCGTGCCCCTGCTGGCCTACCTGCCCGTCAACGTGCAACGGCGGCTGGTGGAAGGGGTGCAGATACCGCTGAGCCTGCTGGCGGCCCGCGGGGTCGTCGGGCTTGCACGGCCGGGAACCCGGCTGCAGGCGATCACGCTGCCGCTGCTCGTCGTACTGTCGCTGACCAACGGCGTGCTGGTGGGAGGAAGCTGCCTGGCCGTGACGCTGCAATCGCCGCCGATCTTTCGCGACATTCGCGAAGTCGCCGCGCTGGACTGGCTGAACGACCGGGTCCAGGCGGACGACGTGGTGCTGGCCGCCTACGAGACCGGCAACTATTTGCCGGTCCGCGTCGGCGCGCGGGTCTTTGTCGGGCACGGGCCGGAAAGCGTCAATTGTGCGGAGAAAAAACGGCTGGTGGCCCGGTTCTTTGACCCGGCCACCAGCGACGTCTGGCGCCGGGAGCTCCTGGCCGAGTACCAGATCGACTGGGTCTTTTGGGATCCCCCCACCCAGGCCCTGGGCGATTTCGACCCCCGCGGCGCGCCGTACCTCGAGCTGGTCTACCAGGACGGGGAATACGCGATCTTGCAAGTCGCGGAAGAGACGGAATGAGCAGGAAACGGGACAAGAGCGGCGGGCCTGTCTGGATCGCGCCATTTGCAGCGCGCAGCGCGCCCCTCCTCCCCTTCATTCTCTTGCCCCTGCTCCTGCTCTGGCGCCCGCTCTTTGCCGGCGAGTCCCTCTTCTGGGGCACCCCGCTCCTCCAGTTTGTGCCCTGGCAGCGGCTGGCAGCCGAGATGTGGCGCAGCGGCCACCTGCCGCTGTGGAACCCGCTCGCCGGCTGCGGGGCGCCGCTGGCCGCCAACTACCAGACCGGCGCTTTCTACCCCCTCTACGGGCTGGCGCTGCTCATCCCGGCGGACGTCGCCCTGGGCTGGACGGTCGCCCTCCACCTGGCGCTGACCGGCCTGGGAATGTACGCCTGGGCGCGCGCGGCGGGGTTGGACCCCTTCCCGGCCCTGGTAGCGGGGCTGGCCCTGGAAGGATGCGGCTTTCTCGTCGCCCGCGCCGGTCTCTTTCCCAGCATCGCCGTCACCTTTCCCTGGATCCCGATCTGGCTCTGGCGGGCGGAGCGGCTGGTCCGGGCGGGCCGGCTGCGCGACACCCTCTGGCTCGGGCTCGCCCTCGGCCTGGGCCTCCTTGCCGGTCACGCCCAGACCGCCGCCTACGGCCTGCTGCTCCTTGCGGCGTACGTCGCCTGCCGTCTGTCACCCACCGCGGCCCGCCGCCGGCTGCCGCTCGCCCTCCTCGCCCTGGCCCTCGGCCTCGCCCTCGCCGCCGCGCAGATCCTGCCGACCGCGGAACTGTTGCGCTTTTCCCAGCGGGCAGCGGGCGTGGAGCGGGAGGCGGGCCTGGTCTATTCCTTCTGGCCCTGGCGGCTGTTGACCCTCGCCGCCCCAGACCTGTTTGGCAATCCCGCCCGCGGCGGCTACTGGGGCTATGGCAACTATTGGGAGGACGCGGCCTACGTCGGCCTGCTGCCGCTGCTGCTGGCAGCGACGGCGCTGAGCGTCCTGCGGCGCAGGACGCCCTGGCGCCGCATGGCCGGGTTTTGGGCCGTCGTGTTGGGCGGCGGCTTTTTCCTCGCCCTGGGACGCCACAACCCGCTCTTTCTCTGGCTGTTCGATCACGTCCCGGGCCTCGACGCTTTCCAGGCGCCCTCCCGCTGGCTGGCCCTGGTGGAGCTCGCGCTGGCGGCGCTGGCAGGGCTCGGCGCGCAGCAGTGGCGCCGGGGCCCGGGCGACCGGAAACGGGGGACGTTGGGCCTCGTCGTCGGCGCGGCGGCGGTGTTGGGCGGGCTCGCCGCTCCCCACGTCGCGCCGGGTATCCGCGCCTCCTTCGGCTGGGCGACGGTCCGCCTGGGAATCACCCTCGCGGCAGTTGGGGCACTGCTCCTGGCACGGCGGGACACTGCCGGCTGGCGGGCGGCGGCGGTCGGACTGCTGCTGCTGGACCTGCTCGTTTTCGGCTGGGGACTGGCGCCGTCGGTGGAGCGGGCGCTCTACCAGGGTCGCAGTGCGACGGCGGCGCAGCTCGAGGCAGCGGAGAACGCGCCGCGGGTCTTTTGGCCCCCTGCCGGCCGCCCGGAGGCGGGATACGATCTGAAATTCAGCCGTTACTTTCGCTTCGACAGCTTTGGCCCGCCCAACCTCGATTTCTGGTGGTCGCTGCGCGAGGCGCAGCTGCCCAACGTCGGCATGCTCGACGGCATCGCTTCAGCCAACAACTTTGACCCGCTGCTGGTCAGCTGGGCCGCCGAAGCGGCGCAGGCGGCAGACCGGGCGCCGCACCTCCTGCCCGCCCTGGGCGTCACCCACCTCGTCACGGCCGCGATGGATGCCGAGGTGCACGTCACCGCCCTCCCCCAGGCTCTCGGGCGAGCCTGGATTGTCCCCGCCGCACGCCAGCTCCCGGCCGCAGACGTGCTGGCGGCCCTCAGCGACCCCGGCTTTGACCCCGCCGATAGCGTGCTCGTCCAGGCAGCGGCAGCAGGCCGCCTGCCAGCAGCCCCGGCGGCGGACCCGCCCGCCGCATCCTCCATAACCTTGCACGATGCTCCCAACCGCGTTACAATAGACGTCGTCTTGGATCAACCCGGCTACCTGGTCCTGGCAGATACCTGGTACCCCGGCTGGCAGGCTTCGGTCGACGGGGAGGAGGCAGCCCTCTTGCGCGCCAACCACGCTTTCCGGGCGCTCTTTTTGCCGGCGGGACAGTCGGCGGTAGAGATGACCTACCGGCCAGCGACGGTACGCGCCGGGGGATGGATCAGCCTGGGAGCTGTCTTGCTGCTGGCCGGCCTGTTTGCGGTGCGGGGCAGGGGAAAACCGCGCCCCCTCCCGCCTGGGGGCGACGAGTAACCATAGGGAGCAGATGAAAAGGACGTGGGCAAAGCGGATGAGCAGGGGGTTCCGTCCCTGGACGGTGGTGCTGCTGCTCGCCCTGGTATATGTCGGGATCACCCTGGCCCGCTTTGACGGGGACCCGCTGGCCTTTGCGTTGGTGGGCAGCCGCTATGCCACGGGAGACCCCGGCGGAACCCAGGGATACGACGGGCAATTCGCCTACTTTATCGCTCGCGATCCGCTGCAGGGCTGGCGCTACTGCGACGCGCCATCCTACCGCTACCAGCGGATCCTCTACCCGCTCCTGGCCTGGGCCCTGGCGCTGGGTCAGGGCCAGGCCGTGGGCTGGACCCTGGTGGCGGTGAACGTGGCGGCGCTGACGGCCGGGACATGGGCGACGGAAAAGCTGCTGGTCTCGCGGGGCGCATCGCCGTGGTACGCCCTGGTCTACGGCCTTTATGGGGGGCTGGTTGCCGGGCTGCGCCTCGACCTGGCCGAGCCGCTGGCGGTGGGACTTGTGCAGGGAGCGTTGTGGCTGCAAGAGAGGGAGAAAACGTCACCTGCCGCGTGCCACCTGTCTTCGGCGGTGCTCCTCGCCCTGGCCGCCCTGGCCAAAGAGACCGCCCTGGTCGCCGCGGCAGGGCTGCTGCTCCACCTGGCCCTGGAACGCCGCTGGCGGGAAGCAGTCCAGTTGGGCCTTCTCGTCGGGCTGCCCTTTGCCGCCTGGCAGGGAGCCCTCTGGGCCTGGCTGGGAGAACCCGGGGTTGGCTCTGGCGGGGCGATGGCGACCCCCTTCGAGGCGATCCCCTTCATGGGACTGGGGCGGGTGGCAATGGAGAGCTGGCCTGCTTTCTGGCTGCTATTGGCCGTTGAGGGGCCGCTGTTCTTGCTGCCGACGGTCTGGGCGGTGGCAGCGTCGCTGCGCGACCTGGTGCGCCGCCGGCGGCACCCCTGGGTAACTATCCTGCTGATGCAGGCCGCGATTTTGCCCTTTCTGCCCTTTTCGACCTGGCGGGAGCCGCTGGCGATGGCCCGGCTGGCCAGCGGCCTGGTCGCCGCGGCCCTGCTCTACGGTGGGCTGCGCCGCTCCCGGCGCATCTTGAGCTGGAGTTTTTTCTGGCTGGCGACGCTGGCGCTGGTGCTCAACGAGAGCGCACTGCCGATATAGGAGCTGCTTTGAAAGCAATCGTCATCATTCCCACGTATAACGAGAAAGAAAACATCGCGTCCCTGGTGCGGCAACTGCTCGACCTGCCGGTGGGATTAGAAATCATTGTCGTCGACGACAATTCGCCGGACGGCACGGGCGAGCTGGCCGATGCGCTGGCAGTAGAGAGCGGGGGACGCGTGCAGGTCATCCACCGCCCGGGCAAGCTGGGCCTGGGGACGGCCTACGTCGCCGGGTTTCGGCAGGCGCTGGCGGCAGGGGCAGACCATGTCCTGACCATGGACGCTGATTTTTCCCACAACCCCCGCTACATCCCGGCGATGCTGGAAAAAGCGTCGCGTGGCTACGACCTGGTCATCGGCTCGCGCTACGTGCCGGGGGGCGGGGCGAGCGGCTGCACCGCCCCGCGCATCCTGCTCAGCTGGGGGGCCAACGGCTTTGCCCGCACCATGCTCGGACTGCGGGCACGGGATACGACCGCCGGGTTTCGCTGCTACCGCCGGGAGGTGCTCGAATCGGTGGGCATCGACGAGATTCGCTCCAGCGGCTACTCGTTCCTGATCGAGATGCTCTACCGGGCGCAGCGGCGGGGCTGGCAGGTGGGCGAGGTGCCGATCGTTTTCGACAACCGGCAGTTGGGCCAGTCCAAAATTTCGCGGCACGAGATCCTGCGCGCGCAACAGACCGTGCTCCGCCTCGCCTGGGCCCGGCTGTGGGGAAGAGACGGCTGATGAAAGAGGTCGCCTGCAACCTTTGCGGCGCCAACGACGCGCGGGTGCGCTTCCCCAGCACCCTGCCGGTGGATCAGTCCCCCGAGGCCTGGCTGGCTTACCGCTGCACCAACAGCGGCTATGGCGTTCATTCGACCATCGTCCAATGCCGCCGCTGCGGTTTCATCTACACCAATCCGCAGCTGGAAGAGACGGCGATCCTGGAGACGTACACGGCTGTCGAGGACCCGCTGTACATCGAGGAGCGCGAGGGGCGGGTGCTGACGTTCGAGAATCACCTGATCCCGCTGGAACAGCTCACCGGTCCGCCGAAGGGGCGCGCCCTGCTCGACGTCGGCGCGTACGTCGGCGTCTTTGTCGAGATCGCCGCGCGGCACGGCTGGGAGGCCTGGGGGGTGGAACCCTCGCGCTGGGCGGTGGAGCAGGCGCGCGCGCGGGGCCTGCGCGTCATTCCCGGCACGACGGCGACCGCCGAGCTGCCCCCGGCCTATTTCGACGTCGTGACCATGTGGGACGTGATCGAGCACCTGGCGGACCCGATGGCCGAGCTGCGGCAGGTGTGGGAGCTGGTCAAACCAGGGGGACTGGTGGTGATTCACACCATGGACATCGACAGCGTCACGGCGCGGCTGATGGGGGAGCGCTGGCCCTTTTTGATGGAGATGCACATTGTCTACTTTTCCCGCCAGACGCTGCGGACGATGGTGGAAAAGGCCGGCTTCGAGGTCGTCAAGGCCCACACGCAGGGCCGCTATCTCCGGCTCGGCTATTTGGCCGGGCGACTCGCGGCGCTGTGGCCGCCAGTGGGGCGGCTGGTAGAGTGGGGGGTCAACCGCCTGCAGTTGCAGGGCAAGACGGTGGCGGTCAACACGTTGGATCTGTTCACCATGTACGCGCAAAAGACTGCCCGCTAGTGCATCGCGACCGAAATGAACAGCCAGTTCTTGCTCGGAGGGGATCGTCAGATCCCCGTCGGAAACGCCGACTTGGCCGCTGGGCGTATGCAAAACTTGACAATTACGCTCATTTATGATACAATTATCATACAATTCCCCCCCCGAGGGGGGAGGGGGCGATCGGGATGGAAGAGCAAATCACGACCCAGCTCGTCAACCGGCTCAAGAGCATCGAGGGCCACGTTCGCGGCGTCGAGCGGATGGTGGAGAACGCCGAGTCCTGCATCGATGTCGTGAACCAGATCCTCGCCGTGCAGCGGGCGCTGCAAAAGGTGAGCAACATGGTGTTGCAGCATCACCTCCACACTTGTGTGACCACTGCCATCCGCGACGACGACCCCGCCGAGAGAGAGCGGGTCATCCGCGAGATGATGGCGCTCTTTGAGGCCGCAATGAGGTAGAAAATGGATCAACAACGCGTAAAGGAAAATGGGCTCGAGGTCGCTACCCTGGGTGGGGGCTGTTTCTGGTGCCTGGAGGCGGCCTTTGCCGCGTTGGACGGCATCCAGCGCGTCGAGTCGGGCTATGCGGGAGGGACGCTGCCTGACCCAACCTACGAGCAGGTCTGCAGCGGGACGACCGGCCACGCCGAGGTGGTGCAGATTGCCTTCGATCCGGCGACGATCCCGTTCGCCAAAATCCTGGAGGTCTTTTTCGCCATCCACGATCCGACGACGCTGAATCGCCAGGGAGCCGACGTGGGTCCGCAGTACCGCTCGGTCATTTTCTACCACTCGGCAGAGCAAAAGGCAACGGCGGAAGAGACGATTCGACAACTGGAAGCCGCCCAGGTTTGGCGCTCCCCCATCGTGACCGAGGTAACGCCCCTTGACGTTTTCTATCGCGCAGAGGATTATCACCAGGAGTACTACCAACACAACAGCTGGCAGCCATACTGCCAGGCCGTCGTCGCGCCCAAGCTGGCCAAGATGCGCCAGAGCTTTCGACCGATTCTCAAGCGATAATTGTTCGGCGTGGAGGAGGTCTATTTCGATGGCAAGCAAAACGTTTCTGGTTCCAAACATCCACTGCGCGCACTGCGTCGCATCCATCAAGCGAGAGGTCGGCGCACTGGAGGGCGTGCAAAGCGTGGCGGGGGACCCCGTCACCAAGACCGTCACCGTCGAGTGGGAGGCGCCGGCAAGCTGGGAGCGGATCCAGGAGCTCTTGGCGGAGATCAACTACCCGGCAGGAGCGTAACACCGGAGGCCCGCATGTCCGAATCGAACCATCTCACCCTGCCCGTCACCGGCATGACCTGCGCCAACTGCGCCATGACCGTCGAGCGCGGTCTGAAAAAGGCGCCGGGCGTGGCTGACAGCTCGGTCAGCTACGCCACCGAGCAGGCACACGTCGTCTTTGATCCCACAGTGGTCAGCCCGGCCCAGCTGGTCGAGCGCGTAAAGGAAGCCAGGTACGGCGTAGTGACGGCGCGCATCGAACTGCCGATCACGGGGATGAGCTGCGCCAACTGCGCCGCGGCCATTGAGCGGGCGCTGCAGCGGGTAGACGGCGTGCTGGAAGCGGCGGTCAACCTGGCCGCCGAACGGGCCGCCGTGGAATACGTTCCCGGCGTCGCCTCCGTCGCGGCGATGGTGCAGGCGGTGCAGCGGGCGGGGTACGGCGTGGTGCAGACCGCCGTGCCAAAAGACCTGGAGGACGCCGAGGAACAGGCCCGCCGGGCCGAGATCAACGACCAAAAGCGCAAGTTCTGGGTCGGCGTCGCCTTTTCGCTGCCCCTCTTTTTGCTCAGCATGGCCCGCGACCTGGGACTCGCCGGCCACTGGGCCCACGCCGCCTGGGTCGACTGGCTGTTTCTCGCCCTCGCCACGCCGGTCCAATTCTACACCGGATGGGATTATTACGTCGGCGCCTACCACGCCCTGCGCAACCGCAGCGCCAACATGGACGTGCTGGTCGCGATGGGCTCTTCCATCGCCTACCTCTTTAGCATCGTCGTGCTGCTCTTCCGGCCCGAGGGCCAGCACGTCTACTTTGAGACCGCGGCCGTGATCATCACCCTGATCAAGCTGGGCAAGTTGTTGGAGGCGCGGGCCAAGGGACAGACCGGCGCGGCCATCAAAAAGCTGATCGGGCTGCAGCCCAAGACGGCGCGGGTGGTGCGGGATGGAACGGAGATGGACGTACCGGTCGATGCGGTGCAGGTGGGCGACCGGGTTCTCGTGCGGCCCGGCGAGCGCATCCCCGTCGACGGCGTCGTCGTCGAGGGCCGCTCGGCGGTCGACGAGAGCATGCTCACCGGCGAGCCGCTGCCGGTCGACAAGGGCCCCGGCGACCCGGTCGTCGGCGCGACGGTCAACCAGCACGGGCTGCTCAAGTTCGACGCCACGCGGGTCGGCGCCGAGACCGCCCTGGCCCAGATCATTCGCCTGGTGCGCCAGGCCCAGGGCAGCAAGGCGCCCATCCAGCGGTTGGCCGACCAGGTGGCGGGGTTCTTTGTCCCGGCGGTCATCCTCGTCGCCCTGCTCACCTTTGCCGCCTGGTGGGCGATCGGGGGTGCGTTCACCGCGGCCATGATCCGCCTGGTGGCGGTGCTGGTCATCGCCTGCCCCTGCGCCCTGGGCCTGGCGACGCCGACCGCGATCATGGTCGGCACCGGCCGCGGCGCCGAGATGGGCATCCTCTTCAAGAACAGCGCCGCGCTCGAGACCGCCCACCGGCTGCAGACGGTGGTGCTGGACAAGACGGGAACGATCACCGCCGGCAGGCCCGCGGTGACGGACCAGGTCGTCGCCAGCAGCGCGGGCCTGACACCCACGGAACTGCTCCGCTGGGCCGCCAGCGCGGAGCGCGGCTCCGAGCACCCGCTGGGACGGGCAGTGGTGGACGAGGCGGAGGCCCGCGGGCTGTCCCTGGCCGACCCGCAGGCATTCGAAGCGGCGGCGGGCAAGGGCATCCGCGCCGTCGTCGACGGGCGGCAGGTGTGGGTCGGCAAGCCCGGCTGGATCGAGGCCGGCGGTGCCCCGCTGGGCGACCTGGCGGGCAAAGTGGAGCGGCTGCAGGCACAGGCGCGCACCGTCGTCGCGGTGGCGGTCGACGGGACGGTGGCCGGGCTGCTCGGCATCGCCGATACATTGAAAGAAGGGTCGACCGAGGCCGTAGCGCAGCTCAAGCGGCTGGGGCTGGAGGTGGTGATGCTCACCGGCGACAACTGGCGCACCGCCGAGGCCATTGCCGCGGAAGTGGGCATCGACCAGGTGATCGCCGAGGTGCTGCCGGCAGACAAGTCGGAGCAAGTAAAGCGGCTGCAGGCGGTCCCCCGGCGCGTGGCGATGGTCGGCGACGGCATCAACGACGCCCCGGCGCTGGCCCAGGCCGACGTCGGCATTGCCCTCGGCACCGGCGCTGACGTAGCCATGGAGACGGCGGACGTGACGCTGATGCGCGGCGACCTGCGGGCCGTGCCGCAGGCGCTGGCCCTCAGCCGGGCCACGATGCAGACGATCAAGCAGAACCTGTTCTGGGCCTTTTTCTACAACGTCATCCTCATCCCGGTGGCGGCGGGGGCGCTGGCCCTGCTGCCGGCGGCGCCCGATTTCCTGCGCCAGCTCCACCCCGCCCTGGCCGCGCTGGCCATGGCCTTTAGCAGCGTCAGCGTCGTCAGCTCGTCGCTGCTGCTGCCGCTGCGCCTGCCGCGGAGGATGCGCTAGGGAAAAGGGGTGGCCCATAAAAACCAGGATCGTCATCCTCAGCGGTGAGCGGGGGGTCGGCAAGACGACCGTCTGCCGCAAGACCATCGCCCGCGCCCGCGATGCAGGGCTGACCTGCGGGGGGATTCTCACCGTGCGGGCTGAAAGCGGCGCCCGCATTGCCGTCGATGTGCGGAGCGGAGCGGAGCGGCGCCTGACCACGTCCGCTGCGGGGGTCCGGCAGGGCCGCTACACATTCGACCCCGCCGTGCTGGCTTGGGGCAGCCGGCTGCTGGCCCAGGCCCTGCCGTGCGACCTGTTCGTGGTCGACGAAATCGGGCCGTTAGAGATCCGGCGGGGGGAAGGGTGGCGCAACGCGCTGGACCTCCTTCACGGCGAGCGATTCCGGCTGGCCCTGGCCGTCGTCCGCCCTGCATTAGTAACCGACGTGCAATTTCTCCTACCCACTTCCGCCACCGTGCTGAAAGCAACGCCGGAGAACCGGAATCAGCTTCCCGAGATTATCGCCGGGATGATAGAGGAGTAGAGGGAAGAAGAGGAGAAAAGATGGGCCAGAGTTCAACTCTGGCCCATCTTCCAACTTACCCCAGAGCTGCCTGCAGAGCCTCGAGCGCCAGCAGCGCGCAGCGGCTGCGGGAATAGCCCAGCTCGACCCCCAACATGGCGAGCACGTCCTGCTGCGACATCGCCCGCAGTTCCGCCGCGCTGCGGCCGTGCGCGTACTCGGCCAGCATCGAGGCGGCGGCGATGGCAATGACACACCCCTCGCCGTCAAAGGCAATGCCGGCGACCGTTTCCCCGTCCATCTGCAGCTCGATCCGCACCTGGTCGCCGCAGACCGGGTTGTCCAACTCACCGACCCGGTCGGGCGACGCCAACCGGCCCCGGTGACGCGGGTTCCGGTAATGTTCCAGCACCTGTTCGCGATAGGGAGATAGATTCATATCACCTCAGTGGCGCTAGTACCTTTTCAAGGCGATTTTGACAAATTGTCATTCTGAGGAGCCAGAGACCGCAAAGCGGTCAGAGCGACAAAGAATCTCGTTTTGGGCATAACAGCGTGTTTTCTAGAGAAAAACGAGATTCTTCGCCCTGATGTGGTCTATCATGAGTGATGACCAAAAAAGCCGGGCTCAGAATGACGTATCAAAACCATGTTGAAAAGGTACTAGTTTTTCACGACCAGCGGCAAATAGATCCGCAGCGCTTGCCCGACCATCGTCGTGTCGGTGACGGTGTCAAAGACGGCCGGGTCAGCCTGGGAGGTGGCGGTAACGATGGTGGTGTCGACCATGCCGTTGCTGGCATCGACGGGCACAGTGACGCTGACCACCAACGTCGCCGTCTGCCCCCTGCCCAGGAGGAAGAGGGGGGTGTAGCTCACCGTCCAACCCTGGCTGCTGGCGTGGCTGATGTCAAAGCTGTCGGTATAGTTGCCACTGTTGGTCAGGACGTGGGTGTAGGTGACCACCATGTCGGGTTCGGCCAGGGCGCTGCCGTCAGGGCCCAGTTGCACACCGGGGAGACAGGCCACCATCGTCGTATCGTGGACGGCAGCGAACAAGCTGGGCTCCGCCTGGGAGGTAGCGGTGATGACGGCCACATCCACCGTGCCGCTGATGGCACCGGACGGCAGGGTGACGCTGACCAACACGGTCACCGCATCCCCCGGATCGACGGTGACTGGCGTGCCGTACGCCACTGTCCATCCCTGGCTGCTGCTGTGGGTGAGATCGTAGGTGTCGCTGAGGCTGCCGGTGTTGGTCAGGATGTGGTGGTAGACAACGGTCGTGCCGGGATCAGCGGTCCCCGCCCGGTCCGGGACAAACTGGAGACCGGTAGCGAGGTACTCGTCAGCGCCGAGATCGAACCCGCCGCCAAGGGGACGGGAGTCGCCGTCGAAATCGTAGAACAGGCCGGCGTCGATCCCCATGTCGATGGCGGCGCTGGCCCCGGCGAGGTGGTAGTCGCCCCCGTTGGGATCGACAAAGGCGGGATGACCGGTGTAATCGTTAGTGTGGCTGATAATCCCCCCACCGCCCCAGTTCTGCCCATTGCCGTACCAGAGGGTCGACTCCAGCGTCGCCGTGCAGCCGTCATCCATCACGAGGCCCGTCGTCTGGCTGACCAAGATGGTGTTGGTCATAGCGACGGTGGTGTACTGGCCCGGCGCGGATTCGACATAGATCCCATATGCCCCGTTGCAGGCGATGGTGGTGTGCAGTACGTCCAGGGTCGTCTCGTTGGCAGAGATGCCGCCGCCGTCGTTGTCGGCGATCACGCCGTTGACGATCGTCATGCCGGCGTAGCGGATACGGATCCCCCCTGCCCCTTGAGAGGCGCTGTTATTGACGATGACGTTCCCGTTGAGCGTGCTATAGCTCTGCACCATAACGAGCCCGCCGCCTGAGCCAACGACCCGGTTATCGCGAATGAGGTTCGACTCGAGGGTGATGGTGTTGGGCAGATAGGCATAGAGGCCGCCGCCGCTGAAAGCGACGTTACCCGAGATCACGTTGGCGGTAGCGGTGATGGTGGTCCGAAAGAGCAGGATCCCCCCGCCCCAGCCTACGCTACCGGGGTCGGCGACGTTGCCGGAAACGACGTTGTCGTTCATCGATGTTGAAACAATATAGAATATGACCCCACCGCCCAGTCCACTGCACCGGTTGTCACAGATGGTATTGCGGTCAAAACTCCCCACGCTGCTTTCCTGGATCCACATCCCGCCGCCCATATAAGCGCTGTTATCGCAGACAACATTGTCATCCAAGGTAGCAATATCACTGTCCCAACTCGCCACCCCGCCGCCGTCCTCCTGGGCCCGGTTGCCGGTGATGACGTTCTCCCGCAACGTGGCCGGGCTCAAGACGAGCGATACCCCACCGCCGATGGCGGCGCGGTTGTCAAAGATCGTATTACCTATGAGGGTGGCGGGGCTGTACAACAGGAATACCCCGCCTCCATCCGCTGCGGCACGGTTGCCAGAGATCCAGCAGTCGCTGATCGTCGCCGCGGCCGAGATGACAGAAAAGCCGCCGCCGCTCTCGGGCCAGGCCAACCAGCCGCCGGTGACGTGCAGCCCCTCGATCGTCGGGTTGGTATCGCCGATGACGGTAAAGACGCGCCCCGTCCCCACCGCGTCCAGCGTGGCCGGGTTGGCGAGGGGATCGGGCGGCAGGCTCCAGTTGGTGGGGGTGTAGCCACCCTGAACGGTGAGGGTCTTGCTGAGATAGACCGCCTGCTGTATCCCGGCGCGGGAGTGGGTGCCGACGCAGTAGCCCGCCACCTGCACCAAGTCGCCATCGGGCGCGGCGTCGACTGCCTCCTGCACCGTGTCGTAGACGACGCCGCTGCTCGCCAGCCGCGCCCAGCAGGCGAACTCGTCGGCGCCGATGTCGGGAAAGTCGTCGCGCCGGCTGTCGTCGATGTCGCGCAGCACGCCGCTGTCGATCCCTGCATCCCGTGCCGCCGATCCCGGCGCGATGTGGTAGCCGTCGCTGGCAAAGGCCGGGTGACCGGTGATGGCGTAGGTCACGGTGAAGGTACCGTCCCCCTCGATATTGGTCGTGTTGCTGTACCAGAGCACGCCGTTCAGCTCAGCGGTGTTGGAGGTAGGCAAGGCAACGTGGACACCGACCTCGTGGCTGACGATGATCGTGTTGGTGATGACCACGTCCGCCGGGTTGCCCCACGAATCGCGGACGATGATCGCCGTGCCGTAGCCACCGTGATTCCGGGCGATGGTGTTGTGCAGCAGCCGTTGGGAGCCGGCCTCGACGTGCAGGGCGGTGCCATGCCCCCAGTCGATCTCGTTATCGACCATAACATTGTTGATCAAGGTGCAGTTGCCGCCCCACAGGTAAAGGGCACCGCCGCCGCCTTGCGCCCAGTTAGCGGTGAAAACGTTGTCGATGAGAGTAGCGGTGCTGAAGCGAATATACATCGCGCCGCCATGGTGTGCAGTGGCCTTGTTACGGACAAAGATGTTCCCCTCCAGCAAGGGCGTGCTATAGTTGGCATACATTGCCCCGGCGTCAAAGCCGGCAGTGTTGGAGAAGAAGGTGTTCCCACGGACAGTGGCCGGGCTGTCTTGCAGGTACCCCCCTCCCCCCATAGAATCTGTTGTATTGTTGTAAAAATCGTTCTCCTCCAGCAGGGCAGCGCTGTCCCAGCCGCGGATGAAAAAGCCGCCGCCGCGCGCGCTGGCTGTGTTGCCGTTAAAGGTGTTATTGCGGATCACGGCCGGGGTGTCAAAGACGTACAAGCCGCCGCCGCACTCGTCAGCGCCATGCCCGCCCAGCCCCGCCGCGTCGCCACCGGTGATGTGCAGTCCCTCGACCGTGGGACTGATGTCGCCGGCAATGAACAGTACACGTCCCTCTCCTTGGGCATCGACGGTGGTGGTGAAAAAGGATGGGTCGGGCGGCCCAGCGAAGGTAACGTCGTACCCGCCGCGGATGGTGACGGTCTTGCTGATATAGACCACCTGGGTAATGACTGCCGGGCCGGGATAGCCCGGCGGGGCTGGTCGGGCCTGCACACCGCTATAGGTGCCGGCGGCGACCCAGATTTCCTCGCCGTCCAGCGCCTGGTCGACGGCGTACTGGATGGTGGCGCAAGGGTCCCCCTCGCCACCGCATCCGGGAGCGTCGGTGCCATATTGATAGACGCGGATGACGCTGCCCCCGGCCTGGGCCTGCGACGGCTCCCTATCCGCCAGCAGGGCCAGCATGGCCAATAACAGCGTGACCCCCAGGGCCACAGAGACAAGTATCCGACTACCTTTCATCGCCCTCCTCCTTTTGATTTAACTTGACAATGGGACACTTCAACATTGGATGCTCTCCTGCAGCAGGGAAAGGGGGAAAAGGGGGGGGTTCGCAGG
>JAFGEI010000122.1 GCA_016931695.1 Anaerolineae bacterium | reverse complement strand
GCCTTTATCCTTTGTTGCTTCCCGGCCCATTCGTGTATTCGTTTCTCTATTCGTGGTCGGCTTCGTTTCCCCCTTTCCCCGCTCCTCCATCCCTTGCCTGTTTCCTGCATCCGGCATCTTGCATCTTGCCTCCCCCGTCTCCCCGTCCCCCCCTCATCCCGCGTGGAGCCCCTGTTCCATCGGTTCGCCACTTGCTTCGGAGGGCCACCGGCCCTCGTGGTCCAGTCCCCCGGCCGGGTCAACCTGATCGGCGAGCATACCGACTATAACGACGGCTGCGTCCTGCCGGCCGCACTCGACCTGGCGACCTGGGTGGCCGCCGCCCCGCGCGACGACGGACGGCTGCGCACCGTGGCCGCGCGCCTGGGCGAGGCCGACGACGTCCCGCTGAGTGACTTGCGCCCGCGGGAGGGCCCGCCCTGGACCCGCTACGTGCGGGGGGTGGCGGCGCTGCTGCAAGAGGCCGGCTGCACTCTGCCCGGCGCGGACCTGCTGATCGACGGCGACCTGCCGTTGAGCGGGGGATTGTCCTCCTCGGCCTCGCTGGAGCTGGGTGTGGGGTTGGCTCTGGCCGAACTGGCCGGGTGGGCCGTCGACCGGCGTGACCTGGCCCTCCTGGCCCAGCGCGCCGAGCACGAGTTCGCCGGGGTCCGGTGCGGCATCATGGATCAGTTCGCCGTGGCCTTTGGGCAGGCCGGCCATGTCCTGTTGATCGACTGCCGCACGCTCGAGGTCGAACCGGTTCCCGTTCCCGGCGACGTGCGTATCCTGGTCCTGGACAGCGCCGTGCCGCGCACGCTGGCCGGCTCGGCCTACAACCAGCGCCGTGCCGAGTGCGAGGAGGCGGTGCGGCAGCTGCAGGCACACTACCCCGCCGTACTGGCACTGCGCGATGCCTCCCTGGAGATGCTCGCCGCGGCCGGCCTGGAAGGTGTCGTACTGCGCCGGGCCCGGCACGTGGTCACGGAGAACGCCCGCGTCCTGGAGAGCGTTGCGGCGCTGCGCCGCGGTGATGTTGCGGCAGTGGGGCAACTGATGTGTGCGTCGCACACCTCCCTGCGCGACGACTACGAGGTCAGCGGGCCGGAGCTGGACGCCCTGGTCGAAATCGCCGACGACACCCCCGGTGTCTACGGCGCGCGCCTCACCGGCGCCGGCTTCGGTGGCTCCTGCGTGGCACTGGCGGCAGCGCCCCAGTCCGAAACGGCGGCGGCTTTGATCATGGACCACTATCGGCAGCAGACAGGTCGGGCGGGCCAGGCATACGTATGTACCCCGGTCCAGGGTGTCCACGTGCTGAGAGACCTCGCCAACCTGTAACCTGCTAACCTTCCAACCTCCAACCTCCAACCTCCAACCTCCAACCTCCAACCTCCAACCCCCAATTGCCTTCCCGCCGCTTTCGTGGTAAACTGGCCTCAACCCTACCAAGGAGGCTCCCATGCACACTGACGCCGTTTTCCGCTCCCGCCGCTCCAACGTCCTGGCCGTGCACGGCATGGTTGCCACCAGCCAGCCGCTGGCGGCGCAGGCCGGCCTGGATATCCTAACGGCCGCTGGCACCGCCGCCGACGCCGCCGTCGCCACTGCCGCCATGCTCAACGTCGTCGAACCTACCTCCACCGGCATCGGCGGCGACTGCTTTGCCCTCTACTGGGATGCCCGGACGAAGCAGGTTACCGCGCTCAACGGCTCCGGCCGGGCGGCCGGGGCCGCCTCGATTGAAGAGGTCCGCCGCTTGGGGTATCAGCGTATGCCCATGTTCACCGGACACGCGGTGAGCATCCCGGGAGCCGTGGCCGGGTGGAGCGACCTCCTGGCGCGGCACGGCCGGATGACGCTGGCCGATGTCTTAAGGCCGGCCATCCGGACGGCCGAAGAGGGCTATCCCGTGAGCGAGCTCATCGCCCGCGGTTGGGCCACGCAGGTGCAAAAGCTCCTGCGGTCGACGGATTGGCAGAGTGGCGACCTGGGCAACGGCCCCGAGCAGCCCAGTGGGCACGAGCTGCTCCTCGACCGTCACGCCCCGCGGATGGGCGAGGTCATGCGCATCCCTACCTTGGCCGCAACGCTGCGGGGCATCGCGGCGGAGGGCCGGGACTATATCTACCAGGGCGACTTTGCCCGCAAGTTGAGCGCCCATGTACAGCGCTACGGCGGCTGGATCACGCCGGAAGATATGGCGGCCCATGTCAGCACCTGGGACGAACCGATCACCTGCAACTACCGCGGCGTGACCCTCTACGAATGCCCCCCCAATGGCCAGGGGTTGGCCGCGATCCTGGCCCTGAACCTGGCCGCCGGGTTTGAGCTGGCCGATAGGGACGAACCGGACCGCCTGCACATCCTTATCGAGTGCATGCGCCTGGCCTTTGCCGACGCCCAGCAGTGGGTCTGTGATCCTCGGGTGGTGCCGATCCCCCTGGCCGAGCTGTGCAGTACGGAATATGCCGACCGCCGCCGCCGGCTGATCGACCTGCGGCGCGCGGCTGACGACGTCTCCTTTGGCCTTCCCCATGCCGGCTCCGATACGGTCTACCTGAGTGTTGTGGACGGCGAGGGCAACGCCTGCTCCTTTATCGGCAGCCTGTACATGGGCACGGGCACGGGCCTGGTCGTTCCCGGGACCGGTGTGTCTCTGCAGAACCGGGCGGCCCTGTTCCTTCTGGATCCGGCCCATCCCAACGCGCTGGCACCTAACAAGCGCCCCTACCAGACCATCATCCCGGCGATGACGACCAAAGGGGGCGAGCTGCACGCCTCTTTTGGCGTGATGGGCGGCTTCATGCAGCCGCAAGGACACGTGCAGATGCTGGTCAACATGCTGGACCTGCAAATGTCCCCGCAGCAGGCGTTGGACGTGCCGCGCTGGCAGGTTGCCGATCCGGATGACGGGGTTGGGGCGCAAGAGATCGGGGGGCGGATCATGATGGAAGAGGGGTGGTCTTTTGCCACACTAGCGGAGTTGTCCCGTCGTTGGCACCGCGTCGTGCCGGTGGACGGTTTCGGCCGGGGTGCCTTTGGCGGCGGGCAGATCATCCTGCGCGACCCGCAGACGGGGGTGCTCACGGGGGGCAGTGACCCGCGCAAGGATGGGTGTGCGGTGGGGTGGTGAGGTCTGGCGGGGGGCGGCAGCGCCCCCCACACCCCCCTGCCGGGGGCTGCAAGCCCCCGGACCCCCGCATCGGCCCTTTCTGGAGAGCGAGACGGCACTTAGGCAATCGCAGGCGTCAATCTGCACTCCGGCCAGGTTCGATGCGGGGGGTGCCCGCGGGGGGCCGCCGGCCCCCTGCGGCGGGGGGGCCGGGGGGCGGAGCCCCCCGGAAGAAACTCTTCTC